>JACRLR010000018.1 GCA_016219645.1 Nitrospirota bacterium
ACCGTTCCCGGCGAGTGGGCTTGCGATACTGTTCAAACGTAACCTCGGCAAATGTCGATTGCTGCATGGGCGCGCCTCCCGTTCAGTGCTGCGCTACCCTTAGCACATCATGAACGGAGAATAAATCAGACCTTCCCTAAATAATAAATCATGCCCGGTTATTGTAATGGATTTTGACATAGCTATCAAAAAGAGCCTAAAGCTGCTCTTGGAGGAATGCAGTAATGTTGATGCGGGGCTTAGAGTGCTGTCGAATGTTCTGCCCTGGGAAGAGATTACTGCCGGCTTCTCTATTTTTAACCCGACAGACAAGGCTAAGCTCTTTTTGAGTACAGTGTCAGGATATCTGCTGAATACTCTTAGACTAGATGTACAGCAGTGGTGGATAGATCAAAATGCATTGGAGTGTGCGGCTAGATTCTCTAAAAAGAACGGGTTCGTCCATAAGAACATTTTTAAAACTCTTCCTCAGTATGCTGTGATCCCAACTGGCTCGTACGATTCAAAAATCGCGCAGCTGAAAGCTGCAATATAAGGCGAGCTGTGTCTCACTTTGAATGGCGCAATATTCCCCCATGGTTAAAACGTGCGAGTTGAGCGTATTTTCCCCAAGAGTTGCTTTTGCTTGGAGCGGGCAGATCAATCCCCACCCCTGGGCCTCTCACAACCTGAAGGTGGTGCTAATGCTGGCGACCAAAGACGTGCTCGTATGGTCTCAAATGCCTGGCACATGACGGCACTTAGAACAATATAAAGTTCCTCCTATGCTTACGAACAGTGCTTACAGATTTGCAAATAATAGATGCGAAAATTTCCCTGTTCAATGGCTTACGGTTCTGCCCTTACAAGGAATTGCTCTCCTACTATTTCTCGTGGCTGGCTTCATATTGCCGTCACAGGGTGCCGCACAGGAGATGTTGAGGCCTGATCAGGTTATTTATTTTTCATCTGGATGGAGGGTGAATGAGCCCTCACCCCAAAATGTGCTTCAACTCGGGACCGTATTTCATTGTGGTGTGGATTGGTGCATGGAGTATGAGGAGTTTCTTGGGAAGGACAATTTGCCTCGTGCGCCGTTGACCTTTAGGCATGAAATGGACGCGCCATACGGGGCGCACCGCTGCACGAACGAACAGATTACAACCATCCACGGTATCATCCATAGCGGAGTGCCGGCTTTGGTAATAGATGAGGAACGTGGGCTTGTTATACGGGCAGGTATTTACGAGTACACTTGGGACCGGGACACATCACCAGCTGGTGGATTTGTTCTTGTTAAAGCGCGCGACACAGGTAGCGATGTGCCGTTTAAACAGCCCGTCGGATTCGCCTATGAATCTGAGGACCACACGGGGCGACAGATTCGCCCCGGCGATTTGAGCACCTACTTCGATGGTGAGGTTGCCCACAAGAATATGCTCATGGGCGTCATGGATGAATGGTCGCAAAAACAGTCGAGCCTAAATCTTCAGAAGTTTAAAACTGCGTCTATTAGTTCAGTAATGGCACTTGACCTGCCAGCTCTTCCAGGCGTCGCGCTCAAGTACAGAAAGCCGATGATGTGGGTGCATCATAGCGTGTTGACTCCCCAGGCGAACTCGGGACGGCTCAATTATATTCTTCATGAGTATGGTCATGATTTTAATGCCAATGGCTGCTTTGACGAATTCGGGCACAACAAATTGTTATTGCCAGTGCTTCGTGGTGGTGTGATATCTGCACTTGTGTATATCGAGTACAGCCCCGACACACGTGACGGCGTGCCGATGATATCGGTTGGTAGGTATTTTAGGAATCGGTAATGGCTAAAATCATAAAGGCAATGTGACTAGGTAAGCCGAGGAGTTGATCGGATGTATCAATGTGTTGGCCTATATTCCATCCGGGCAGTTATTAGTTTCGATCATGAGCTTAAATGGGGGGATCGCTTACATATGGGAATACCCCCCCCCCCACCCCTCATGAAGTCGATGCGGATTGTTATGCAGCGATTTAGCAGTTGTCAGATTAATCTTCGATAAAGGAGATAGTTACGACCATGGAAGAGACAGTGCCTACTAGTCATGCCAATTGCTCGATCCAAAAGGTCGTTCTCAGGCACGAGCCGGGCGATATGCTGGTGGCAACCGTGGTGTCCAACGCATCAGAGGCTGGACAGTTCGCATTTTATCTGTATCGAAATGGAGAGCGGATTCATACTCAGTGGTATTCTCCAAACCCTGTCTTTCGTTTTGGGATAAATGGGAAGGCAGGTCTGTACTCGGTTCTTTCGTACCTTCGCACTCCAGATAGCACTCCGATTACAAAATACTCCAACCCACTGTTTCTATATCCTGTCGACTATAGACTAGGGCACGCATTGAAGAAGCCTCGGGCAGAAGAATGTACACTCATTTTGCATGGCCAATATTGGAAATTTCCGTCTCTGTACTATGTAGGTCAAGAGCAGCAGCCGCTTTTCGTCATGTTGAGTAACAGGATCAACAGAAGCCAGCACAGTTTGCCGGCTTTTAGCCGCTGGACATGGGCTCAGCAGAAGAAGTTCCCTGGGCATGTGCTCTGCGTGGCAGACCCAACTCTTGAACTTCACAAAGATCTAGGATTGGGGTGGTACCTCGGTACTGCAGAACACGATGCCACTGATGATCTGGCGATGCTCATTCGTCGCTTTGCAGAAGGGCTGGGTATACCGGAAGGCAAGATTATCTTTTGGGGATCATCGGGGGGAGGCTTCAGTGCCCTTGCGCTGGCTAGCCGCATAGAGAATACCACCGCCGTTGCGATCAATGCTCAGACCGATATTTTCGCGTATGAGAGCGCGACAGATATCGAGAAAGTTAGAAGACACTGTTTTGGAGACAAACCAATAAAGGAGATTCAGGAGCAGTACGGTTCGCGCATCAACATGGTCCAGGCGTGGAGGAATAATCGAAGTTCACGCGCGATACTTCTGCAGAATACGCTTGATGCCCATCACTATGCGTGCCATTTTACGTCCTTCTGGGAGTCGCTTGGCGGGAGGAGTGAAGGAGGGGCAACCGCTGGCGGTCGCCAATACGCCTGGCTTTATAGTGACTCTCGTGGTCATGCGCCTGAACCGGAGCAGATGATTCCTGAGATCGTGAATTTGATCAATCAAGAATCATTCACGGCATCAACCGTGATGCCTAGGACTCGCGCAGTCAACGAGTGAGCCGCCCAACCCCTAGGCAGAACCAGAGGGAAGACACTCCACATTTTCCGGTGAACTTCTCAGCTCTAGGCTTCACGGTAGTTATACTGTTGGATTAAGGTGTTTGTTCAAGTCAGAAGAACTCTGGCGCCTATTGGAGGCAGGTTGGTTGATTCTTGTGGACAAGCTTAGGCGTCTTGGTCGCCTTGATCGGCTACGAGTCAACGAGGTGTTCTGGGATTCGCGAGCTGAAAAGGGAGGTAAATTCGAGCCGCACTTTTCAAACAGTCAAATCGATTCAGCCAACCAGTTCCTTAGCCGGATGTATCAACGTATCAGCGTCGATGTCCCACCCGAGAAGTTCTTAAGATTCGATCAGGGATTAATGACGGGATCGATCGCGCACAAATGGGGAATCAGCCCCTTTCATTATATCGATGCATATTATCATGCAGCGATTCAGCAGCTATGCGCATGGTCCTCGTTTAAGAGAGGGATCACGACTTCAAAAGAGACGGTGCCTATCTTTCGTGCCGAGTATTCGATCGAAAAAGTCATTCTTGAGCGTGAAGGCGATGTGCTTGTGGCAAGTGTGGTATGTGAGGCTCCACAGACAGGCCAGTTCGCGTTTTACGTATTTCGAAGCAAAGAACGGATCCATACCCAGTGGTATTCCCCCAACTCTACACTTCGGATTGACATAAAGGCGGAGCCGGGTCTGTATCGAGTGTTGGCGTTTCTTCGCGCCCCAGATGGCAAGACTATAAAGAAATACTCCAATCCCGTGTCTCTATAGTCTGTCGTCTAGGCCAAGCCCGTGGGTTAGGCGTGGGAGGAGCAGCGGGACCGGCACCGCCGCAGACGACGGAGCCGGTCCCTCTCCCGAATAGAAAGGGCCAGCCCCCTTGCGAGGACTGGCCAGGACTGTAGATGAATAGCCTGAACCCCTTCAGCCTACCGTCCTTAGCCTAAACACCTTTCCATTCCTCCCGAACGAGTCACGCGGCTTTCCGATGCGCTGCCTTGGTTCGAACGAGAAGCTCGATATCGCAATCCAGCACATGCAGTAAGGATAAGAGTTGATCGATTGACTTCCGGGAGTTGGTCTGATCGAGCAGACGATAGAACTGCGTAGCGGAGGTTTGCAATGGCCGGTTCACTGCTACGACGACCCTCCGGCCGGCTGGCTCGATGCTCAGTCGGTCTCGTACCCTCTCCTTCTTGTGAATACTGCGAGCTAAGTGTTGAGAAATAATGGAAGTTCCCGTGTGATCCAAATGCAAAATCGCTCGACACCCGTCACTATGCATGCCATTTTAAGCCTTACTGGGATGTTCTTGGCGGGACTGCTGAAGGAGGAGCCAGTGCTGACGGTCGCCATTATAGACTTCCAAACGGCCTGTAGATGAAGCACATGCTTGAGACACTCGGCGCGTCTTTTGGTTTCCACCGGGTCACGCCGAGGGGGCCATTCCACAATTTGAAGATAGGGCTGATTGCCGATGAACTCACCCGGTCCTGCCTCGCCTTCGAATCCCAAGTTCGCGATATTACGCCGCTCAATTACATGTATGTCTTAAAGGTTTGGAAGCCCGACCTGTTGTTCGTGGAGTCGGCTTGGCATGGGCTGGGCAATGCCTGGAAGTATAAGATCGCCTCATTTCCTGATCACCCGGAACGGAACAATCACGCGCTCAGCAAGGTGGTTGCCTATGCGCGCGAACTCGATATTCCCTGTCTATTTTGGAATAGGGAAGACGGCGTTCATTTCGAGAGGTTTTTCCCCAGCGCAAAACTGTTCGACTACATTTTTACAGTAGACGGGAACTCCGTCCCGAGGTACCGGGCTCTCATCGGGCAGGCTGTGACTGTGGCGCCGCTGATGTTTGCCGTCCAGCCGGCGATTCATTTTCCATCTCACAGGGGCTATGTGCACCGGCGGGCTTGCTTCCTGGGGAGTTATAGTTGGCATACTCACAATCGACGACGGTCGTGGCAAGAGATTCTGTTTGCCGCCTCGTCCGAGCTGGGCTTGACCGTGTTCGACCGCAATTCGGATCGACGTTCCCCGAACTATCGGTATCCAGACCTGCCCTGGCTGGAGGTCCGCCCTGGCGTGCACCATACAGAGACAGCCCAAATCTACCGAGATTATATGGTCTCTTTGAACGTGAACACGGTGGAGGGGTCAGGCACGATGTTCTCTCGCCGTCTGATTGAAATCCTTGCCTGCGGGGCTTTGGCGGTGACGACGCCCGGCATATCGGTCGATCGCTACTTCAGGGACTATTGCCATGTCGTCACCAGTGAGGAAGAGGCGCGGGATCTGATGTCTGGCTTGAAGAATGGTCTCACCCCCCGGGACCGTGACATGGTCGCAGCCGGCGCAGAATATGCGCTCAAACAACATTCGTGGGCCCATCGCCTGGAAGAGATGATGAAGGTCATTTCACATCGGAAAACCGGCACCGGATCTCGGATGGCGCTTGGAGAGGTTCGGAGTTTATCCGCGTAATCCTTCGATGCCCGGAGTTTCTGGTTGCACGTTTCGGGTTTCAAGTTGCCAAATCGATCCTCAACATGAAACTAGAAACAAGGAACTCGCAACTCCCACACGAGAAATGTAATCCCGGCGCGAACAATGGTTCTTTATGAATCGCTATGGTGTGTTCAATCACGGACTCCGCAAGCTATCGACGCTGGGAGAATTCCTGGGCGAGACCATCGAACCTGTCTATTTGGCCACTCCGGCAGGGCTGACAGCGACGCTGGGATGGGGCCGCCGGAAATATGCGCGCCGGGCCAGGCGCGTGGCAAAGTCACGAAAAATTCCGTTTGTCTGCCTCGAAGACGGGTTTTTGCGCTCAGTCGGCCTGGGAAAGACTGAGCCACCACTCTCCATCGTTGTCGATGATCTTGGCATCTATTACGATGCGTCCCATCCTTCACGCCTCGACTCTCAGATTGCCCGGCCGCTGACCGGTGAAGAAACGGCCCGCGCTCGGGCGATGATCGCAGCCTGGCGCAACGGGCGAGTCTCCAAATACAATTATGCGCCGGACTATGCAGGGGATCTCCCGGAGCGTTACGTGTTGGTTGTGGATCAGACTTGGGGTGATGCGTCGATCAGCTTTGGGATGGCGGATGAATCCAGCTTCCAGCGCATGCTTGATCGCGCTCTCCTAGAGCACCCTGCATGCACGGTGCTGTTGAAGGTGCACCCGGAGGTCTTGGCCGGTCGCAAACGCGGGCACTTCGATCTGGAGAGGGCCGCGCGCCGTCCAAACGTGCAGGTCATCGGGGATGATGTCCACCCCGTGAATCTAATTGAGCATGCCGAGGCTGTCTATGTAGTGACGTCGCAGATGGGATTTGAGGGTCTTCTGTGGGGAAAGCCCGTACGGACGTTTGGTATGCCGTTTTATGCAGGATGGGGTCTGACACAGGATGAGCTTCCCGCTCCCGAGCGGCGCAGACCGGTCCCGCTGGAGAATCTTATCCATGCAGCCTTGATCGAGTACCCTCGCTATGTTGATCCGGAAACCGGTCGGAGGTGCGAGGCAGAGCGGGTAGTCGAATGGATGGGATTGCAGCGGAGGATGCGCACACGCTTCCCCAACGATATCTTTGCGCTATCGTTCTCACCCTGGAAAAAGCCGATCGTGCGGAGGTTTTTCCAAGGCAACAGGGTGCATTTCGTGGATGCGATCGATCAGATCCCGGAAGAAGCCACGTTGGCGATATGGGGCCAAGGTCATCAAGACGAGAAACGCTTGGTGATTCGCCTGGAGGACGCCTTTTTACGATCGGTTGGGCTGGGCGCCGATCTCATACGGCCTCTCTCATGGGTGATGGATAGCCGGGGCATGTACTACGATGCCACGGCTCCATCGGAATTAGAGCATGCACTCCTGACCACGGAATTTTCCGCTGATTTGTCGGCGCGCGCGAAACGGTTGCGAGATCGTATCGTCGAGGGAGGCCTGACCAAGTACAACGTAGGGGCTGGAACCTGGAGCCGACCCAAAGACGCGCTTCGAGTCGTGTTGGTGCCTGGTCAGGTCGAGTCGGACGCATCTATTCGGTATGGTGGCTCGTCGATCCGATCGAACATGGGGCTGCTCCAAGCAGTACGTGAAGCGAATCCATCAACTCATGTCATTTATAAGCCGCACCCGGATGTATTGGCCGGTCTTCGAACGAAGGGCGCAGGCGAAGACGAGGCATTGCGCTGGTGCGATGAAGTCGTGACCGATGTCGCCATGGGAACGTTGCTGTCCGCCGTAGATGAAGTCCACGTCCTGACGTCCCTGGCCGGGTTCGAGGCCCTCCTGCGCGGGAAGAAGGTTACCTGTTACGGACAGCCCTTTTACGCCGGCTGGGGACTGACCGATGACATCATGCCGCCGGCGCGTCGCACCAGCCGGTTGACTCTCGATGAGCTGGTCGCCGGCTCCCTTATTCTCTATCCCACGTATGTGAGCCGGGTCACCGGAAAATTCACCACGGCAGAACGGGCCCTGGATGAATTGTTGGAATGGCGACAGCAGAAGCCGACCGGTATGCCCCTGTGGCGAAAGGCTCTGCGGCTTGTGCTCCGGCTCGGGAAAAAACCTGATTAGGGTACTTGGTCTGTCTGGTCTGTCTCGTTTATTTGGTTGACGGAAATTTCAACGAAACAAACCAAACAAACCAAATAAACCAAATCAACCAGTCTCACACCCCTCATTCATTGACAGGTGAAAGAACCGGTTCCTATAATCCGTGTAACTTGCAAATCCTGTTGATGACACCCCTTCCGTCATAGTCGCTTCTTAACCATGTCATCCACCCATTCACCCATCCATCGTATAGGAGTGATTGGAGCCGGTGCCTGGGGCACCGCCCTGGCGAAACATCTGGCAGAGAAGGGCCTTGAGGTTCGTCTCTGGGCCTATGAACGGGAGGTAGTGGCTGCGATCAATGGGCAACACGAGAATCCGGTCTTTCTGCCTGGCGTCGCGCTCCCTCCGTCGCTCGTCGCCACCGGATCCTTGACGAATCTTGCCGCGGAGAGCGAGGGGCTGCTGTTGGTCGTGCCGTCCCATGTCGCACGTCCAGTGTTGCGAGAGCTGGTCCGGTCCCTGTCCACTCCTATCCCCTTTATCAGCGCGACAAAGGGAGTTGAAGAAGATACGCTGAATTTGATGACCCAGGTCATGACCGATGTCCTTCCCCCTGCCGTGCAACGTGACTTCATGGTGTTGTCCGGCCCGAGCTTTGCGACCGAAGTCAGCGCAGGGAAACCGGCGGTGCTCTGTTTAGCCGGAAGTAACGAGGAACTGACCAGGACATTCCAAGCTGCGCTGATGACACCGGCCTTTCGTGTGTACGTCGACAGCGATGTATTGGGCGTCCAGCTCGGCGGCGCGCTCAAGAATGTGATGGCGCTCGCGGCCGGCGTCGTGGATGGATTGGATCTCGGTCATAATGTGCGGGCGGCATTGATCACGAGAGGCTTAGCGGAAATGGTACGGTTGGGCGTTGCGATGGGCGCGGATCCACGAACATTCTACGGACTGTCCGGCGTCGGCGACTTGGTGTTGACCTGTACGGGGGGACTGAGCCGGAACCATACGGTCGGCGTACGACTGGGGAAGGGCGAGCGGTTGGAATCGATCCTCGGGACTATGCAGGCAGTGGCTGAAGGTGTCAGGACGGCGAAGGCGGCGTTAGGATTGGCGCGACGTCATCGTGTCGACATGCCGATCGTGCAAGAAATCAACGCGGTCTTGTTCGAGGGCAAGTCCTGTCGCAAGGCGGTGACAGATCTGATGGAGCGGGACGCAAAACCAGAGAAAGGACAGGCATGAATCCTCAGGCACTTGAACGATTGCTCACGAAGGTGCGAGCCGGCTCTCTGTCTGTGGAGGCAGCAATCCAACAGCTCCGCACGCTGCCTTTTGAAGATCTCGGGTTTGCCTCGGTCGATCACCACCGGTCGTTGCGGCAGGGGTTTCCCGAGGTCATTTTCTGCGAAGGGAAGACGCCGGCCCAGGTCCGCGCCATTTCGAAGGCTCTGTTGAAACATCATCGCCCCCTGTTGGCGACGCGCGCGACTCGCCAGGTCGCCACGATTATCAAACGGCTCGACCGTCGAGCGGTTTATCATGACGAGGCGCGCGTGGTGTCGATCCGCGATCCCAAGAGGCAACTGCTGGGACACGTGTTGGTCATTACAGCCGGCACCGTGGATATTCCCGTTGCGGAAGAAGCACGAGTGACGGCGGAGGTGATGGGGAGCAGGGTTGAGACGATCTATGACGTGGGTGTGGCCGGCATTCATCGGTTACTGGAACGTCAGAGCAGACTGATGCAAGCCCGTGTGGTCGTGGTCGTTGCAGGGATGGATGGAGTCTTACCGAGCGTGGTCGGCGGGTTGGTTCCCTGTCCCGTTGTCGCCGTGCCGACGAGTCAAGGCTACGGTGCGAGTTTCGGCGGCCTGGCTGCCTTGTTGACGATGCTGAATTCCTGTGCGGCGGGGGTCGGTGTGATGAACATCGACAACGGGTTTGGGGCCGGCTGTCTGGCCCACCGGATTAATTCGTTAGGCGTGAAACGTGAGGCGTGAGGCGTTCGCTGTTTCTCCGTTTCAGGTCGCCTGACGCCTAACCCCTCACCCCTCACGGTCTGCTATTTCACTTCGATCGTGCCCCGTTTCGGCCAGGCCACCATCTGTGTCCTGGGACCCTTCTCATCATTGGCTAGCAACTTGGCCCGTACTTCGAATTGATAGACCCCTGCGCCAGATGGGGCTTTCTTCTGATCCAACCCGTCCCACGTCAGGTGGACAGAAATTTGTGGAGGGGCGGTGCCGTCGGTCGAGGCGATGCGCGGCTCCAGTGCGGTACGCGTCGTCAAAAAACGGAGCGAGTTTTTCGAAGGTGAGGTGATGAACGAGGAGACTTCGAGCAGAGTTGCACCGTTCAGCTCCTTGGGGAGCCTGACGAGGGCAGTAAACTGCAACGAACCGGATGAGATTGTGTAGGGGTTAGGGGAGACTTGCACGTCAAGAATCTTGAGCTCCGGTTCCGGGCGCGGGGCACGTGGGGGTTTCGATTTTGCCGAAGCGGCAAGCGGCGCCCAGAGTAGGAGCGAGGCACAGAGCACTGCCCAGACGATCCGACCACTCCACCAGCCAAACACCTTTGAGCGGGACGTGACTGAGGACCGGCAGATTGTCATAGAGTATGTGAGAACCGGATAGTCTTTCTTGTCTATCTGGTCTATTCGGTCTGTCCAGTCTGTCTAGTTGGCAGAATCGGAGAACTAAAGACACCAGACAGACCAGATAGACAAGAGAGACCAGATAGACCCGCAGAGTTTGTCCACAAGCCGTTCGGGTGAGTGCAGTGGGATAACACAGCGTCGGTAGGCTGTCAATGCATCCGGTAAAGCGCGCGACAGGCGAGAGAGGCGTGACGGGCGGGACTGGCAAGACCGGTTGATCTGGTTCATTTAGTTTGTTTGGTTTGTTTCGTTGAAATTTCCGCCAACTAAACAAACAAGACAAACCAAATAGACAAGACAGACCTCCTGAGTCACGGTCGTTGCCGTTCGCTTCTGCCTTGGGTAAGATGGCCAGGTTTTAAAGAGACGAGAAAGGATGTGCATGGACACTCATCTCCATTTCGATTGTTATTCAGGCATTAGCGGCGACATGATCCTCGGCGCGCTTGTAGACGTGGGAGTCCCGTTTCCCGACTTGGTGAGCGGTTTGAAGCAACTACGGCTTTCCGGCTTCACGTTACGGAAACGGCGGGTGCATCGAGGGGCGATCCATGCCACGAAAGTGGACGTCGTGATCACGTCTGGATTGCGCAAGCCTCTCTCGCTTCGTCGGATCCATGCCATCCTCTCCGCGAGTCGGATACCCGACAAGATCAAGCAGCAAAGCCGGTCGGTGTTTGATCGGTTGGCCGAAGCGGAAGGGCAGGCTCATCGCGTGGCCAAGGATCACGTCCATTTTCATGAAGTGGGAGTCCTGGATTCATTTGTCGATATCGTCGGTGGCCTGATCTGCTGCGATCTGTTGGGCGTCACGCGTGTGACGGCCTCCCCTGTCAATGTTGGAGCTGGGGCGCTGCAATCGGCTCATGGGATTCTTCCTGTACCTGGTCCGGCGGTTGCCATTCTGGCGAAAGGGATTCCGGTTTACAGTGCGGGCCCTTCCCGTGAACTCACCACGCCGACCGGTCTGGCGCTGTTGCGTGCGCTGACATCGGAGTTCGGCCCCATGCCGGTGATGACGCCGACGGCCATCGGCTATGGGGCGGGCGATGCGGATCCAGACGGCTGGCCGAATGCCTTGCGCGTATTGCTCGCGCGGCCCTCATCCCGGGGAGTGCGCGAACAGGATACGGTCCTACAGGTTGAAGCGAATCTCGACGATGTCCATCCACAAACGTACGAGTATGTGATGGAACAGTTATTCTCGCGTGGGGCCCTCGATGTGACGCTTGCACCGGTCATTATGAAACGGGGACGACCCGGCATCGTGCTGACCTGCCTCGCAGCTCCGGCGCAGCGGGATCAGATTCTCGACGTCTTGTTTCAGGAGACGACGGCGCTGGGGGTCCGGGTTTGTGAAGTGACGCGGCAGGTTCTCCCCCGGCGTTTTGTCCCGGTGAAGGTGCCCGGGGGAGTCGTCCGCATGAAGATCGCCAATGTGAGCAGGACGACGACCAAAGCGGCTCCGGAATATCTCGATTGCAAGCGGATTGCCGAACAAACGGGTCACCCCCTCAAAGATGTGATGGAAGAAGCGCGTGACGCCTATCGGTGCGCACAAAGCAAAAGCAAAAATAAAAAACAAACAACGTGACAAACACCATGTACGCTTTCTCATTTCTCATTTGTCATTTTCCACTTGCAGAACGCGCGTGACGGTCTTCCTCTACAGCCTCCTGTTCCTCGTTTCCGTCGCGGTGACATTGGGCGCCTGTACGCTCTTCACGAACGCCATTGAGTGGGTGGGCAAGCGGTTCAATCTGTCCGAAGGCGCGGTCGGCGGGGTGTTGGCTGCCATCGGTACGACACTCCCTGAAACGTCGATTCCCGTCATCGCGATTTTCTTCGGGGCGAGCCGCGCAGAGGCCGAGGTGGGGTTGGGCGCGATCCTCGGCGCCCCCTTCATGCTGACCACGCTGGTCATACCCATCCTGGCCATCCTCCTGATGGTCTATGCCGGACTTGGCAAGCGAACCGCTTCCTTCCGACTGAACTATCGCGATGTGAAGGGCGATCTCTGTTTTTTTGTGGGAGCCTACAGTGCCGCGTTGGCCTGTGTCTTCGTCCCCTCTCGAGTGGTCCATGCCGTGGCCGCTGTCGGGTTGATCAGCCTCTATCTCTATTACGTCAAGCTGAAGTTCAGTGAGGCGAATGAGGAAGGGGAAGTCGGCGGAGTTGAGCCATTGTTGTTTGCCAGAAAAACTGCCGTTCCGCCGTTTGGGCTCATCAGTCTTCAAGCAGTTCTCGGCTTGGCCGGGCTCGCGCTCGGCGCGCATCTCTTCGTGCTCGCCGCAGAAACGATTGCGGGAGCCCTCTCGATTTCCCCATTGATCCTGGCCCTGCTTATCGCCCCGCTGGCGACTGAATTGCCCGAGATGTCGAACAGTTTCCTCTGGCTCTACCGAAAGAAAGATCGTTTGGCTGTTGGGAATGTCACGGGCGCGATCGTGTTCCAAGGAACCATTCCGGTCTCGATCGGGCTCCTGGGTACGGATTGGGTGTTGGCACCGACGGCGTTGATGACGATGGTGCTCGCCGTGGCGGCGGCCACCTTCTTCTTGGTGCAGGCTCTGTGGGGGGAGTTCTGGCGACCCTGGTTGCTGAGTGGGAGTGCCATCCTTTATATAGGGTATGCGGTGTATCTCTATGGTTGGTGAGCAGGTAAGAATGTTTGTTTGGTTTATTTCGTTCATTTGGTTGGTTTGGTTTTAACGGAGAGGGAGTCAATGAAGTCCCAACTAAACAAACCAAAAAAACAAAATAAACCAGACAAACCTCTTCTCGGAATCACCATGGGCGATCCGGCGGGGATCGGCCCGGAGGTGATTGCGAAGGCTCTGGCAGGAAGAGCATTGCGGCGCCTCTGTCGCCCGCTTGTCATCGGCTCCTTTCCGGTGATGCAGCAGGCGGTCAAGAGTCTGAAACTCAAGTTGAACGTCATTTGTGTGGAGGATCACGAACCGGTGCTCCCACGGTCGAATCATCTCGCCGTGCTGGACCCGCTCGATCACCCTCTCGGGCGGTTCACACGCGGAGTGGCGGCGATTGAAACCGGGGCAGCCTCCGTGCGGTTCATCCGGAAAGCCGTGGAACTGGCGCAGCTTGGCTGCATCGACGGCATGGTCACTGCACCGATCAACAAAGAAGCGATCAACATGGCCGGCTGTCATTTTCCTGGCCATACGGAACTGCTGGCAGACCTGACCGGGGCGCAAGAATCCGGCATGATGATTATCGGTGGACCGCTTCGAATCATGTTCGTGACGACCCATGTCGCGATCAAAGACTTGCCGTCGCTCCTCACCCGGGCCAAGATTGAGAAAGCCATCAGACTGGCTCATCTGGCGTTGAGGGATCTGTTCGGAATTAAGAAGCCGAGGATCGGTGTCGCTGCGTTAAATCCTCATGCCGGAGAACATGGACTGTTCGGAGACGAAGAGGCGCAAGTCATTCTCCCTGCGGCTCGTGCGGCGCAGGCCCAGGGCATTCGAGCCAGTGATCCCTTACCGGCCGATACGTTGTTCGGCAAGGCGGCGAGGGGTGAGTATGACGCGGTGGTGGCCCTGTACCACGACCAGGGGCTCATTCCCCTCAAGCTTGTCGCCTTCGGCACCTGTGTGAATCTGACGGTGGGGTTGCCGATCATTCGCACTTCGGTCGATCATGGGACAGCGTTTGATATCGTGGGAAAGGGTATTGCAGATCCCGGCAGTCTGATCGAAGCGATCAAGCTGGCCGCCAGGCTAGCCAAAAAACGATAAGACGTTGGTGAAAGGTTTGTTTGGTTTGTCTTGTTTGTTTGGTTGACGGAAATTTCAACGAAACAAACCAAATAAACCAAATAAACAAAACAAACCAGATAAACAGGAGCTTTTCGATGACCAACCAATCGGGTGCGGCAAGTGACATACTTCAGAAGCAACTGAAAGAATTGGACCAGATTTTCCAGGACACCATGCAAACGCTGAACGTCGCTTCTGGAACCGAGCGAGTGGCGAAGTGGAAAGTCAGAACCGTCTCGCTCATCGCTGAGTGCTTGGGCCAGAAGGAAGGGCAGAAGTTTGCCGCCCTTCAGCCGGGGCCCTCTTTTACCAACGACCTGACCGAAGAGTTTACCGACCTTATCGATTATTTCAAAACTCCGCTTACCGATTTGGCGAAACGGATAGCGCAAACAGCTCCTCCTTCTTCCCGCGGGAATTAATCTGTGCCGATTGCTAATCTCCCTCCTCCGAACAAGCGGCTCGGCCAGAATTTTCTGATCGATCCGAACATCGTGCGCAAAATCGTATCGTTGGCGCAACTGGACCCCAACGACCATGTGTTGGAAATCGGCCCAGGTCGCGGTTTCCTGACGGAAGCGCTGTGCCAGGCCGCCGGCCGTATCACGGCGGTCGAAGTAGACCCGCGGCTGCATGCCTATCTCGAAACCAGGCGGGCGGAGCTTCCGAACGTGGAGCTGGTCTGTGAGGACGCGCTGACCTATCCGGTCGAGAGTTTGCCGACTGGTACGGTTGTCGTGGCGAATCTGCCCTACTACATATCGACGCCCCTGCTCTTCCGACTGCTCGATCAACGAGACCGGTTTCCGCGTATGGTCCTCATGCTTCAAAATGAAGTGGTAGATCGATTGGTGGCAAAGCCCGGCGGCTCCGACTATGGGGTGCTCTCGGTCATGGCGCAGTACGCAGCTGTGATGACGAAGGCCTTCCGAGTCTCAGCCCAATGCTTTCGCCCCAGGCCGGATGTCGGCTCGGCAGTGGTCTTGCTGCGCGCGAAAGACCGCACGAGGCTCAACCACGAGGAAGAAGCCGCGTTTCGCGCACTCGTGAAGGCAGCTTTCGCGCATCGGAGAAAGACGCTCGTCAATTCCCTGCGAGACGAAGGGTACGCACCTCATCCTCTTGACGAGACATTGCAGCGACTCGATATTGTCCAGACTCGCCGTGCAGAGACGTTGTCGGTCGAAGAGTTCATTCAGCTTGCCCTTGCACTTTCCCTCCACCGTCTTTAGGAGGTGGTCTGGATTGTCCCCCACTGCGCGCGTCCAACGAGGTTCTTCCCGATTCTTCATACTTCTTTTAAGGGGAGTGGCCAAGGCGGCCCTTCACTGCGCGCATCGAACGAGCACATTCTTATCGTGCGCGTTCTGCGAGCAAGAAGGGCACCTGGCTGCTCCCCTCTCCTCCGCTTCGTTTGAATTGATCAATCCCCTGTGCTAGCATCGCGGATCATGGCTGTCACCACTTCGGCCAAGCGGGGCGAGGCCCGCGGTGCCGCTTCCCCCCCATCACACATCAAACGGGAAGTGATCGGAGTCGTCCTGATCGCGTTGGCGCTCTTGACGCTTCTCAGCCTGCTGTCCTTTGTGTCGAGTGAGGTCAAGGCCGGGACATCTGCGACGCCTCCATCCAGGAACCTCATCGGGGCGGTCGGCGCATTTTTCGCGTCCACCATCTTCTGGACGATCGGCGCGGCAGGCTACATGTTTCCGATACTCCTCGGCCTCATGGGTGTCCGTTGTTTTACGCAGGACAACCTGTCGATCCGTTTGCGGAACGCTGCCGCTTCGCTGGCCGCGTTGCTGTTTCTCGCGGGCTTTCTCCATCTCGAAGTCACGGGGGTGCCGACCGTCTCAAGCGGCCTGATTTATCGAGGGATGGCGGGGGGCATCTTCGGGCGGGTGTTGGCTGAGAGCTTGCGCATTTATTTTGCGAGCACCGGCGCTCATATCTTGATCATGGCAGGACTCCTGGTGTCGCTCCTCTTCACGACGTCTATCTCACTGGCGAAAGTTGCTCAGCGGATTCCCGGTCTGGGTAATTGGATGTTCAACAGGGCTCGTGCCTTGATTCCCGACCGCCCGGAGGAAGAAGCCGCTTCTGAACCCCTACGGAAAGCCAAACAGAGGTCGTCGAAATCTATCCGTGAGGTCATTGAAGAAGCGCTTCCTGAGGCGGCTGGGGAGCCGGAATTGGATTGGCCGGTCATTCAGCCATCGCGACAACCGACTTCCGAACCGGTTGAGCCGGTGGAATCAGAGCCGGAGCCGCAGATCGTTGCCGCTCAAGCCAGGGCGGGAGACTATATCTTGCCGGATCCGGCCCTGCTCTTGAGCGAACCTTCAGGCCCGCTCGGGCGTGTGACGGAAGATGAAATCAAGGCGCAATCGGATGTGCTGACCCGCGCCCTGCTCAGTTTCGGCATTGCGGGGAAGGTCACAGAGGTTCGCCCTGGACCGGTCGTGACGATGTATGAGTTCGAGCCGGCGTCGGGGACCAAAGTTGCGCGCATTGTGAATTTGGCTGATGATCTGGCGTTGGCGCTGAAGGCGATCAGCCTTCGAATTGTTGCGCCGATTCCAGGAAAATCGGTCGTAGGGATCGAGGTGCCGAATCTCTATCGCGAGACAGTATCGATGAGAGAGGTCGTCACGAGCGAGGTGTTTTCACGTGCCAGATCGAAGCTCAGCTTAGCCTTGGGGAAGGATATCTTCGGAGCCCCCATGATCGCCGATCTGAAAACGATGCCTCACTTGCTGGTTGCCGGCGCCACAGGAGCAGGGAAAAGTGTCAGCCTCAATACGATGTTGCTGAGCCTGTTGTTTTCGGCTCGACCCAATGAGGTCAAGCTACTCCTGATCGACCCCAAGATGCTCGAATTTCAAACGTACGACGGCATTCCTCATCTGCTGCGTCCGGTCATTACCGATCCAAAGTCGGCGGCGCGCGGGCTCAGTTGGGTTGTCGCGGAAATGGAGCGACGCTACAAATTGCTTGCTGAGGCAGGGGTGCGAAATATCGATGCCTATAATCGAAAGGTTTCCGGAGGACAGGGGATATCCGAGGTAGACTCAGCGGCCAAGTTGGAGCAGCCGGAATTGCCCATCCAGTTTCTACCTGAAGAGGAGCGGCTCTCTGCCGGAGAAACTACGCTTCCGGATGGCAGCCCCGGATCGTTCTTGCCGCCGCCGACTCCGCCTGAGCCCCTGCCCTATATCGTGGTGATGATCGATGAGTTGGCGGATCTGATGATGGTGGCGCCGAAGGAAGTGGAAGACAAGATTGCGCGTTTAGCGCAGATGGCCCGTGCGTCAGGCATCCATCTCGTGCTGGCGACGCAGCGCCCGTCGGTCGATGTGCTGACCGGTTTGATCAAGGCGAACTTCCCGGCCCGCATCGCCTTTCAGGTGTCGTCGAAGACCGATTCGCGCACCATCCTGGATGCGAACGGCGCGGAAGCGCTCCTTGGCCGAGGGGACATGCTCTATCTGGCTTCTGGAACCGGGCGCCTTATGCGGGGGCACGGGTCGTTTGTCTCGGATGACGATGTCCGCCGCGTGGTCGAGTTTGTGAAGGATCAAGCCAGGCCTGCCTATAATCAGGAGTTGCAGACCGCCCTGAAACAGGAAGAGGCGAAAGAGGAAGAGGCGTTGGACGAGGTGTATGAACAGGCCAAGGAACTCGTCCTGACGACCGGACAGGCTTCTGCCTCGCTGATTCAGCGTCGGCTGCGGGTGGGTTACCCTCGGGCGGCTCGGATGATCGAGCAGATGGAGGCAGACGGCCTCGTGGGCGCAGCTGGTCGCGATGGACGGAGAGAGATCGTCGGGCGGCGAGGGCCGGTGGGGGCAGAGGAACAGGCATGAGGTGGTATGGGGTCACTAAGGCGCTCTCCTTGCTCGCGCAACGCGCGGTCGCGGACTCCCCTCGTTGGACGCGCGCAGTGGAGAGCACCTCAGCGACTCCATCTGGCCTAATCAAAGTGGGACTGGCATTTGTGTGCATGTGGGCTCTCGTACCAGTGCCGTTCCTGAGCGCTGAGGAGAACGATGAGAAAGCGTTGGGAGAGGTGCGGGAGGTGGTCAAGCAGCTTCAGGCGCGGTATGAGAAAACGAAAGATCTTCAGGCGGACTTTACGCAAAAGACGATGATCGAGGGGTTCGAGCGGCCCATCACGTCCTCGGGCAAGGTCTATATCAAAAAGCCGGGCCGGTTACGATGGAACTATCTCGACCCGTCGGTCGAGGACATCTATGTCAATCGGGATGACATCAAAGTGTATGTGCCGGAGCATAAGCAGGTATTGGTGGGGAAGCTCACGCAAATGGCGGCCTCTAAGGCTCCGTTAGAGCTCTTGCAGGGGGCAGCCACCTTGGAGGAGTCGTTCGACATTGAGCCGACACCGGGGAAGGGACGCGGCGTGGGAGGAATCCGGTTACTCACCCTCCTGCCGAAGTCGCGTGAAGGTGAGGCGGGGAGATCGTTACAACGGATCGTGGTGGAAGTGTTTCCCAAGACCTATTTCATCCGGACCATCTCTCTCTACGAAGTCAGCGGCAATGTCGCAAGTTTTGAATTTTCTTCGCTCCAGTACAACGTCGGCCTCGCCAACGCACTCTTCGACCTGAAGTTGCCGGCCGATGTGGTCGTCGTGAAGGCTCCCGTGCTCAGTACTCCGCAGTGAGTGTAGACAGGATGCGGGGAGGTTGATCTGGTTCATTTTGTTTATTTGGTTCATCTGGTTAGTTTCGTCTAACCAAAAAACCAGACAAACCGAATGAACAAGACAAGCTGAGGGGCTTTTTCAGCAGCCTGGTGGGTGAGTGGGAAATGGTGACGATATGAATCAGTCGATGGTTAGTTCCCTCGGTGAAGCGGTCGATGAAGCAGTGAAGCGATTGGATCTCGATCGACTCTCGCGTGAGTATTGGGATCAAAACGAATTCCTCTTCGTTCCACAGTTTCTTTCCCGGTCGGTGGTGGAAGAGTATCTTGTTCCTCAAGCGCAGGGGGTGAAAGGCGAGCTGAATCGTAACTATATTCCCGGCCATAAAAAAGGTGGGAGCGTCAGCTACTATACGGTGATGGAGAAGGCCCCACGCTTTCTCGATCTCTATCGATCTGAAGCATTCATCGAATTCTTAAGCCGTCTGGTACGGGCCAAGCTCAGTCGATGTCCTGAGAGCGATCCCCATTCCTGCGCGCTCTACTACTATACGGAACCAGGGGACCATATCGGGTTTCACTATGACACGTCCTACTATAAGGGGGCTCGCTATACCATTCTGATGGGGATTGTCGATCGGTCTACGCAATGCAAACTGGTCTGCGAACTGTTCAAGGACGATCCTGTGAAAACCCCTAAACATCTTGAACTGATTACACAACCAGGGGACCTCGTCATTTTCAATGGAGATAAACTCTGGCATGCGGTTACTCCGCTCGGCGAGGGGGAAGAACGGATTGCCCTCACGATGGAATATGTCACCGACCCTGACATGGGAGCTTTCAAACGGCTCTATTCCAACCTCAAAGACTCCATCGCCTACTTCGGCCTCCGCACGGTCTTCAAGCAGGCGATCACGGGTTCCAATCGCCCTCGCTCCTAGTTGGTCTTTCTGGTCTATCTCGTCTGTCTGGTGTCTTTAGTTATCTGATTCTGGCAACCTGATAGACCAGACGGACCGAATAGACGAAATAGACCTTCTCCGTCTCTCCCATTTCATATGGTCGTCGTTGCTTTCATAGTCACTGCCGTCTATAGTTTGATGCACTGTGAATCGCCTTTTCCAGCATAGTGTGATCGGTTTGTTGGTCCTGTGCCTCGTTGTCATTTCTCCTCAGGTATTGGTCTCGGCGGCGGCTGAGCAACCGGATGTCGCCAAGCGCGAGTACGAGCGAGGTATCGCGCTGTTGCGAACAGGTGATCTTGCTGCGGCATCTGAGGCTGCCCGAAAAGCTGTCGAGCTCAATCCCTCCTCGGCCGAGGTGCACCATCTGCTCGGCATGATCGCGTTCAAAGAAAGGAAACCGGATCAGGCGATCGAGTCGTTCATCCACGCGCTCAAGCTGAAGCCGGCTTATCCTGAAGCTCTGAACGATCTGGCCGAGATCTATCTGATTCAAGGAAAATCGGCCCAAGCGGAGCAGGCTCTCAAACGGGCGATCGAGATCGATCAAAAACATGCGGATTCATTCTTCGATTTAGCCAGGCTGTACGAGCAACGTCGCGATGTCGCTGCAGCCACCAGAACCTATCGATCCTTGTTAGCCGCCCATCCGAGCCACCGTGGCGCCCTCTACAATCTTGCATTGCTCTACGAAGCACAGGGAGACAATCGCGGCGCACAAGAGACGGTGAGCCGCCTCCTCAAACTCGATCCTAAGCATGCTGACGGCTGGTACCTTGCCGGGCGGATCGCGGAAAAGAACAACGACCTTGTGGAAGCCGCCCATGCCTATAGACAGGCCATCGTAGTGAAGCCCGCGTTAGTGGATGCGCACTATAACCTCGCGTTTATTTACCGGAGCCAAGGCAAGCCCGTGGAGGCAGAGCGGGAATATCTCGAAGTCTTGCGGTATCGCCCGGAGTATGCCGAAGCGCATATGAACCTGGGTGTGACCTATACAGGTCTAAACAGGCTTGAAGAGGCAGAACGTTCCTACGAGCGAGCCGTTGCGTTGAAGCCGGACTACGCTGAAGCGCATTACAATTTGGGTGTCTTCTATGAGTTGCATCGGAAAGATCTTCCGAAAGCGCTGGCTCACTATCACGCGTACCTGAACCTCGGTGGGCGCGACGATCGTGTTGAGCGAATCGTCGGCTCCGGAGGTCGATGACAATTGTGTGATCAGAGCAGGATGCTCAAAAAGTCCGTTCAGCAAGGCCGCAGCGAGTGAAGGCCTGAGGCGTACCCTTGCGGTACGTTGAGGGTCTGAACGATGCGAGAACGAAGCTGGTGGACTTTTTGAGCATCCTGCTACCAATAGGGCCAAGGTCGCCAATAGGGGCTCCAGTAAGGACCCCAATATGGACCTGGCCCCGAATAATAATAGGGGTGGACACGGGGGGCCACGTCTTCCGATTTGGTCCAGACGCGTAGTTGTTTGATATTGATGACGGGATAGGTGTAGTCGGTCTCATCCAGCGGTAACGTGACGGAACCGGAGATCTCGCCGGTCACGGTAACTCTGGTCCCTGGGGGGAGAGTTGCAGGATCGAGGAATTCTCGCTGGAAGGCGATGAAGCGGCCTTGTGATTGGGTCAAATCATATCCGGGACGCGTCGATCGATCGAGCGGCAACTGTAAGATCTCGATCCTGGTGCCATCTTTCAGACGTCGGCCTGTCAACACGTTGCCGCCAAAGACTACCGCTTGCCCCTTCAGGGAGTCCGGTGCTGCCTTGACCTGGAGAAAAGGAAGGGCCTGTGTGTCCGGGCCGTCTCCTGCCTTTTGCATCGAAGTACAACCTGTGAGCGTGACGAGTACGGCGACGATAAAGAAGATGGTACGTGCTTGCATACGCATAGTCTAACATAGTGAGTAAGGAGTAAGTTCACGGCACATTCGCTATAATGAGCGATCAGTGTTGATCCAGCAGACCGTGGGAAACCATCTTGACAGAGGGGAACTGCGACGGCTGCCAGGGTTGGAATCAGAGGAGAACACAAATCGCAGGATGCTCAAAAAGGTCGCCCAGCAAGGCCGCAGCGAGTGAAGACCCGAATCGTACCCCAAGGGGTACGTTGAGGGTCTGAGCGATGCAAGAACGAAGCTGGCGGGCTTTTTCAGCATCCTGCCAGAAAGGGAGTGGATATGATGCGAGAGCGCTGTGCGCAATGGGTCTCAGTCGTCTGTGCGGCTGTATGGGGCGTTGTCGTCTTGTGGAGCGCACCAGCTGCTGCCTTGCCCCTTGATTTAAAGGGCAAGTTCGAAATTCTGACTGGCGAGGTGTCCACTCATACGCCTGGCAAGGTGAAGCTGATGGAGTTCGCCGACTTCTATTGCCCACATTGTCACCACTTCGAAGAGACAGGGTTGCCGTTGCTTGTGAAAGAGTTCGGGAATAAGTTGGAGATCACGATGGTGGGGTTCCCTGTGATTCGTGGAAAACTCCCGACCGCATTCGATATGTATGAGCAGGCGAGGGCGATGGGTAAAGGCAACGAAATGAGGACGGTCTTGTTTCGCACGATCCACAAAGACAAAATTGATGGCGTGCTGGATCGCTCGATTCGGGAGATTCTGATTAAGGAAGTTGGTCTCGATCCGAAAGCGTTCGAAGAAGGAATGGCCAGCGGGAAACCGGCTAGGGCCGTTGAAGACGGGCGCAGGTGGGGAGAGCGGATTCAGGTGTCGTCAACTCCATCGATCTTGTTGGATGGCAATATCAAAGTCGATGGTGCGAATATGACTCCTGACAATGTCCTCACGATCATTCGGAGTATCCTGGATGCAGATGCAAAGAAGTAATGGGTCAGGCGCGAGACGAGCGAGACTAGCGGGACAGGCGAGAAATGGTCTGGAATATTTGCGGTGACATGCGTGCGATGTTCATTCGAGCCAACGTATCGTTGCGTCACTTGGCTTGCCCGGTGCGCTTCACGCTTCACGTCTCACGCTTCACGGTATTGTGATGGCGATCGATCCAATCTGCGGGATGACGGTTGATCCCGCTTCGGCAGCCGGAAGTCACGAGCATAAAGGCCAGCGCTATTATTTTTGCGGTCTGTCCTGCCTGGAGCGATTCAAGGCCGATCCGGAGCGGGTGTTGCAGCCTCAGTTGGTGAGTGTTGCCAAGCCGACCACAAGAAAACCCCTTCCCATGATGCAGCCTGCCCCGGTCATGATGGGGCCTGTGGCGGTCGATCCCGTGTGCGGGATGACGGTGCAGCAGGCCACGGCAGCCGGCTCCTATGAATATCAAGGGAAGACCTACTACTTCTGTGCGGCGAGTTGCCTGACCAAGTTTCGGGCTGAGCCGAACTACTATTTGACTCCCCCTGAACAGCGCGCCCCACGAGTGACGCCGGTTCCATCCGGTGGAGTGGTTGAGTACATCTGTCCGATGGACCCGGAGGTGCTGGAAACCAAACCGGGCGCCTGCCGGATTTGCGGGATGGCACTGGAGCCAAAAGTCGTCTCGCTCAACGATGAGCGGAACCCCGAACTTGAGGACATGACCAGGAGATTTTGGGTCTGCCTCGGGCCTTCAATCTTGGTGATGCTCTCGGCGATGGTCGACATGGTCCCCGGCTTCTCCTTTCCCGAGGCCCTCACCGGTTCGACAAGGAACTGGGCGCAATGGCTGCTGGCGACGCCGGTGGTGCTCTGGGGCGGCTGGCCATTTTTCCAGCGAGGGTGGATCTCGGTGGTGAACCGGGCTCCCAACATGTTTACGCTCATCGCCATGGGAACGGGGGCGGCCTATGGCTACAGTACTGTGGCGACCGTTGCGCCGGCGCTGCTTCCCAGCTCATTCAAATTACATGACGGCTCGGTCGCAGTCTATTTTGAAGCAGCGGCCATCATTACTGTGCTGGTCCTGCTCGGCCAGGTTCTAGAACTGAAGGCTCGCAGTCAGACGAGTTCCGCGATTCGTTCCCTGCTTCGCCTTGCCCCGAAGACCGCCAGGCTGATCAAGCCTGGCGGACAAGAAGAAGATGTTCCACTTGAGCACATTCAGGTAGGCAATCGGCTACGTGTCAGGCCGGGGGAGAGAGTGCCGGTCGATGGGATGGTTCAAGAAGGTACAACATCTGTAGATGAATCCATGATCACTGGCGAGTCTATTCCAGTCCAAAAGACAGTGGGGATGAGGGTGACCGGTGGAACCATCAACGGCTCAGGCGGGATGGTGATGGTCGCTGAACAAGTCGGGCGAGACACGATGTTGGCTCGGATTGTGCAGATGGTCGGTGAAGCGCAACGGAGTCGGGCGCCGATCCAGCGTCTCGCCGACGTGACCGCTGCGTACTTTGTCCCATTGGTGGTGGCGACCGCGCTGATCACTGCCGTGGCCTGGGCGATCTGGGGCCCTGAGCCGAAATTGGCCTATGCGCTGGTCAACGCCGTGGCGGTCTTGATCATTGCCTGTCCCTGTGCATTGGGATTGGCGACGCCGATGTCGATCATGGTTGGGACCGGTCGTGGAGCGACGGTGGGTGTCTTGGTGAAGAAAGCTGAAGCGTTGGAGGTGTTCGGCAAGGTGGATACGCTCGTGATCGATAAGACCGGCACCCTCACGGAGGGCAAACCGAAACTGCTGTCGGTGCTGGCTGTGCCGCCCTGGTCCGAGGCCGACCTGTTGCGCCACGCTGCGAGTCTTGAACGGAGCAGTGAACATCCGCTGGCTGTCGCGGTGGTGGCGGGAGCGGAGGCGCGAGGGGTTGCCCCTGCCCCGGTTGAGAAATTCAGTTCGGTTACGGGGAAGGGTGTGACAGGGACGGTCGCGGGCCGTCGCATCGCGATCGGGACTGCTGCATTCTTGCAAGTCGACGTTGGGGTGGCCAGCCAAAGCCTCGCGCAGTTGGATGAGAAAGCGGCCTCTCTTCGTCGCGAAGGGCAGACGATGCTGTTCGTCGCAATCGATGAGCAAGCCGCTGGTATTCTCGGCGTGGCAGATCCGATCAAGGTGTCTACGCGGGACGCAGTGAAGGAACTCATGGCCGAAGGCATTCGCGTCGTCATGGTAACGGGAGATCACCGCGATACGGCCGACGCTGTGGCTCGCCAACTTGGCATTGAGGAGGTCATGGCTGGTGTGTTGCCGGACCAAAAGGGACAGATCGTTGCGCGCCTCAAGTCCCAAGGCCGCGTGGTGGCGATGGCCGGAGACGGTATCAACGATGCCCCGGCCCTTGCATCGGCCGATGTTGGAATTGCCATGGGAACTGGAACGGACACGGCCATTGAGAGTGCGGGGATTACGCTGATCAAAGGGGACCTGCGCGGGCTGCTCCGTGCGCGGAGGCTGAGCCAAGCCACGATGCGGAACATTCGGCAAAATCTCCTATTCGCGTTTCTCTATAATGTGATCGGCGTGCCGATCGCGGCGGGTGTGCTCTATCCGGTCTGGGGGTTACTCCTGAGCCCTATGATTGCCAGCGCCGCCATGACATTCAGTTCCGTGTCTGTCATCTCCAACGCCCTCCGCCTGCGTCAGGTGGATTTGTGAGTGCGCCTTCGACGCACGCATGCTAGGCTAGCGCCTAGTTCATGGTTTGTTTCGTTGATTTGGTTGATTTGGTTTATCTGATTAATTCCGTTCAACCAAAAAACCAAATAGACCAAACAAACCAAAAGAACGGTCTTTTTATGCTGTTTCGACCCACTCTCATATCGCGAATCGTGATCGGCCTCTGTCTCGGAGGCTCGATCGTCGGTGGATCAGCCCTGGCCGTGAGTCCTGTGATTCCTGTGGCTGGCGGAGCTGAACTCCAGGCGCAAGTCAAGGCGACTGCGACAAAAGTTATTCCCGCTGTCGTCAGCATTGCCTCCACGGTCATGGTCCGCGATCAAGGGTTCAGCGACGAAGCGCTGCCGTTCGGATTATTCAGGGATGCCCCGCCGCGGCGGCAATATGGTCAGGGCTCCGGTGTCATTGTGTCGCCGGACGGGTACATTCTTACCAACAACCATGTCATTGCCGATGCATTCGATGTGGATGTGATTCTCGCCGATCGGCGGCAATACAAAGGGAAAGTGGTGGCCACTGATCCAAGAACCGATGTGGCTGTGGTGAAAATTCACGCGGCCAATTTGCCGACGGTGACGTGGGGGGATTCGAGCAGTCTCGCAGTCGGCGAATTTGTACTGGCGATCGGAAATCCGCTTGGGCTGAGCCGGAGCGTGACGTTCGGCATTGTCAGTGCTGTCGGTCGAGCCGACGTCGGCGTTGCCGACTTCGAAGATTTCATTCAAACCGACGCCCCCATCAATCCCGGCAGTTCCGGCGGGGCATTGGTGACCATCAATGGAGAATTGGTGGGGATCAATACCGCCATCGCCAGCCCCACAGGGGGGAGTGTCGGTGTGGGCTTCGCCATTCCGAGCAATATGGCTCGGGCCGCGATGCAGAGCCTCATCAAGACCGGTCGTGTCGTCCGGGGGTTCCTCGGCGCCTCGACGCAGGATGTCACGCCTCTGTTAGGGAAGGTTTTTCGTCTCCCCGATGTGAAAGGCGCGATCGTCACCGATGTGCAGGCAAAGGGATCTGCCGAGAGAGCTGGACTCAAACGTGGCGACGTGGTCGTGCGCTTCGACGGACGTGACGTGATGGACAGCGGACACCTTCGGAACCTCGTGGCTGCGTCGACGATCGGAAGTAAACACCGCCTCGATCTCATGCGCGACAGTAAACAATATCAGGCTGACCTGGTAGTGCAGGAGGCGCCGCGTGAAAGGGCCAAAAAGAGCCAGTCTGCATCTGCTTCTGCCGCCACGGCTCATCCCCTTGCCGGAGTCGTCTTCGACGATGTAACTGTGCCCTTGGCCCGGCAGATGGATCTGGCTGTCACCAGCGGGGTGGTGGTGACGGATATTGAAGAAGGCAGTCTGGCAGAGTCCTCCGGTCTCCAGCCCGGCGACGTCGTGCTCGAACTCAATCGACAGCCAATTCTCAACTTCGCCATGTTTCAGCGACTGGCCGATCCGATTAAGCCCACCGATCTTGCCCTCCTGCTGGTCAACCGGCAGGGGAATGCCCTCTACATTCCGATTCAAAACGAATAGAGCGGGGGCAGGGGTGGCCAGGTGCCCTTTTTGCTCGCAGAACGCGCACGATGAAACTGTGCTCGTCCGATGCGCGCAGTAAAGGGCAGCCTCGGTCACCCCTGCTAGGAAAGGTATAGAAAATTGAAGATTCTTGTTGGGCACGCGCAGTGAAGGGAAGCCTCGGGTACTCCCTTTGGAGCTAAAGGGTGACGTACGCAGGCTGCGTTAACTCCGGCCCCAACCTGTTGCAGCCATAGATTCCAGTTGAGGTGTTCCCTGCTCCAGTGGAGTAACGAAGTATTGATTTCGCCGATCTGGGAATGCTACGTTTATTAAATTCGTGCTACTACCAATACTATTATGAAGAAGCTTATTCGGTTCGGTGTGTCGTTGGACCATC
Source organism: Nitrospirota bacterium (assembly GCA_016219645.1). NCBI lineage: Bacteria > Pseudomonadati > Nitrospirota > Nitrospirota bacterium. Next base: position 27,340 of record JACRLR010000018.1, read on the forward strand.
ATCTCCTCGATGATTTTGATCGGCACATCAAGAAGCGCAAGTATACGAATCGATCTGAAGCATTGAGAGATCTGATCCGGGACAACCTGGTTGGGCAGGAGTGGGACGACAACAAAGAAACGGTCGGCACGATCACGTTTGTGTATGACCATCATGTGCGCGACCTGACAAGAAAACTGACTCATATACAACATGACTTCCAAGGTCACATCATGGCGGGCATGCATGTCCATCTCGACCATGACCATTGTCTTGAGGTCTTAGTGGTAAAGGGAAAAGGGTCAGAGGTCCAGAAGGTGGCGGATGCTCTGGTCTCGGTCAAGGGTGTGAAACACGGAAAGCTGACCATGACGACGACCGGCAAGGGTTTGGTGTAGGTCGTGCGTGTCTGCGTGATCGACGGCCGGGGCGGAGGTCTCGGATCTCGGCTGGTCGCAGGGCTCCAGTCGGAACTCGGCTCGGCCCATCACATTGTGGCGTTGGGAACCAACAACGTTGCGGCGGCGGCGATGAAACAAGCAGGGGCTGTACAGGTGGGTGTAGGGTCTCGGGCGATTGCCGGCACGCTGCCCTCAGTGGACGTGATTGTCGCCTCGTTGAATCTGGTATTGCCGGGCGCGATGCCGGGAGAGGTCACACCGGAGATCGTTCAAGCCATTCTCGGCGCGCGGGCCACGAAGGTCCTGCTGCCGCTCAATCGGGTTCGCCTTGAAATTGTCGGTGCTGGGACCTGTACCCTTGAGGCATTGATTACGGAGTCTTTGTCCCGAGTCCGTTCCTTGGTCAATTCGGTCAGGCCTGCCTAGGCTGGTTCTTCCAAGTCATAGTTGTCGCCAGGCCACGAGGGTCTGCGCCAGCCGGTGAGACGGCTGTCGATAGATCATCGTGGGCGCCTCATCCGTCCATGCATGTGACCGTGACGAGGTCTGACGATGCGACGCTTTCTGCTATTCCTGGCGGCTGTAACATTTGGACTGACCTTTGTGGAGTCGGCACAGCCCCACGATCCCGACGATACCGAATTGGAAATCCCGGAGGTCACGGTTAAGGGAGCACGCCCGGTCGCAGCCTCTTCTCAACAGTTCATCACGGACAAGGAAATTCTTCTCCAGCCGCAGGGCCGTCCGGCGCAGATACTGCGTCTGATTCCGGGTTTCATCATTGCTGAACATTCTGGCGGCGCCGGGAAGGCAGATCAATATTTCTTGAGAGGATTCGATGCCGATCATGGAACAGACGTGGCGTTCTTTATCGACAACATGCCGATCAATTTACGCACGCACGGGCACGGCCAAGGCTACACTGACCTCAATTTCATCATTCCGGAAACGATTCAGGGCATCGACGTAGTGAAGGGGACCTATCACGCCGAATTCGGCGACTTCAATACGGCCGGCGCCGTCCGGTTCAAAACTCGCGACGTGTTGCAAGAGAACGTGGTGCAGGGATCCGGCGGGCAGTTCGACACGCAGCGGTATCTCTTGATGCTGTCGCCCACCAAGGATAAAGTGCGGACGTTGTTTGCCGCGGAGGGCTATTACACGAATGGACCGTTTGAGAATGACAATCGCTATTTTCGTTTCAATCTTTTAGGCAAGGCGACCATGAACCCGACGGTTCGCTCGGAGTTCAGCATCACAGCGAGCTATAACAAAGCGAACTGGAACGGCTCAGGAGAAATTCCCCTCCGTGCTGTCACGGACGGCACAATTGATCGCTTCGGCGCGATTGATCCCTCTGAAGGAGGCAGGACGGAGCGTGCGACCGGCCGACTGCAATACCACTATGACACGCCTTCTAATGGGCGATTCTTCGCCGATGCCTACTTGATGTACTACAAGTTTGACCTTTGGACCAATTTCACGTTTTTTCTGGATGACCCGGTGAACGGCGACGGCATCCATCAATATGATCAGCGGTACATGTATGGCGGGAATCTGGGGTATCAGCAGGCAGGAGAACTCTTGGGCATTCCCAGTGCTGCGACGGCGGGGTTCCAGGTCCGCGCTGATAGTATCTCCAATATCCGACTCGGGACACAAACGACGCGTGTTCCTACTGGGACCATTGTGCAGAGTGCGGTTGAGGAAGCGTCCTACTCGCCTTATGTGAAGCTGGAGCTGCAGCCGCTGCCCTGGATGCGGTTAGTAGGCGGTATCCGTGCCGACTACTTCACGTTCGATGTCACAAATCTCTGCGACACCTGCCCTCAACAGCCGGCCGGCAGCAAGGCCTCGGGCCAGGTCAGTCCGAAGGCCAACTTGATCCTGGGTCCATGGTTCAATACCGAACTCTTTGTCAACTATGGCACCGGGTTCCACAGTAACGATGCGCGGTCCACAGTCGCGGGTGCGAGCACGCCTCTCGCTAGGGCGCAAGGCACAGAGGTAGGTGTGCGGTCGAGACCCTGGGGTCCGGAGCGGCTGGAATTGCTCGCAACGTTCTGGTGGTTGAATATCAACTCCGAACTCGTGTTCGTGGGAGATGCAGGCACCACCGAGGCTCGTGGGCCCACTAGACGTTACGGGGTGGAAGTAGGGGCGCGTGGACAGGTCTACGGACCATTTTATGTGAACGGCAGCTTCACCTGGACCCATGCCGAATTCAAAGACGGACTCGCCATTCCGTTGGCGCCTGACTTAACCGCGTTCACGGCATTGATCATGCGATGGCCGGAGGGTCTCTCCTCGCAGATACAAATGACCTATCTCGGAGTGAGGAACTTGACCGAGGATCGTTCGGTCAAAGCGCCATCGTGGACCGTCTTTGATTTGACCGAACGGTATCAGTTGCCGATCAAGCTCTCCCATGGGCGTCTTGAAGCCTTTATGTTTGTCCAGAACCTTTTCGATTCCACCTGGGAGGGGGCTACGTATGCATTCGCATCCCGTCTGTCCGGCGAGCCGGCGGGCGGAGTGCAGGACGTCCACTTCGTGCCGGGCAATCCACGCTTTTTTATGGGCGGCGTCGCATGGTACTTCTAGTAGACCGCTGAAAACGACTTCCAACTGCGTTCTCGTCTCGAAAGCATCCTCAACGTACCCGAGAGGGTACGCCTCCGGTGCTTTCTTTGCCTGCGGCCTTGTTGGAAGATCGTTTTGAGCGGTCTATAGTGAAGCCATATGAAGACCAAGCCAAGAATTCTTCCGCGCATCTATTTCAATCGTCCGACGCTTATGGTCGCACGGTCGTTGATCGGCAAGTATCTCGTTCGGGCGATCGATGGCCGTACACTCGCGGGTAAAATTGTCGAAGTGGAGGCCTATGTGGGACAGGAGGACAAAGCCTGCCATGCGTCGAAAGGGAGAACGCAGCGAACGGATGTCATGTTTGGTCCAGGAGGGGTTGCCTACGTCTACCTCATCTATGGGATGTACCATTGTCTGAATGTTGTGACTGAGCGGGATAAATTCCCCGCAGCCGTCTTGATCAGAGCGGTTGAAATAAATGGAGCATTGATCGATGGACCGGGACGGCTCTGTCGGGCGATGCAGATCGATCGAGGCCTCAACCGTGCGGATCTTACGACCGGAGAATTGATCTGGTTCGAGGATCGAGGGGAACTAATGAAGAGAGGTGATGTGGGGATCCATCCTCGAATCGGTGTCGACTATGCAGGCGAGTGGGCCAAGAAACCCTGGCGATTCCGGTTGCGTACGATGACCGCTCTCGCTCGGACCGGGCACAGAAATAAACAGGGAGGGGCCGGATAGGTCCGACACCTCCCTGTTGCAGCCAGTTGAGGGCTTGACTATTCGATCTTCCGATCGCCGGAAATCTTTGTGGCCGAGGTTACCGGAGGAGCAATCTTGATCTGTGGCCCCTGCACGGTCGGCAGCTGACCTGCTCCCTGGCCTTTGGTAATCCGCTCATTGTCTGTTTTCATCAGATTCTGCTGGACGTGGGTGTCGTCGTGCGCGGCGGCCTTGAGCTCGGCTTTTTCACCACTGGCGTTAGTCTGGCCAGGATCGTTGGCAGTCGGCTGGCCTGTCACAGGACTCCCGCTGTTCTTCATCGGGTAGCCTTCATGTTTGGGGAGGAGCGATGGATTCGCCGAGGCCATTGATAGGGCAAAGAGGACACCGGAGACAGTGGCAACAGTGCCGATGATGAGCTTCATACGCCTACTCCTTTGAATAGTTAAATGGTAGCAGGAGGACATACATTTTCAACGTCAAGGTCGAATCAAGTGGGGAAGATCATAGCCAGGATGGGGTGTGTCTGTCAAAGGGAGAATGGAAGGGGAGTGGCCAGGTGCCCTTCTTGCTCGCAGAGCCCCCACGATGAAACAGTGGTCGCTCGATGCGCGCAGTAAAGGGCAACCTAGGCCGCTCCCCTTGGGGGCACAGTGGGGGGGGGATGAAAAGGGTTGGATGGGTGGTCTGTTGGCCTCCTTTGCTCGCGCCACGCGCACGATAAGGGGATGGAGGGACACCCCTGTTGGTCCTGTGCTCCCGGAACGCGCGCCCCCTGAGAAGGGCCTCGTTCGACGGCCGCACGTAAACCAACAGGGGTGTCCTTCCACGAGACAAAAAGAGGCAAGCGTTGCGCGCAATCGAGGGTCGACCAGGCGACCCTTGAAAATGTCATGGGGAATTGAAAGAACACATGCAGTGGAAGATTAATCAGCCCCCATCCCTGAAGAGACGACGAGCGAGCTTGGAGGGAGTATTTAGACAAGCTACCTCAAAAAATTCGTTCTGAAATTGGGTACAGGTCGATTTTCTGCGTGATATCAATTATTCTCTGGCCTGTTCAAACATGAACTGCCTTGGACAGTGCAGCAAGAAGGCGGAGAGATGAAGCCCCAGAAATCCAAATTCGATGGCCTGGCGCGGCTGCTTAAGCGCATAGGGGGGAGCAGGGTACTGCCCGCGGCCTTGGAAGAGCGGCTGGCGTCCGCCGGCAATGCAGATGATCACCTCGCGGCGGCCATGCTGTATCAGGAGAAGGCGCGAGAGCTGGAGGCCGAGGCTGTCGAATTCGAGACTGCCGTCTCAAAGATCGGCCCCTATGAAGACACCAAGGGATTCCGGAAGAGCGCATTAAAGACCGCAGCGCAACAAAAGCGGTATCGTGCGAAGCAGATGCAAGAGCTCCATGCCGCACATCTGGAGAAAGCGCGCTTCCTGCACGGGACAGCGCAATCTGAATAATCAGCATCGAAAGCAATGGTCGTTCATCCTGAATCCGACTGAGGCTTTCGCCCTCCAGATCTCCTTGTAGCAACCTGCACAACCATCAGAATTGGGAGCTTTGGCCACAGATACGGAGCTGGCGCGGGCTAGGTGATGGTTGGGAAGAACGGTGTTCTTACGCTATCGCCGGGCGGGCCGCCGGCGGCCGCGTCCTCGATAGGATGGGCCATGGCTGAGACCGGGGAGGCGGATGGTCACGGTGGTGCCTTCATCAGGCGCGCTGCCGATGGTAATGGAGCCGCCATGTTCTTCGACGATCTTCTTGACCGTGGCGAGACCCAGACCGATCCCGGTTCGCTTCGTGGTGAAAAACGGCTCGAAGACCTTATCGACGATTTCTGCTGGAATGGGCGCCCCGTCATTCTTGATGAGGATCACATCTTCGACGCCCCGCCCCGCGCGATGTTGGGTGACTTGAATATGGAGATGCCCGCCTGGGCTCATGGCTTCACTCGCGTTCCTGAAAATACTGAGGAAGACCTGCTGGAGCTTGGCTTCGTCGCCGCGGACGGGCGCGATGACGGTCGCATAGTCTTTGGTCACCTGTATCCTGGTGACTTCGAAGTCAGTCGCAACAACCGTTAGGGCACTTTCGATCACTTCAGGGATACGGAGGAGCCGTCGAGTCAGTTTGAGTGGTTTGGCAAAATCCAAAATCTCGTTCAAGATAGCTTCGATACGAATCAGATTGCGCATGGCGTTCTCGACGCGCGTCTGCGGGTCGAAATCGAGGATGCCTTCACCCGTGACTTCTTCCAATTGGGCGCGGATGGAGGCGAGTGGCTCACGCACTTCAGTAGCCAGAAACATGCTGAACTCCCCGATCGCGGCCTGCCGTTCCTGTTTTCTGATCATGGGTTCAGATGGACCTGGAGCTGTTGGGGCTCCGGAGGTTCCGGCCGGCCCAGTGACAGGGGCTTGGCTGGCCGGCGCCGGCGCTTGGAGAAGATCCGCGATCTTCATAATCGTCGGCTCAAGCGAGCGGGCATCGGTCTGTTGGTAGCGACCGGCTTCTTTCGAGGCCAAGGTGATCGTCCCGCCGACCTGTCCGCGGACGAAGAATGGGACAACGAGGGAAGAAAGAAATCGGTCCTTGAACAGATATTTGTGATCGAGAAATCTCCCCTGTGTAGAGGCCAAATCATGATCCACTCGTGGCTTACGATGGCGGACTGCCCAGCCGGACGCTGAGCTGTCGAGCGCGAGGCGGTGGCCCGGTTTCAGATCTTTTTTCCCATCTTTCTGTTCGCTCTTCAGATCGCCGGCCATTCCCAGCACTTCGACATTGCCGGCAAGGGGATCGTAGTGACAGGTCCAGATGCGATCGTAATCGACGTATTGGCGGGCATCCGTCAAGGCGGCAATGATGGTGCTTTGGAGTTCCGGTGTGAGTTGTGACAGTGGAACCGGGAACATGTCTGCGGGAGTGGATGCTGCAGGGACCGGTTCATGCGCGACAAATGGCCGACTGAGCAGGAGATTCATATCGAACAGGTTTTCGCGATCGAGGGCTTTCGTGACCTCCTCGCCGGCCTGCTCCATCAAGGTTTTTTCTTTTTTCACGAACGCGGCGCTTTCTTTTCGTCCAATGACGAGGAAGCCGTACGTCCGGTTACGATGCAGAAGGGGGGCTGCGAGCAACGACTTCGCGCCCGGCGTGATCAAGCGGAGGCGAATGGTGCGCCCGCTTTCTTGCTCACTCGCGGGAGTTGCTGACGCGACGGCAGGGGCTGAAAGCGCGCGGAGGATGGCTTGGATATCGCGGGGCGTGAAGCCTCGTGCGGCATGGCCGACGAGTGGACCCTGGTCGCAATGGAACAGGGCGGCGAGGGCTGCCTCGACCGGCAGGTCGTTGAGCACAGACGTTAAGGTCCGCTGGAGCGTCGTCTCGGGAATCGGCTTGCTGTGCGGAGCTGTGGACGTCATTCGTGAGTCATTAGAGCCAGGCTGGCATTGTAACAATGACAAATGAGCAATTCAATGAGAACTGGTGCCTTGGTTGGTTTGGTTTATTTTGTTTATTTGGTTCGTTCGGTTGATCTGCTTCAACCAAACAAACGAGACAAACCAAATAAACTAAATAACGATCTTATTTCATTCGTCTGGATTGATGATTTTGGGCGGGCGTTGAGGGAACGTCTGACGTTCTGTGTGACGACCGTCAGAGGTCCATGCATTGAGGATCATGGTAACCAGACTAATCACGACCGCACCACCTACGGCAGGCCAGAATCCCGCTACCGAGAATCCGGTGACAAGGTATGAAGTTAATTCCAGCAAGAGCGCGTTGACGACGATGAGAAAGAGCCCCAGCGAGAGGACGATCAAGGGAAGGATCAAGACAAAGAGAAGCGGCCGGACCAAGAGGTTCAGAAATGTGAGCACGAGGACCGCTGCGAGTCCCGCGCTGAACGAATGAACCTCAAGGCCCGGCACAATCATGACGGCCAGAAATACCGCGATGCCCGTAATCAGGACTCGAATGAACGCGGTGCGAATCCCGCCACTCAAAAAATGGTTCTTCACCTCACCTGTAAACTGAAACGGTGGCATCGGGCACCCTACTCAACCGGAACCGGCTCGATGGAAATCGGTACGCGTCTGGCCGTGGAAAAATGAATTTCAGTAGCGAGCAACAGCGGATCGCCTTTTTTGGCCCCCTTTTTCTCGTTCTTTGTGGCAACGATAATCACGCGATCGCCCACCTCAGGCATGGTGGTGCCTTTCGGATTGTGCTGGTCTTTGAATTTGGTCTGCTTGTTGACCTGCAGGTCCACCAGGCCCTTGGATGTTTTGATCTCAATGTGTTTTGCATCAATGGCCATCACGGTGCCGAGCACATGCTGGTCGGCGCCGTGGACGAAACTGGGCGTGGACATGAAGAGGCCGACAACCGCCACCATCAGATATAACCACATGGTAGGTTCTTTCTCCTTCGGTGGTCGACGTATTTGTGACGATGACCGGTGCCGGCTTGCGCAATCGCCGCGTCGTTCTTAAAGCCCGGTCCGCGGATGAACCCGAGTCATTTCGTTCGCCTTGATCCCGCTCTCCACTATACAAAGTCTGTTTTATGATTGCCACCGGGTCAGCCAGACCGAGAGGTACTGTGTGGTCTTGTGAGACGAAACAGCAGTAGTGCAAGGACGGGGAGGTGCATCAGCAAACCGCTTATTCCTATGAGCAATTCGCTGATCCAAAACGCCACACTGAGATTGAAGGCCAGGATGCCATGGTAGAGGCCGACGCCCAGTAGGAGGTGAGGAGTGACCGATGGAGGCGTCGAAAGTGCGGAGAGTCGTCGCTCGATCGGAAAATAGATGGCGAGAGAGATGAGTCCGACGACAATCCACCCCGCATAGTTGGTGAGCGGCACGCCAAAGTGAATGCCTGGATCAGCGTAATGATAAATCTTCCCTAAAAACCAGCGCTCGCCGCGGAGGGCCACGGGATCGATGACCATATCGATTAATGCAAACAAGCAGGCAGTGATCAACAGCACGGGCCAACTGGTTCGTGCTGCGATATCGAAACGCAGTGGCTTGAGCAGCGGTTGAGTGGAAGGCGAGGACTGGTCGATTGGGAGGACGAGACAGAGCGCAACGCAGTAGGCGGCGTACAGCAGAAAACTGAACGAGATCGAAGCCATGATGGGGACGTTGAAGAAGTAGAGTTCCTGGCCCATGGTCGAACCGTTGTAGATGTACCATCCGAAGGGAATGCCGGTACGCGTGGACGAGAATTCACAGATAAGGGCCGTGGCCCAACTGATCAGCCAGAATCGCCAGGTTCTCGGCCAACCGATCAGCTGGATCGCAGCAAACAGGAACGCGGCCAGGAAGAGGAAGACGTAGGGGCGAAAGAGGATGGTTTTCAGGAAGAGGGTGAAAAAGTCCATCGATGGGTAATGGTAAATGGTCAAGGTTGAATTTAAGAGATTCTGAGGAGTCCACCATTAAACATAAACCATTCACCATTCGCAGTTACGCATAGTGATGATCCCGGAACCAACGCACGGCCTTTTCCAGCGCAACCTCCGGTGGTGTCTGGGGGATGCCAAGTTCCCTGATCGCTTTACTGCAGTCGTAGTGCATCTTGTACTTGGCCATCTTCACCCCTTCGAGCGGAATCCGCGGGGGCTGGCCAGTCATGTTAGCGACCCATAGATTCAGATAGGCCAAGGGAAGAATCGCGAGTCGTGGCAGTTTGATCGTGGGCGCCTTCACGCCGCTCAGGCGGCTCAAGATCTCAAGCACCTCACGCAACATCAAGTTCTTGCCGCCCAAAATGTAGCGCTCACCGGTCCGGCCCTTTTCCATCGCGAGCAGATGGCCGGCGGCCACGTCATCGACGTCGACAATATTCAATCCGGTTTCAATATAGGCCGGCATGCGGCCTTTCATGAAATCGACGACGATCTGTCCTGTCGGGGTTGGTTTCACATCGGCTGCGCCGACCGGGGCGCTCGGATTCACGATGACCACCGGCAGCCCGGCCTTCGCGAGCTTCAAGACCTCTTGCTCTGCCAGGTACTTCGATCGTTTGTAATGTCCCGCCATCTGTTCGAGCGAGACGGGCGTCTCCTCCGTACCGAGTCCTCCGCTCGGGGGGAGGCCAATCGCCCCGATGGTGCTGCAGTAGACGATCCGTTCGGTGCCAACGTCCCGGGCCGCCTCCAATAGATTTTTTGTACCGAGGACGTTGACGTCGTAAAAGATCGAAGGATCTTTGGCCCAGAGCGCATAGTGGGCTGCCACGTGGTAGAGCTGGCTGCAACCGGTGAGGGCGCTTCGCAACGAGGCCTGATCACGCAGATCACCCGTGACCAGCTCATGAGGCAATCCCTGTAGATTCTGGAGATCGGATCCGCCGCGGGCAATGACTCGGACGTCGATGCCGCGTCTGACCAGCGCACGTGCGACTGCCCCGCCGACAAATCCGGTTGCGCCGGTGACGAGAGCCTTCATCTTGAGGACGTGAAGCGTGAAGCATGAAGCGTGAAACGTAAGGTGTAGAGAGTTGGTACTGGAGCAGCAAAGAGCTTTCGTTTCACGCCTGACGCCTCACGCCTGACGATCAGTTCTTCCGAGAGGTGATATATCGGGCCAGTTCGCGGAGCGGGTCGGCGGCCGGGCCGAACGGGGAGAGGCGTGTGATCGCACGGGCCACACAGTCGTCCGCCAATTTTCTCGCTCCCTCTGTCCCGTAGAACGTCGGATAGGTTTTCTTCCCTCTTTCCGCGTCGGTATTGGGGTTCTTGCCCAGTTCCTCGCGGGTTCCTGTCACGTTGAGCACATCATCCGCGATCTGGAACGCCAGTCCAACATCTTCGGCATAGCTCGTAAGGTCATCCAGCGGTCGATCCTCTGCGCCGGCGGCAATGGCGCCCATCCGCACCGCCGCGCGGATCAACATGCCGGTTTTATGCTTGTGGATGTTCTGGAGTGTCGGAAGATCGATGTCTTTATTTTCAGCCTGGATATCGAACACCTGACCACCCACCATCCCCACGTTTCCCGAGCCATGCGCCAATTCTTGAATCAACCGCACTTGGCGTGCCGGGTCGCAGCCCTTCATCAGATCCGGACGGCTGCAGAGATCGAATGCCATCGTCAGCAACGCATCGCCTGCCAATATCGCCATCGCGTCGCCGAACACTTTGTGGTTCGTCGGATTCCCACGGCGGAAGTCGTCGTTATCCATTGCGGGCAAGTCGTCGTGAATCAAAGAATAGGTGTGAATCAATTCCAACGAGCAGGCAATCGGCATCAATCCCGGCGCCGGCTGTCCTACCGCTTCTGCCGCGGCGATAGCCAGGATAGGGCGGACGCGCTTTCCTCCCGCCATGAGACTGTATCGCATGCTCTCATGCAGCGTTGTCGGTGGTGTGGTGGAGGTGGGACTGACGGAGTCCAGAAATCGATCGACCTCAACCCTCTTCTGTTCGAGGTAGTCCTTGATATTCATAGGGGTAAGGCTGGGCTCGTCACAACAGGCCCTGAATCCGCTCGGAGCGTAACAAAAGGCCTGGAGGCTGTCAAACAAGAGGGGGAGGGGAACAGCCAGACCATCCTTCTTGCTCGCAGAACGCGCACGATCAGAATGTGCTCGTCCGATGCGCGCAGTGAAGGACAGTCTGGCTGTTCCCCTCAAGGCCAAAGTGGGAAAATTGGAAGGCCTTCGCCCGAGCTAATGGCACGTTCCGGTGTGCCAGTGAGCGGGCGGGTGAGAAAGCTGCGCGCACAGTGGGAGCCCTATGAGACCCCTCTCCTTTGAAAAGAAACGAGCAATCTCAAAGGGCAATAAGGGAGTTTCGACTGGCTCTGTCAAAGCAGGGCGGTGGCTACCTCAGTTGATGTGGTCACAATTTGTGACCACGGCCAGGAGACGGCCGGTGAAAGAATCAATTCATCGAGTTCATCGCAATCTGCGATGAACTCGATGCAGAGCCATGACAGTGCGGTAAATGTCCGGAACCGGTCGCAAATTGCGACCAGTTCACACGGTGGAAGACGGCATTGCCCTTGGGCCTTCACCAAGCACGGTGCTATCATGGCCGCCAACATACTCCCAGGGCATTAAAGTTCGATGGCTGATTCTGATCGCCGGTGGGAATATAAATGTTCCTTCCAAGAGTCCCCAATCTCTCATACAGCTCTTAAGGGGAGTGGCCAAGGCTGCCCTTTACTGCGCGCGTCCAACGAGGGCCTTCCGAGGCCGCGCGTTGCGCGAGCACAGAAGATCATCAGGCCCCATCCCCTCCTCCTCCTTGTTTTCCCGCCGGCTGCTTCGCTATACTTAACTCCATGAGCATCAGAAATCTCGCTGGGACATGGGAGCCGATGCTGCTGGGGATTGAACCCAGGAACTGCAAGGTCTGCAATGAAGGGCTCTATCGCAACAAAACATTTTTCAGCGGCGGGTGGTCTCGCTGTGCCCAGTGCGAAGAGTTCGTCCACTACAGCTGCCTAGCCACCGGCAAAGTCTCTTTCCTGAAAGCCCGCCCGCGCCTGTGCAAGACCTGCCGCGCTGCCCAAGGGGATACTCCTTCTTCTTCGACGAAGGTCACGACCCCGGTGGCCGTCGGGTCGTGAATTCCAGCTCACAAGCAAGTCCGGTCGAAGCCCGCTCGGGCAGACCAGCCCTTTTCCCCAACCTAGTCCGGTTCGCCCTGGCGCCGTTGATTCTGGCCGCCAGCGGTTTTTTTACGGCGAATTTCCTCATCAGCGGCCAATACACCTGGTCGCGGACAATTCGTACGCTGGCGCTGATGCTGACAGTGGTGATCCTTTCCTATGAATTCGTCTACAAGGAACAGCTGGCGCGCGACGAGCCGCCGGCCCTTGCCCGGTTTGCACTGCTCTATTCTTGTGCGCTCCCCTATGTCATCGGCGTGGGGGTGATGATAGCGTTGTGGGCACTTTAGTTGGTTTGTTTGGTTTATTTAGTTTGTTTGGTTGAACGAAATTAACCAAATGAACCAAACAAACAAAATGAACCGAGTTGGCAATCTGTTTCGATGTGAGAAAGGTCGATGGCAGAGATTATCCGCAGCGGCGCCTTCCTCCAACAATGTTGGTCGGTGCATCCGCTCTGCCTGACGGTCAAACGCATCGAAGCAGATCGCATTGTGGTGCTGACCTGCAGTTCATGCCGCATGGTGCACCGTGTGACGGCCGTCATGATCACCAAAAAGGTATGGACGGGAGACTCTTCCCTGCCTGAATTGCATCCTGCGCAGACGGATGGGCTCGCGGTCTTGAAAACCTGTTTGGGCGCCCATGCCCCTGCCCTGTCTGTTCGGGAGATGGACGTCTTTCAGGATGCGCTGTGGGTCCGCTGTGCTGAATGCCGGGCGCAGTTCGACCTCACAGTCTCTCAATTCGAGACACATCAGAAATAGTCGGCACCCTTCGAGCCGGCGTTCGGCCGATCAATGACCATGCCATACCGATTCACAGATGAAGAAGCGGCCTTGATGGCCGATCAGCACTTCTTTTGCGCCAAGGCGCAGATCATGGCCAAGGTGCGAGACATGCTCGATGCCACCCATGCGGCGTTGAAAGAAGAGGTGGACGTGGCCTCGCTCGTGACCCCGCCGGATTTTGATCCTATCAGCTGCCAGTTTGTCAAAGGCGAGCATCTCGAATTGTTTCCCTATCAATATCTGGATTTTCCGAAACACTTTCACGATTCGAATGCGTTTACTTTCCGTACGCTGTTCTGGTGGGGCTACCATGTGGCCTGCGCGCTTCTGCTCGAAGGCGCGGGGATCAAACAATACAAAAAGCACATCGTGGATCGCTTCCACCAATTGGCAGGAAGGGATCTGGAATTGTCACTGGCTCCCACGCTCTGGGAGTGGAAGCGGGGCGAAGGCTATACGCTGCCGATCACCCATGATCGCAAGGCGCAGATTGCTGCTGTCCTGGCTGAGCGGTCTTTTGTGAAGATTGTCCGCTTCCTTCCGTGTACCGACCCGAGGATTCGATCTGGGGAAGTACCGGCATTCAGCCGCGAGACGTTTCGCGCACTTCTCCCCGTCGTGACCAGCTAGAAAGTGGCAGCATCGGAAGAAGGTTGAGGTCGAGGTTAAGGTTAAGTGTCGATCAGGACCCCCTTTGCTCAGCCTCAACCTTAGCCTTAACCTTCCAAAGCCCTGGCGGGCTTTTTCAGCGGCCTGCCCCTCGGTATTTGTCTCTGATCGGTGACTTGGGTACACTGGGCCTGTTTCGACGGCAAGGCGACCAATGGCAAGGAGGATGGCATCGTGAAACAGACAAGAGAACGACTGGGCCTCGGTATCGTGCTAGTGGCTGGTCTCTTGATGGGAGCGGGCTGCGGGGGTACCGGGAAGACCTTCTATCTCGATCTTCAGCAGAAACAAGCGGTGGCGCAATATCAGGAGCCGGAACCGGTAAGCGTCGTCATCGAACCATTTGAAGATCGTCGACTGGAGAACAATTGGCTTGGTGTGCGAACCCATGTGTGGGGCGGGGTCACCTACTTCAACGTGGTGGGAGAGAGGCCGGGGGGCGTGGTCGCCCAGGCTCTCGCGGATCGCCTGAAGACGCGCGGCTGGAAGGGCCGCCCTTGGATGGTGCGAATGGCTTCCGGCGGGGCTCCGTCGAGTCTGAACGATACGGATATCGTGATCAGCGGGCAGTTGCTCGAATTTTCAGCCGGCGCCAAGAGTCGATTCTTTTCGACGGTGGTGAACACGAGCAGCAAGATGGTGATCACTGCGAGGAATCTTGGAGATCAGAGCACGACGATCAGAACGGTTGAGGGGGCAGAGCGCGATACCGTGTTTTGGTTTAACGAAGCCGACGTGCAACAGTTACTGGCGTCAACTCTGAAAGACTGCATCGATCGGTATATTGACGATACCACGATCGATCAGAAAGCTCTTCGTCCGACACGTTGATGGTCGGAGGGAAGGAATGACCCGCCGTGCGTGAACGTCGTTGGGAAACGACGACCTCACTGACCTTCAGTCAGGTGCTTACCGTGGGCGAACGTCTGGCTGCCTTGGGATTGAAGCCGGCGGTGCCTGCAAGAGACGTGATCTGTTACGTCGAAGAGTGGACGGTCAAGTCTCCAGAGGATTTCGACCAGTTGGACGCCTGGTCCACCGAAGACGTGACCTTGATCCACGTCCGAGAGGGTTGGCGCGGCGACTTTTTTCTCCTGGTTGGCGCGTACCACACTGTCTACCAGCGCTATCAGGATGTGGGCACCTACTGCTCAATCAGCCATCCCTGGCATATTCGCGATCCGTTACGACTCCATGATCCCCGCAGCATGCTTTGGCTGGGATTCCGCCACGCCCATTCGTTTATCCGCATACGGCTCCACACGAAAGATGTCATCACTCCGGGCGAGACGCGCGGCGATGACGAGCGGGTACAGTGGTTGGAGGAACGGCGCACGGCCTTTCTCGAAGCCATCACGCTATTAGAGCTTCCGGTCGAGACTTTGGTGGAAAAACAGCAACTGGTGATGCGTCCGGTCGATCCTTCCGTACCCTTCTTTTGCTCCTGGCCCGACGCCTTTGGGCCCTGCCAGTTTGAGTACAACACGGCAGACGCCTATGAGTTCCTGGTGCCGGCCAGTAAGTTGGCCGCGACGTCTGTGCCGGAACCAGTAGGTGTCCGGGCCTATCTGACGGGCTTTTCAGAGGACGCGCTCGTCGACTTTCTGAAGATTGACCCCCCTGCCCGGTCTGTTTATCGCTGCTCCGTGCATTGCCCGCTCGACGATTTGCCCGAGATTCGATCTGTGATTGAGCCAGACGGCCGCCTCTACACCACGCTCTGTGAATTCCAAACTCAGGAACTGCTTCCCGACGGCAGAGATGCTTCGGCTATCATCGGCGTGGTGGGCTCACGTGCGGGCTTTGGCATCGAGGTTCGTTTAAACAAGGCGCCGCTGAGCGAAGAGATGATGATCGGTTGGCTGGAGCAGCTCATCGCTCATCCAGTGGTGTATGCGCCTCTCCCCCCCTTCGTGTGACGGACGGCTGAGAATGATCCCCGGTATTCAGCTCAGGTTAAGGTCAACGCTGAGGCTAAGTTGAAATCGCCGATGCTCTCGCTCAACGTTGACCTTGCTCTCTGCAGGGATTCAGCCTTCTCGTGAATCCAATTTTTCGTTGATGAATTCGGTCGAATTGCACAGAGTGGGAGCATGAGCCCACTGTCCAGAGTGCAATCGTTCCTCGCGAAGCCCTTCATGCCGGCGTTGTTCTTTTTTTCAGGTGTCGGCTATGACACTTTAACCCTGACCCGCATCGATAGGCTCCAAGACAATCTCTTGCTGCTGCTCTATCTGGTACTGTTGGGTCTGCTCATTGTGCTGACAGGGCGGTTGGGCATTGAGCCGTTGCCGGGTCGGGAACAGTTAACCTCGCTCACACCCTTTACCAGCTGGGTGCTGCGGATGAGGCCCTACTTTCCAATGGCCGTGCAATTCCTCTTGGGCGGCCTCTTCAGCGCCTATGCCGTGTTCTACTCCCGCAGCGCAACACTCACGAGCACGGGGATTTTCTTTGCCCTGCTAGTCGCGCTGTTGGTCGGCAATGAATTTCTGCGCGATCGGCTTTCCAGTCTGCGTCTTTTAGTGAGTCTCTACGCGGTAGTCTGCTTCGCCTTTTTCACATTCTTTCTGCCGGTTATGACCGGTTTCATGAATGTTGCGATCTTTCTGGTTGGGGCGGGGCTCAGCGTTGCCGTGACCCTTCGGGTTGTCCAACTGATTTACCGAAACAACCCGGACCGCTCAAAGCGCGAGGCAATCGGAGTGACGGCTCCTGCCTGCGCCCTTATCGGCCTCCTCGTCTGCTTCTATTTTCTCAACTGGATCCCACCTGTGCCGCTCGCGTTGAAATTCGGCGGTATTTATCATGAGGTGAAGAAGACCGGCGACCAGTTCGAACTGACGTTTGATAAGAAGTGGTATCAAATTTGGAAACGGTCTGACGATACCTTTCCGGCCAACGAGCCCATCTACTGCTTCACCGCGGTCTTTGCCCCTGTTGCTCTGAATACCACGGTCTACCATCACTGGTACTTTCGCCCCAATGATAATACGCCCTTCACACACGCAGACAAAATCCCACTCAAGATTTCCGGCGGGCGCGAAGGTGGCTATAGGGCCTATACGTTCAAGCAACGACTCGATCCCGGCGACTGGCGCGTGGACGTTGAAGCTGAAGACGGACGCATCATCGGGCGTGTCTCAGTCAAGGTTGAAGATCAAGGAGCGGCACAACCGGCGTTGAGGGCATTCTCGTACTGAGTCCATACATAACAGGCATCAGCCTGCAAGTGGTCTACCGGGATAAGGGTATTCCGGATTTGACCCTATCTGACGGGCATCGGCTGTCGAGATCTGGTTGCGAGGGCTTGTTTAAGAGCGTAAAGTCCACGGGCCATGAGCATACGGACCCTCGCCCCTTGCCCCGCCAGTCCTAACTGCGTCTCGACGCAAGCGCAGGACGAGGGCCATGCCATTCTGCCGATTCGTTACCGCAAGTCTCGGGTTGAGGCCAAGGAGGGGTTGAAGGAATTTATCCGGGCTTTGCCCCGTACCAGACTCGTCGAGGAAGACGAGTCCTACCTGCATTACGAGTTCACCAGCCTGCTGCTCCGGTTCGTGGACGATGTGGAGTTTGTCTTCGACGACGAAGCGAAGACAATTCACTTTCGTTCTGCTTCACGGACCGGCTATGGCGATTTGGGCGTCAATCGCGCCCGCATGGAACAGGTACGCGCCCTTGCGGGAGAAAAGCTGTAGTATCTTTCAGTATTTTTCTTTGGAGAGGGTTGGGCTGTTGGTATGATTCTCCGAAGTAGGAGGGGCGCATGGGGTTCAAGCGAAAAGCATCACGCGTCGAGACCGGCCGGGATGGCCGGCTGCAGCGAGGATCACTCTCAGCGCCCTGTAAGGTATTGGATGTCAGCGAGACTGGTGTCCGGATTGAGAGCCGTTTGTTTGTGAAGACCGGTGATGCGCTTCAACTTGTCATCGAGCTTGAGAGGGGGAGAACGTTGACTTGTGGCTTGCAGGTTGTCCATGTGCGCACCCCTAAGTTCGGCACAAAGATCGTCTCGATCAGTCCAGAGGACAACGAGCGACTGGCCCATATCCTCGACGACAATGTGCAGACCAGTTTTTCTCGCCGGTAATCGGCCTTGTTCATTTAGTCTCTCAAGTCTATCCGGTCTATCTTGTCTGTCTGGTTCATCTGGTTAGGTTTGTTCAACCAAATAGACGAGACAGACCGAATAGACCAGATAGACCAAGTCAGTGCGCGGGGCTGGGTGGTTTCGGGCCGAGCCTGGTTGTGTGTTGGAAGACGCACTTCGGGCAGGTGTAGTGGACGAACTGCTTGCCGCCGACCAGGCGCTTTTTCATCGGGAGTCGGCACCAGGTGCAGAGGCGATCTGGGAGGTCGGCTGGGAGCGGAGGCTGGTTCGGTGTTGGGGAAGTGACATTGGTCATATGCGGCATTCTCTCCGACCGCCGAGAACCTTGTCAATCGATCGAGTGACATCCGACCGCTTCGGTGCGAAAAAAAAGTTTCTCCATCCTCTCTCATGTGAAAAGTTTCGTGGTATAGTCCGGACTACTAGTCGACCGTCACAGCTTTTTCACCCTCCAACAGAAAGGTGTCAGCCTTTATGAGTAGCTCGACTGATTCCGAGTCCGCAATCTTTCCATCTGAGTCCCCGGTAGCCGCTTCCCTCGCACCCCAGGAGATGGTGGGTGAGGGGAAGGCATGGGGACTCTGCACCGCAGTTGACCTTCAAGAGTGTCACCCCGACCTGATCCGCAATGCCGACCATATCCGTCGCTATGTCGTCGAACTGTGCGAGCTCATCGACATGAAGCGTTTTGGCGAGTGCCAGGTCGTCGATTTCGGCTCAGGCCGCGTGGCCGGCTATTCCATGGTGCAGCTGATCTCGACGTCGTTGATCAGCGGCCATTTCGCGAATGATACGAACAACGCCTACCTCGACATTTTCAGCTGCAAGGGTTATGACCCTGCCGTCGTCGAGGCGTTCTCCAAGGAATTTTTTGGCGCCCGTCGCAGCGCCGCGACCGTTACGCTTCGTTACTAGGAATGGACCGGGGGCCGCGGCAGTGCGGCTCCCGGCGCCGATCCGAGATACACGACCTTTCCGAGAACGATGAATCCCACCACTGTCAAAGAGATTTTCGAACGTCTTCCAGGCCAGCTCGATTCAGATGCCGCCGAGGATCTTGACGCGGTCTACCAGTTCGATCTGAGCGGCGCGCAGGGCGGGCAATACATTCTCACGATCCGGGAGGGAGCCTGTCAGGTCGCGGAAGGGATCCATGTGGACCCGCACGTCGTGTTCTCGATGGCTGGAGAGGACTGCATCAAGGTTCTGAACGGCCAGTTGAGCGGGACAGCCGCAGCGATGTCGGGCCGGCTCAAGATCAGCGGGGATATTGGCCTGGCGATGCAACTGAAGGCACTCTTTCCAACCCTCGGATAAGCAACCAGCTTCGCGCACTAAAACGCGGTCTATCTGGTCTATTCAGTCTGTCTCGTCTGTTTGGCGGAACAAAACTAACCAGATAAACCAGACAGACTAGATAGACCAGATGAACCAGACAGACCATCTGACTGGTTGAGCGTTCTGCCTATCGGCCAGCCGGCACCTGTCCCGGCTCTGGCGGTATCCAGTCGGCATCTTCCGGGGGGTTGTCTCTATGCCGCGGGAACCATTCCTCCAAGATCACATAGACCGTGGGGATCAGGAAGAGTGTGAGGATCGTGGAGACACTGAGTCCTCCGACGACTGCGCGCGCCAAGGGAGCGTTCGTCTCACCGCCGGTCCCCCATCCGATGGCCATGGGAAGCAGTCCAAGGACGGTGGCAAGGGAAGTCATCAGAATGGGCCGGAGCCTAGTCCGGGCAGCGGCGACTGCCGCGTCGTGTAGCTCCTGTCCCCGCCTCCGCAGCACGTTTGTATAATCCACCAGCAGGACGCCGTTTGAGACGACGATGCCCAGCATCATGATGATGCCCATCATCGAAGTGGTGGAGAGGGTTGTCTCGGTCAGAAAAAGGATCAGGATCACTCCGGGGAAACCCATCGGAACCGAAAACATGATCACGAAGGGGTCGATCAACGACTTGAACTGAGCGGCCATCACCATATACACAAGGGCCAGGGCCAGGACCGATGCAAACAGCAAGCCTTCAAACGTTTCTCTCTGCTGCTGGATCTGGCCGGCCAACCGGATGTTGAAGCCCGTGGGCAGCTGGATCTTGGCCAGGGCCTCCTCCAGGTCGGTGGCGATGGCACCGAGGTCCCGGTCCACGGGGTTAGCGGTTAGATGGATCACCCGCTGAAAGTACTTGCGGTCGATCTTCACCGGGCCGGCATTGAGCTTGAGCGAGGCGACGTTTTTGAGAAGGATCGGTTCTCCGGTTCGTGAGGTCAACACGATATTTTCGATTGCCGTCAGATCCTTTCGATGCTCCTCCGCGAGCCAGGCGCTGATGTAGTACTCGTTCCCGTTTTGGGGGTCGGTGTAGATGATGGGGTCGGTTTGGCCGTTGCCATTGAGTGAGAAGAGGACGGCGGTGGCGACGTCTGTTTCACTGATACCGAGGAGAGCAGCCTTCTCACGGTCCACCACCACGTTGACCTCGGGATAATTCTCCTCGCGGCTGACTTCGATGTCGGCGAGACCCGGTGTTTGCTGCATGACACTTTCGACCTGCCGGATGACCTCCCGCGCTTTCTCGAAATCGTACCCATAAATTTCGACGTCGACAGACTTCTGCGATCCAAAACTGGTGATCCGCTTGATGAGCCCGCCCGGGTCAAAAAACATCGCGACACCCGGAAAGAGTGCTAATACCTTGGGCCTCACGTCGTTCATAATTTGCACCTGGCTTCGCTTCCGTTTGTCCGGCGTGACGAGATGGACGGAGATGCCCGACGTATGGGGCCCGGTGTTCGGATTGAACAGGGAGGACCGGCCCTGGGCCAACACGCCGGTACTGGAGACGATGGTTTCCAGCTCCTCGGCAGGAATATGTGCCCGCAGCACCCGTTCGACCTCGGCCACCTGCTGCTCGGTTTTTTCCACTCGTTGACCGACCGGTCCGCGCAGTATGATCCGGAACTGACTTTCATCCGACACTGGCAAAAATTCCGTCCCGATCTTAGGCACCAGCGCGAGCGAGGAGGCGAAGAGGAGCAGGACGCTAGTGATGAAGAGCCGGCGGTGCGCCAAGACCCAGCGGAGTGATTCGTCGTAACTTCTGTCCAGGGACTCGTAGCGTTCGCGGCTCCAGTCGAACAGGCGGATGAACCATGGCGGCATCGACCGGTGAGAATCCTGTTCCGGCTTCAGGAATTTGTAGCAGAGTGCCGGGGTCACCGTGCGGGACACGAAGAAGGAAGTAAACAGTGAAATCGCGATCGTGATGGTCAAGGGAATCAGGAGCAGGCGGGCAATTCCCGCGACGAAGAAAATCGGGAGAAAGACGACGACCGTGGTGACTGTCGAAGCGAAAATAGGCATGGCCACCTCGCGGGCCGCTTCCAGGATCGCGTCCCAGCGGCGACGCGTGGTATTCAAATGGCGTTGAATGTTTTCGAGTTCCACGATGGAATCGTCGACGAGTCGGCCGATCCCGAGGGCCAGGCCTCCCAGGGTGAACACGTTCAGGGTTTGTCCTGAGAAGTACAGCACGATGAAGGTCACCATGATCGAGAGGGGAATGGCGACTGAGATGATCAGCGTGCTCGTAAGACTACGGAGGAAGATCAGGATGACTAATGCGGCCAGCAGCGATCCGTGCAGCGCCTGTTCGGCGAGGTTTCTGATCGACTGGCGGATATAGACCGATTGGTCGAAGGAGATGCCGACCTTCACACCTGGCGGAATGCCGACCATCTTCGGCAGGGCGGCACGCAGCGCATCCACCACCGCCACGGTGTTGGCGATGGGCTGTTTGTTCACCCGCAGATACACGGCCCTGGCCCCGTCCGTCCTCACGATGTTGGTCTGAATGTCCGACGAATCGGTCACGGTCCCGACATCCCGCACTCGCACGGGGCTGCCTTGCTGGTTGACCTTTACGATCACATCCTGGATCGGATCGACGGTACGGAACTGATTATTGGTGAAGACGTTGTAGTCCAAATTGCCGGCTTTGATGTCGCCCGAGGGGAGAATGAGGTTGGCGGCCTTTACAGATTTGACGACATCAAGGATTGAAAGGCTCCTGGCGTTCAACAGCGCCGGGTCGAGGTTGATGTTGATTTGACGGATCTTCCCGCCTTCCACGGTGGCAGCGGCGACGTTGGCAATCTGTTCGATCTGCGGTGCAATTGTATTATAGGCCAGGTCGTACAGGGCCCGTTCGTCGAGATCGTCGCTCGAGACCGTCACGAGGGAGACGGGGATATTCGAGACATCGAACTTGACGATGAAAGGTTGCAGAATGCCTGGCGGGAGGCTGTTAAGAATTTGGGTGACTCGCTGCATCACCTCCATCTGGCCGGCGTTAATGTCCGTGCCCCAGTTGAACCAGATCTGCACCGCACCGATGCCCTGCTTGGCGAACGACTCGACATGTTCGACGTTCGACGCGGAACTGACGGCTTTCTCGATGGGATAGACGACACTCTGTTCGATGTCGAGCGGCGGGGCACCTTTATAGATGACCCCGACGAACGCCACGGGCACTTGAATCTGTGGAAAGAGATCAACCGGTAGCCGTTGTACGGAGGTGCCGCCCAGGATCAGCATGGCCAAGGACAGCATCAGGACGCCGATGCGATTGCGAAGTGCGAGGAGGGTCAGCCACATAGCTGGTAGGGGGTGAGAGGTAAGGGGTGAGGCGTGAGGCGTAAGGCGTTAGGGGAAGGAAATAGAGGGCGGAATGATGTATTCGCAGCACCCCTCACGCCTCACCCCTCACGCTTCACGGGTTCAAGAGGCTGCACCTGTACGGGGCTGCCTTCATGCACGAGGTCTTTCCCGGAGACGATCACCTGCTCCGACCCGTCCAAGCCCTTGGTGATCTCCACCCGGTTTTCGTCGCGGAATCCGATTTCCACTGGTACCCGCTGGGCCTTTCCCTCACGTACAATGTAGACATATTGGGCGTCTTCCAACCGACTCACGGCGTCGATGGGGATCTGAAGGGCGTTTCGATGGGTGCCGACTAGGATCTCGACGCGGGCGAACATGCCGCCTTTCAAAACATGGTCCTTGTTGGGGAGGTCCACCTCGATCGTCATTGTGCGAGTGGCTCGGTTCAGGGCCTGGACCACACGGGTGACGGTACCCTCAAAGACGCGATCGGGGTAGGCCTCAGCGCGAATTTCCGCTTTTCGACCCGCCTGGATGAGCGGGACATCCTTTTCGACGACCTCGATCAGGATGCGGACCGTCTGGATCTCATGGAGGGTAAGAATCCCGCGTGACGTCGTGGAAGCGCCGGCAGTCGCCCCGCTGACGTAGGCTCCGAGATCCAGGTTGCGCTCGGCGACATAGCCCGCGAACGGCGCACGAATATAGGAATAGGCCAGGTTTGTCTCGGCCTGTGCCAGGGCGACTTCCATTTGCTGGACCTGGGCGCGGAGCGAGTCGAGCGCCGCCGCTGCCGCGTCGTAGGCAACTTGGGCGTTATCCAGGTCCTGTTGAGACACAAACTGGTCTTTGATAAGTGCCTGCATCCGATTGAGCGTGAGAGTGGCGTTGCGCATGCTCGCGTCCTGCTGTGCGACTCTCGCCCTGGCTGCGGACAGGTTGGCTTTGGCCTGGTTGACGGCATGCTGATAATCCGTGTGATCGATCTCGATCAGAAGCTGGTTTGCTTTGACCAGATCGCCTTTGTCGACGTGAAGTCTGGCAATGTAGCCGTTAACCCGTGAAAACAGATTGACGGTTTGATTGGGGGTGATGTCGGCGGTGTAGGTCAGTCGTATGTCCAGGTCCTGTTTCAGCGGTGCCACTGTGGCGACCGTGATGGATCTGGCCTTGCGGGCATCGCTCTTGGCCCCGCTGCTGAGGCGAAATACCACAAGGGCAGTGATCGCGAAGAACACGATAACCCCGAGTGTGACAATCGGATGTTGCTTCAGGGGATTCATCGCGTCTTTTCTCCCACCGTCTTCCGGTCGTCCGGCCTCTTGGTCAGTCCGGTGAGGAACAGGTCGACGTAGGCCGTGACTGTGTCCTCATGGGATTGATGCAGGGGCACTCCGAATATCTCGTGAAGGAGACGGTGATGGACGACCACACCGATGAATGCGCGGGCTGCCAGGAGTGGGTCGACCGGCCTGAATGCGCCGTCTTCAATTCTCGTGTGGATGTACGCAGCGAGGTGGTCATAGAAGACTTTTAGATGTTTGCCAAAGAACATCTCGGAAAGCTCGTGCCCTTCCAGGGCGCTGAACAGAAGGAGCCGTAAGAACGTCGAATCGACGCCGGGGCGAATGCGATAGCTTGCGATGATCGTAAACACCAGATGATCGTCGTGTTTCTTGGCGGCGTCTTCCAAGGGTTCGATGAGTTCGTTTACGGTCACTTTTTCTGCCAGGATTGCGGCGTAGAGTGTCCGTTTTGTCGGAAAATGTTTGAAGACTAAAGCCTCGCTCACGTGCGCCGCTTTGGCGATGGCTTTCGTGGTCGTACCGTTGAACCCTTTAGCGGCGAAGAGTGAAGCGGCAGCAGCAATGAGGCTGGCTTGACGATCGTATGCAGAGGCACGCTGCCCGTTCCCCTGTGTGGCCTGCTTGGGTCGTCTATTCATAGTAAGTAAGTACTCACTCACCAAGATCGTAGCATGCTTCATTTTTAGAGGGCAAGCATTGGAGTGGTACTGAAACTCTTGGGGGAGGTAACGGGAAGGTATAGGTATGCAGAGGCAGGATGCAGCCGCAGTGCCTATAAATACTCTGGGTTAGGGCACAGACTTAAGATGCGGCCCCTGTGGGCTCGGAGGCTCAACCAGAGTGAATAGGGGCGGCCCGCCTGTGAGGGTAGAGCGGTTCAAGTGTTTCCAGATGAACTGGCGTAGCCTGGTCAGTTCTCGTGTCGTGACGTCAGGAAATTCGATCCCGCATTCGTTTTCCGCAGCCCAGACCACTTGAACTTCTGAGATGAGAACCGGGCGGGACGTCTCTGAGACTGTCAGGTAGAGATTCCAGGAGCTCCCTACAGGCAACCGCTCCGTACTGGAGAGTTTGCAGCCGATCTCGGACAGGTCAAGGGTCATCCCATTGCCAAGTTGAAATCGGTCTGTTGCTGAGAACCGGGCTACAACTTGAACAGAAGCCCGCTGAGCTGTCCTCAGATCAGTGGTTTGAGCCTTTGTGTCTGTTGTCATTTTTTTGCCATTCCGTCGCTGTCCGCTCATGGGGTACTCTACGTGACAGAAGTCAATCTAATCAGAATACGCAAGGTTCGATCGCAGGAAGTACCGCAGTCGGTTTTGTTCTCGGAGATTCATCTTGAGGATCTCGACTCCGAACCGGCGTCCTGAGGTCCAAGCCACCCTCGTTTCCATCACGAAGAGCGGGTCTTGTCCTGGGAGGTACAGAAAGATCATGAGTTCCATCCCAGGCCTGACCGGGGTGTTGCCGCGAATACCTAAACCCGTAGGTGAGAGATCTGTGACCATGCCGTCGCCCATGAGGACCTCGCCGGAGCCGTTTTGGGCCGAGTACATCAACCCAAACTCTACCGGAGGCCGGTGGTTTTGCCTCCGATTGTGTGTTTCTGCTATGGACTGAAGCCCCTTCCCCAATGCAACCTGTACTCGTTTCATGAGGGCACCTCCTTGTGACAGTTTCAGATGCGATGGTCGTGGTCTAAGCGGGTGACGCGATCCCACAAGAAGACTCGGAGATGATTCTTTTCCTTCAACGTCAGAGGGCCCAATGTCACTCCAAAACGACGTCCAGCAACCCAGGAGACTCGGTTCTGGGCAATGCACAACGGCTTCTCCATTCCAGGAAGGCTGACAAAGAGGGCTATTCTCATGCCGGGTATGACCGAGCGATTCCCGTATATGGTAACCCCGCGTAGTGAGAGATTGGTGCCGATGCCGTCGGCGACCAGAAACTGGCCCTTGTCCATGCCGGAATAGAAAAGTGGGAAGACTGCGGGGGTACGATTGCCATGGCGACGATCGGCTTGATCGGGACGTTCAGCAACTGAGGTAGCGGGAGGGGCGATCTGAATAGGCATGGTTTCCTCCCTGACATTGGGTTGATGCTTAAACGATGCGAAACCCCGTTCGCCGATGGTCTACGGCTGACAAGCTGATATTTTTAAAGATCACTTCCTGCAGCCGTTGCCGTTGTTCCGGTGACAGCTTGGGAAACCTGACAGAAAAAGAGTCTTTGGCAACCCAGGAAACGAGAGTGTCGTCGAGTCGTACGGGGGATTGCGCATCCTCCAGATATAGGAGCAGGGTGAGGCGGCTACCCAGCGAGATCGTGGCTGTGCTCAATATCTTGCAGCCGCTTTTCGAGAGATTTTTCAGAATGCCTTCTCCTCTGACGATTCGTGCCCCTTCTGCTCCTGAATAGGCTACTCGGTACCGAATTGGAACTCGTTCGGCATAGCGTCGGTCCAAGAGAGAATGAGGTTTCTGATCGTTGAGCTTGAATAAGGGGTGGGACAGTTTCATCGGTATCTCCGCAGTGGTCTCGCCGGGTGTTCTTTGCCCCTCGCGACAGTCTGAGAATACCGCACCCAAGAAATTCGACCATCCCTCAGGAGGGGGGATTCCTGTCCCATCAGAAGGGGGGTGCGGCGGGCGGTGAGCGTTAATTCACAAGGGTTTTAGGGGAATAGAGCCTCGATAACTAGCAGTGTGTTGACAAACTACTTGAGCAGAACAGGCATGCAAGGTCTGGATACGCGCAGACCCGTTCAGAAGCCATCGCAGGCTGTTCAGAAAGGCCGCTTTCTCACCCGCCCAACCCCGGCAACTACTTCACCCGCCCGCCCTGAGTCTGCCAAGACAGCCTCTTTACCCATAGACGCGCCGTTGCCGCGGGCAAGGCCGCAGCAAGCAACTCAAGATAGCTCTTCCAAGCTTGCTTGGTTACTGTACTCCGGGATGGCTCGGATGAGTCCCCCACTGCGCGCGTCCAACGAGGGTCTTCTGAGACCGCACGTTGCGCGAGCACAGGGGATTCACCGGGCCATCCCACCCCACGCTGGCGGACTTTATCAACAGCCTGCTAGCGGAGTGCAGGAAGGTTGACTGTGAGAGGGAAGGGACCGAAGGGGAAGAGAATGCCAATAATCAATCGGTGATCTTTCGGCGAAGTTCTTGGCTCTCGAAAAAGATAATGCCGCGATCGGTTTCTGTCTCGTATCGGAGGGTCACATCTGTCTCAAATCCCGTCCATTTATAAAATTTGACGGGGCCGCTGGTGATCTGTCCTGGTGTGCGGTCGAGCGAGCCATAGAGGGATTGGAGATAGGCGAGGATCTGATCGTGGGAGCCCTTGCCTTGGTAACGGACTGTGACGCGCGCGAATTGGCCGTAGGAGGTGACGAATTTCATGGAATCAACCGGTACAGGACCAAGCGAGGGGGCCCCGGATTTGAGTTCATAGGTTTGAGCCCGCCCGGTGTCCTCAACTTTCTTGTGCCTGTCGGTTTCGGAAAATGGGGCACCCCAAGGGATTCCTTCGAATCCGTTAGGATCATTTTCCATGGGCACGGCGAACGCAAAGGTGCCTTGAAGGATGCACGAGAGGAAGAGTAGGAGGAGGAAGACGGGACGGAGAGGCATGCTACTCCGCAGAGTCTGTAATATGGTCGTTGAACCTGGGGGCAAGCGTGCGGCTGTCGATAAAAAGAAATCCACGTTCCGTGTTTGCATGGTAGGTCAAGCTGATCTCGGTATCAGTCCCGCGCCAAATATACTGTTGACTAAGACCCCGCATCATCTGCCCTGGGGTGCGCTCAAGTGAACCAAACTGTTGCTCCAGATGGCTGAGAATTTGTTTGTGCCGATCGTCGCCCTGATAGCGGATGGTTACACGGGCGAATTGTTCATCGACTGCTAAGAAGCGGAGGCTTTCGACCGGTATTCCCGCAAACAGAGGCTGACTGTCCCTCAATTGGTATTCGCTCACATGCGGGCCTGCTTTCGCGACTTGCAAGTCCGGCCTCGTGGTGAGAGTTGAACCCCAGATGAGACTCTGAAAACCATTCGGATCGTTTACCATCTGCACGGCCTGGGCAAGAAAGGGGTAGTTCATACAGAGGACTAGCCCCAGTGAGATAAGGTAGCGGCCCGCGCGATGTCTCTGTTGTCCGGTCATGTCAGAACGCTACCATGGACGATTGGATGGCGCAACTCCCTCAGTTTTGTTGAGAATGTCCTGAGGCGTAGCTATAATGCGCGGGTTTTCCCACATGTGTTGCGGCGAGGAACCGACCCCATGATTGACAGCGATGCGTTCGTTCAAGCGGTACAAGATATCGGAGTCGATTTCTTTACGGGGGTTCCGGATTCGATCTTAGGCGGCATCATTGCCGAGTTGATGGAACGGCGTCTCTACACCCCGGCTGTTCGGGAAGATGAAGCGGTCGCCATGGCTGCCGGGGCCTATATGTCCGGCAAGGTTCCCGCCGTGCTCATGCAGAATTCGGGGTTGGGCACGTCCCTCAACACCCTCATTTCGTTGAACATGATCTATTGCCAGCCCTGTATTTTGATTGTGTCCTGGCGTGGCTATCAAGGTAAAGATGCGCCGGAGCATCTCGTGATGGGTGAGGTGATGCCGCAGTTTCTGGACACGATGAAAATCCCGCATCGAACCCTCTCGGAAAAGACGGCGATTGACGATCTGAAATGGCTGGCGGAGACGTTCATGAAGCAGCGCATTCCCGTCGCCCTCTTGATAACGAAGGGTGTTGTGAGAGGGGTGCACCCATGAGACCGGAAGAAGGCACGATGCAGAGCCGGGCAATGGCCATGGCGGCACTGCTGGAACTACTGACCGACCAACCGGTGATTATTTGCAACGGGTTTCCCTCTCGCGAAGCCTATAAGATTGCCGATCGTCCGACTCATTTCTATATGATCGGGTCCATGGGGAATGCCCCGGCCATTGCGCTAGGTGTCGCGCTCGCCAAGCCGAACAAGCAGGTGGTGGTGTTCGATGGGGACGGCAACGTCTTGATGGGCCTGGGGACGCTCGCGACGGTGGGCGCGTTGAAACCAAAAAATTTCATCCATGTGGTGTTCGACAATGAAGTCTATGGCACGACAGGGAACCAGCCGACGATTTCCAATGTCGTTCCGCTGGAGAAGGTGGCCAAGGCGGCCGGGTATGTGAATGTCGAACGGGTACGGGAACGTGAGGACCTCGTCTACGAATTCAAAGACATGTTAAAGAAGGATGGGCCGAGCCTGTTGTTGGTCAAAGTCAATGAGATGGTGGAGGATGTCGGGCGCGTGATGCTCGATCCGCCGGACATTACCAAGCGGTTCATGAAAGCGATACAATAGCGTCTCGTGAGGGGTAAGGCGTAAGGGGTGAGTGGGGTAGAACCAATCTTCCCAGGCGATTTCGCCTAACGTCTCACACCTCACGCCTAACGAGGTTTATGATCTTATTGAATCCAGGGCCGGTGAATGTGTCGGAGCGGGTGCGGCAGGCGCTGTTGCGGCCGGATGTCTGCCACCGGGAGTCGGAATTTACTGAACTCCTGCACGGGATCCAAGCGAAGCTGCTGAAGCTCTTTGTGCCGGGGGCGGAAGCGGAGTACGCCGCTGTTGTGTTAACTGGATCAGGCACTGCGGCAGTGGAGTCGGCCGTCATGTCGGCGCTCCCGCACGGTAAACGGATGCTGGTACTCAACAACGGCGTCTATGGCGAGCGCATCTCCCAGATGGTCGGGCTGTCTCGCCTGGGCGTGTCTGAACTCAAATACGATTGGACGATGAGGCCGGATCCTGAACGGCTGCGGCTGGCGTTGCGACAACATCCGGAAGCCCAGGCAGTCGCCATGGTCCATCATGAGACGACCACCGGACTCATCAATCCAGTCAAAGAGATTGCGGACGTCGTCGACAGCCAGAATCGGGTGTTTATTCTGGACGCGGTCAGTGCGTTGGCAGGGGAGCTGCTGGATATCGCCGGGTCTCACATCTATATGGTGGCTGGCACGTCAGGCAAGTGTATTCAGGGATTCCCCGGCCTGTCTTTCGTGCTCGTCCGCAAGGGGTTTCTCGAGCGGATGCGCGCGTACCCTAGACGGTCGATCTATCTCCATATCACGCAGTATGTCGATGACCAGGGTCGCGGAACGATTCCCTTCACGCCGGCTGTACAGGTCTATTATGCGTTCGATGAGGCGTTGAATGAACTCATGGAGGAAGGGGTTGCCAAGCGGATTCAGCGATATAAGACCGTGGCGACCCTCATTCGAGACCGCATGGCGAAACTTGGCGTGAAGCCGCTGTTGACTCCGGAGAAACATTCGAACACGATTACGGCCTTTCATCTTCCCGAGGGTGTCACGTATCGGTCGTTGCACGATCGATTAAAAGAAGCGGGCTACGTGATCTATGCGGGCCAAGGCCAACTCGAGAGCAAGATTTTCCGCATTGCCAACATGGGCGCCCTCACAGAGGCCCAGTTTGTCGGATTTCTCGACGCATTTGAACGGATTTGCGGCACAGCATGAAAGCCATCATCCTCGCAGCAGGAGTCGGGAAGCGTCTGTGGCAACTCACGCAACACCGCCCGAAGTGCCTCATCGAGATTGGCGGGCGGACCCTTTTGCATCGCTATCTTACGTCGCTCCGGAGCGTCGGCATTCACAATGCCGACGTGGTTGTAGGCTACAAGCAGGAGATGATTCGCGCGGCTGTGGCAGCGGACTCCTGTGGCGTGCGTGTGAATTTCCTCGTCAACGAGCAGTTCCATCGCGGCAGCATTTCTTCGCTCTGGATCGCGCGCAATGTGCTGGATGATAATGCGATTATCATGGACGCAGATGTGCTCTTCCATCAAGAGATCTTGCGTCGTTTGGTGCAGTCTCCTTATGAGAATGCCTTGCTCATGGATGAGACTGTCAAGCAGATAGGGGAAGAGTGTATGGTTGTGGTCGAAGGGGGGCGCGTGATTGCGTTGACCAAGAAGATGCCGTTGCATTATGACTATGCCGGAGAAGGCGTGGGATTTCTCAAGATCCGGCATGCCGATGGGCCGTCTGTTGTGGCGTCGCTCAGAACTCATGTGGATCATGAGGCCTGGCAGATGGAATACGAGGATGCTCTTTTCGAATTTTTTCGTGACGTGAAAGTCGGCCATGAGAAAATTGGAGGACTCCCCTGGACCGAAATCGACTTTGTGGAGGATGTATCGAAAGCGGAACGGGATGTGTTGCCGAAACTGTAGCTGTGCCGTTGGTGGAGTGTTCCTCGTGAAGCACCGACCGGGTTTGCGAGATACGAGAGACGAGATAATATGAGCGAGAGCCTCATTCAAAAACGTGCCGATGTGCAAGGACTGAGCACGGCAATTCTCTTGCCGTCGACGAGTCTGTTCGGAGAGCCTGCTGGATCGCATGCCGATGAGGTGGGTCCGCTGACCAGCGTTGTCGGCATCGGCCTTTTTCAGCGAGCCGTGCTGACCATGCAGCGAGCCGGTATCAGACAGCTCATGGTGCTGGTCGGGCCGGAGGAGAATCAGCTCAGACAGGCGTTGAGCAAAGGACCACGTGTGACAGTTCCCGTGCGCTGGATGCCGATTCGCGAGTTTCCGCTGGATGATCCCCGTACGTGGGAATCGCTTGCTGCCGAAGTGCGGGGTTTCTGTCTTCTGTCCAGCGTGCAGGCTGTATTTGCGAGCCGCCTGATCGAGAGTCTGCGCCAGGAGGTGCAGGAGGGGCAGGCTCTTGTTGTGGCACGGGCGGACAGCGGGCGAGATCGACGGCCATGCCGTTCGGATTTACGTGTGAAGGTGCGGTCCGGTCGGCTTGTCTCGATCACGTCGCGACAAGATGATGCGACACTGGTGGTGACAGACCTCGTGGTGCTCCCGGCAAGTTTCATGAGTGTGGTCGGTCAAGTTGGTGTGGAAGCCGGCACGGTGCCGATTCGTCGATGGCTTGAACGTGCCGCGGTGGACGGATACGTGCGGGTGTTGTCTACGGAAACGAATCGGGCCCATTGGTATCAAGACGTGCGCGACGCTGCGGATGTGCAGGCTGCTGAGAAAAAGCTCTTCAATTCCCTCAAGGGCGAGTTCGAAGGGTTTGTCGACAGGTTTTTCAATCGGAAGGTGTCTCGCTGGTTCACACGTATATTTCTTGCCATAGGTTTCTCACCAAACGCCATCACGATCCTGGCGAGCTTGATTGGCCTGGTTGCGGCCGCCGGCTTCGGTGTCGGGACGTACAATGCCGGCATCGTTGCCGCGGTACTGTTTCAACTGGCGGCGATCATCGATTGCTGCGATGGTGAGCTGGCCAGACTGACCTTCACCGAGTCGCCCTTCGGCGCCTGGCTTGATATCGCGATGGACAACGTGGTGCACATGGCGATCTTTGCCGGCATTGCCGTGGGCTCATACGTGCACCTGGCTGGGAGCGATGGGGCTTGGGTTCCGCTCGCCCTTGGTGCGGCAGCAGTGATTGGGAACGGGCTTTCATATTGGCTTGTCACCCGCGCGCAGAAAATTAAGTCTACGAGCGGCTGGAAAACACCGGTGCAGGCTGCCTGGTCGGATTTCATGCTGAAAAATGTCGCGAGCCGAGACTTCTCCGTCATCGTGCTGATTTTTGCGGCGATCGGCAAGCTCGATTGGTTCCTCTGGGTGGCCGCGATCGGATCCGTGGTGTTCTCGATCATTATGCTCTGGGTGATCAGACCGTCCGCCACTACCCGTGCTTAAGATAGTCCTACTTTTTGTCGGCCTCATCACCCTCGGATTCCTCGTCTGGCATATCGGCCCCGGGCGTATCTACGATGCGGCATCACAACTCGGGCCGGTCGCACTCCTCGTCCTGCTGATTCCCTCCTGCATCATGTACGCCATCGATGCCTACGGGTGGAAAATCACGCTTGGCCCCTCGGCGAAGCATCTTCCCTTCTGGCGCGTGCTCGCGATAAGGACAGCCGGTGAAGTGGTGAACATGACCACGCCGACCGCCTACGTTGGGGGCGAACCGCTCAAGGCCTATCTGCTCACGAAACATCGAGTGCCGATGGTGGAAGGGCTTGCCTCGGTCGTCATTGCAAAAACGACGATGGCGATTGCCGAGGCGGTCTTCATCCTTCTGGGCATTGCGCTCGCGTTCTGGAGTATCGGTGCCGACGGCTCATCCGGGCAGACCATCGCAGCGGCGCTGGTCAGTGTCGGCCTGCTGGTGCTCGTCACCGCCGCCCTCGTGTTTGTGCAGCAGCAAGGGTTCTTTACATCGCTGTTGAAATTTGCACGGAAAATCGGGCTCAAGATTCATTACTTCGAAGTGCGTGAGAAGAAGCTCCTCTCGCTGGATCGAACGATTTTGGATTTTTACCGAGACAACCGCCTGACCTTTTGTTCTTCCATCGGACTGTTCTTTGCCGGTTGGCTGGCGGAGGCGGTTGAGGTCTACGTCATCATTTATTTGCTCGGTGGCCCGGCTATGGCGCTCTCCGCCATCGCCATCAGCGCCCTGTCCGTCTTCATCAAAAGCGGCACCTTCTTCATCCCCGGCAGTCTTGGCGCTCAAGACGGAGGCAATATGCTCTTGTTGAAAGCCTTTGGGTATTCCGATGTCACCGGCATCACCTTCGCGTTGCTTCGGCGGTTCCGCGAGTTGGTGTGGATCGGCGTGGGGTTGGTGTGCTTAACCCTCGCCGGTGGGATGGCAACGGTCATTCGAGAAAGTCGCGCCGACGATTTATGAAATCGTTCCTGACGGCAGTCATTGTCCGAGGGAATCAGACCGTCTTCCGTGACTCATGCTCAAGCTTGCCCTCATCTGTGCCGGCCTCTTCGCAATCGGGCTCATCGTCTGGCATGTCGGGCCCGAGCGCATCTACGATGCGGCGGCGCAACTCGGCCCGGGCGCCCTGATCGTCCTGTTGATTCCCTCCACCATCATGTACCTCATTGAAGCCTACGGATGGAAAGTCACGCTGGGGCCATCGGCCAAGAATATTCCCTTCTGGCGCGTGTTCGTGATCAAGACTGCCGGTGAAGTCGTCAATCTGACGACACCGGCCGGCTACATCGGCGGCGAGCCGGTCAAAGCCCATCTGCTCACGAGGCATCAGGTGCCCATGGTGGAGGGGCTTGCCTCGGTCGTGATCGCGAAAACGACGAAGACGGTCGCCGAAGTGCTCTTCATTCTCTTGGGCATCACGCTCGCGTTCTGGAGAACCGACAGCGACGGCTCACTGGAACAGACCGTCGTTGCGTCGCTGGTCAGTGTCGCAACGCTGCTCTTCGTGACCGCGTCGCTGGTGCTCGCGCAGCGGCGAGGATTCTTTACGTGGCTATTGCAATTTACCCGGAAAATCGGGCTCAAGATTGCTTTTCTCGAATCGCGTGAGGAAAAAATACGGTCACTGGATCGGATGATCTTGGACTACTACAGCCACAATCGGAAGGCTGTCTACTCATCGACCGGAGTCTTCTTTCTGAGTTGGCTGTCGGAAGCCTTCGAAGTGTACCTCATCATCTGGCTTCTGGGGGGGCCTGCGACGGCCCTCTCCGCCATCTCTATCAACGCCCTCTCTGTCTTCATCAAAGGAGGCAGTTTTTTCATCCCCGGCAGTCTTGGCGCCCAAGACATCGGGAACTTTCTCCTGCTGAAGGACTTCGGTTATTCGGACGTCGCCAGCATGACCTTTGCCTTGGTGAGACGATATCGAGAGGTGGTCTGGATCGTGATCGGGTTAGTCTGTCTCGCGACGTTACGTGGGCGAGCAGCGGTTATTCAGGAGAGCCGCACACCCGACTCAGGAATTGGTTCCTGACCCTTAACCGGAGGCTCGCCCGATTTAACTGGATGCCGGCAACCACATTTATGGTATGCTTCTTGACAATGCTCTGCGTGATGAGGCCTTCCCCCACAACCCATGCTTAAAATTTCCCTCCTTTTTATGGGGCTTCTGACCCTCGGGCTCATCGTCTGGCATGTCGGCCCAGGGCGCATTTACGACGTGACGGCGCAGCTCGGGCCGGTGGCGCTCCTTGTCATGCTGATTCCATCCGTCATCATGTACGTGGTCGAGGCATATGGATGGAAAGTGACGCTGGGTCCCTCGGCCAAGCACATTCCGTTTTGGCGCGTGCTCGCGATCCGGACAGCGGGGGAAGTTGTGAACATGACCACGCCGGCGGGCTACTCCGGGGGTGAGCCGCTCAAGGCCCATCTGTTGAAGAAACGCAACGTACCGATGGTAGACGGGGTCACCTCGGTCGTCATTGCGAAAACGACGATGACAGTTGCCGAAGTGTTGTTCATCCTCCTCGGCATCGGACTGGGGATGTGGCTGTTAGGCGGGAACGATTCATCCGGCCAGACCCTGGCCGCCGCACTTTTCAGCGTCGGCCTGCTGGCCTTCGGGACTGCTGCGTTTGTCTTTGTGCAGCGGCAAGGACTCTTTACCTGGTCATTGCAGTTTCTACGGAAGGTCGGACTGAAGATTCGTTATCTCGAAGCGCGCGAGGAAAAATTACGCTCGCTGGATCGGACGATCTTAGATTTTTACCGCCATCACCGCCCGGTCTTTTATGCGTCCACCGGGTTATTCTTTCTCGGTTGGATGGCGGAAGCATTGGAAGTGTACGTCATCATCTATTTTCTCGGCGGTCCCGCCCTGGCCCTGTCCGCCATTTCGATCGGCGCCCTCTCGGTCTTCATCAAGGGAGGCACCTTCTTCATCCCAGGCAGCCTGGGTGCCCAGGACGGCGGGAATTTGTTCTTGCTGAACGCCTTCGGTTACTCCGACGTCGCCGGCATCACCTTCGCGCTACTGAGGCGATTTCGTGAACTTGCCTGGATCGGAATCGGGCTCCTCTGTCTCGCGCTGCTGCGCGGGCATATCGCGAAAATTCCAGAAATCCGCACCCTCGATCCAGAAGTTGGCCCCTAATATCTGATCTCTTTTCCCATCCTCTGTTCGAGAAGGGAGGCGGGGGCGGCCTGGTTGATCTCTCACTGCGCGCGTCCGACGAAATACCGGTGCTCCTTCGAAGCTTGCTCGTTGTTCCTTTAGGGAGGGCACCCCTTGTCGGTCCGACTGCGGCCGTCGAGCGAGGCCCTTCTTAGGGCGCGCGCTCCGGGAGCAACGGACCGACAGGGGTGTCCTCCCGTTCGTTTGTGCTAGGATGCCTGCATGTCGGCGCTTAAGCTGCTCCTTTGGGCCTTTCTTGCCATCCTCGGTGCCGTCGCCCTCGCCTTTGTTACTGGCCTTATAAATCCCCACGAAAAGGTCAACGGCCTCTGGCTGGTCGTGGCGGCGGCCTGCATCTATGTGCTGGCTTTTCGCTTCTATGGCCGGTGGATTGCGAAGAGTGTAACCGAACTGAATGATCAGCGCGTCACCCCGGCTGTCCGGTTGAATGACGGAGTCAACTTTCATCCCACCAACAAGTACGTCCTCTTCGGTCATCACTTTGCGGCGATTGCCGGTGCTGGGCCGTTACTGGGGCCTGTGTTAGCGGCGCAGTTCGGATTCTTGCCTGGTTTTCTCTGGCTCGTGATCGGTGCGGTGTTGGCTGGGGCGGTGCAGGACTTCATCGTTCTCGTTGCCTCGATGCGGCGAAATGGCCGCTCGCTACCTGAAATTGCGAGGGATGAACTGGGCCTTGTCACAGGTACTGCGACGGCGGTGGCGGTCCTCTTCATCGTGATCGTGGCGCTGGCAGGGCTGGGCTTTGCCGTCGTGAATGCGCTCTATCTCAATGCCTGGGGTACCTTCACGATTGCGATGACGATTCCTATCGGTCTCTTCATGGGTTTCTATCTTCAAAGGTTCCGGCCAGGACAGGTGGCGGAAGTCTCCCTGCTTGGTGTGGTGCTGCTGATTGCGGTTGTGATCTTTGGACGAGTGGTGGCGCAGTCTTCAATTGCAGGCTGGTTCGAGCTCGAGCGAACGACGCTGGTCTGGGGACTGGCCGGCTATGGGTTTCTCGCATCCGTGTTGCCGGGCTGGATGCTTCTGGTGCCGCGCGGATATCTCTCAACCTTCATGAAGCTCGGCGTGGTGGCATTGCTGGGGGTGGGGGTGATTCTCATAGCGCCGACGATCGAGATGCCGCGCGTGACGATATTTGCCAGCGGAGGCGGACCGATCATTCCCGGGACGCTCTTTCCCTTCCTCTTTATCACCATTGCCTGCGGAGCCATCTCTGGCTTTCATTCGCTGGTCTCTTCCGGTACGACGCCGAAGATGATTGAACAGGAATCCCAAGCCACGGTCGGCTATGGGGCGATGTTATTGGAGAGCTTTGTCGGCGTGATGGCGCTCATTGCAGCTTCTGTGCTTATTCCCGGCGATTATCTGGCGATCAACACCATGCTCTCACCCGAGACTCTGGCTGCAATGGGGTTTCCTGTCTCGCGGATTCAGGAGCTTTCACGTCTTGTCGAGGTGGAGGTGACGGGCCGGCCAGGCGGGGCCGTGTCTCTGGCGGTCGGCATGGCGGCGATTTTTTCTGCGCTCCCTGGTATGGCTGGCCTGATGGCCTACTGGTATCAATTTGCGCTGGTGTTCGAAGCCCTGTTCATTTTGACGACGATCGACACTGGCACACGCGTGGGGCGCTATCTTATCCAGGAGCTGGGTGGACGTGTGTATGCTCCGTTGAGGCGGATGAATTGGTGGCCTGGTGTGGCAGTGAGCAGCGGACTCATCGTTGGAGCCTGGGGCTATCTCATCGGGACCGGCAGTATCTCGACGCTCTGGCCGATGTTCGGTGCAGCGAATCAGTTGCTTGGCACGTTGGCCCTCTGTATCGGAACGACGGTGCTTATCAAGATGTGGAAGGCGCAGTATCTCTGGATCACGCTGTTGCCAATGCTGTTTGTCGGGACCATCACCTTGATGGGGTCTTACGAAATGTTCGGCTTATTCGTGACCAAGGCCTCGTCCCTTGCCGACAGCGGCCAGGCCGTTGCTTTGTATTTGGATGCGGGGCTGGTGGCGGTGGTGGCCTTGCTCGCGGTGATCGTCTTGGGCGATAGTATCAGACAGTGGTATGGCTATCTTGTCTTGAAGCGGCCTTTCACCAGCAGCGAAGTGGTGGTGATGGCCGGTGGGAGTTCGCCAGGAAGATTGCAGATGACGATTTGTCAGGATGAGGAGCAGCGGGTGCAGTTGCCCGGGGGAGGGTGCTGCTAGGGGGGGGGGAAGAGATGGAGCCTGATGATCTTCTGTGCTCGCGCAACGCGCGGCCTCCGAAGGCCCTCGCGCGGGCTCATGGCACGTCCCGGGAAATCGATTGCGAAGCAATCGGAGGGTAGGGCGGGTGAAAAATATCTGCCAGTGGGCGGGCGGGTGAGAAAGCTGCGCGCAGTGGGAGATCGAGCAGGCCACTCCTTGAGATATCGAAGAGAGTTTCTTGAGAACATAAATGGTTGAAGTGATGAGAGGAGGGGATCGTGGCGGAGCAGTTTTCATTTGATGCCGTTTCAGAAGTGAACATGCAAGAGATGAAGAATGTCGTCGATCAGGCGACGAAGGAGATCAAGCAGCGGTTCGACTTCAAAGACTCGAAGACGGAGATTACGTTGAAGGAGAAGGAAAAGGAGCTGGTTCTGGTGTCCGACGACGAATATAAACTCAATGCGG
This sequence comes from Nitrospirota bacterium, assembly GCA_016219645.1. Taxonomy (NCBI): domain Bacteria; kingdom Pseudomonadati; phylum Nitrospirota; species Nitrospirota bacterium. The sequence continues at coordinate 65,878 of JACRLR010000018.1, forward strand.
TGAACGATATCATCAAAACCAAGTGCGTAAAGCGCGGGGTCTCACTAAAGGCGTTTACCTATGGGAATATAGAGCCGGCGCTGAGCGGGACGGTGCGTCAGGTGGCGAAGATTCAAAACGGGATCGCGGTGGACAAGGCGAAAGAGGTGGCGAAGGCCATCAAGGAGTCCAAGTTGAAAGTGCAGGCACAGATTCAGGGCGAGCAAGTTCGAGTGCTGAGCAAGAGCAAGGATGAACTCCAGGCGGCTATGGCGTTTCTCAGGGGCAAAGATTTTGGGATTGATCTTCAGTTCACCAATTACCGCTAATGCGGGATGGTGAAAAATGCCGCCAGCGTTGTTCTCGCATCGTTCAGGCCCTCAACGTACCGCAAGGGTACGCCTCGGGTCTTCACTCGCTGCGGTCTCGCTGAACGACATTTTTGACCATCCCGTAAGATCTCGTCTTGTGCATGGCTAGAATTCTTTTTCTCGCTCTTCTGCTGGCACTATCCATTACAGGATGTGATCGCAGCGATCCTATCGTCGTGATTCAGCTCCATCCGAAGAATCCCGACATCATCTACGTCGCGACGAACGACTACATCTACAAGACGCGTGATGGAGGCCAGACTTGGGCCAATCTGTCACATGGGATGAGTCACTCGCGGGTGATTTCGATGGCGATTGATCCGGCCTATCCCGCCACGGTCTATGCCGGTACGAAAGGCGATGCGGTGTACAAGAGTTACGATGGAGGGCAGCGTTGGGTTTCACAACGAACTGGACTGGACGATGTGACGATCTCTTCCGTGGTCAACCAGTTTCTCTTCGATCCGACGGACAACACTCATTTGTTCGTTGCGACAACGATGGGCATATTTGAAACGAAGAATGCCGGAGACAGTTGGACGAAGCGAATGGACGGTATGAAAGAAGTGCTGATGGTGATGACGCTCGGGCTGGACCCCACGAGGCCATCGATTCTCTATGCGGGCACGAGCGGCGGTGTCTATAAATCGCTCGATCAAGCCGGTCGTTGGGAGAAAGTGAACAGCGGACTCGTGGATCCTGCCATCATTAAATCATCGCGTGCGTTAAACGTCACAGCGATTCTGGTCGATCCCTATGAAGCAGACACGGTTTATGCCTCGACGCTCGAAGGGCTCTATAAGTCAACGGATGCGGCGGCGTCGTGGGTGCGCATCGGCCAGTCGCTGCAGGATCAAATGGTGTTTTCGATGGTCTTGGATCGGACGAGAAGGGGCGTGATCTACTTGGGTGGGCGAGAAGGCATCCACCGGAGCGAAGATGGCGGGAGCACATGGACCGCACTGAATAGGGGGTTGGCAACTCTGAACGTGCGTTCCCTGGCGCAGAGCCTCATTGATCCGCAGATCTTTTACCTGGGGACGAACGGGAGCGGCTTGTATAAGAGTCGGAATAGGGGAGAGGAGTGGGAACCGGTCCCCACCGTTCTGCCTGGCTAGATGAGGTTATTGTTGTGGGCCGGAGTTTTGTTGCTGGATGGTCGAACCGACTGACGACGACCCGAACGACGAGCCAACGCTCGACTCCTCGAGGCTTGAGCCGACGCTAGAGCCACCAAAGCTCGACCCTATCGTCGAATCCGATAGACTTGATCCCACTGTAGAACGCTGCAGCGAAGAGCCAACCGCCGAAGATGATTCGTGGTTCAAGGTGGACTGGCCGATCGAAGGGCCCGCACGGCCTGTGGCACCGATCCCAAACCCTGCCGGGCCTGAACCGCCGATATCGTGGCTATTTTTCGATGACGTGCCTATGTTTTGGCCGGACACGCCTTCTGCACCGATCGCGTTGCCGGTTTTCGGGGTTTTCCCAATGTTCGGCCCTGCGGCTGGTGCCGTGCCAATACTTGTGCCGGTCTTTGGTCCTGTTGGGAGCTCCGGCGCACGGATGTCCCTCTCAATCGATTCTTCCATGTCACGTATCGCGCGCGTCTCCCGACCCGAGTGTTCAAAGCTCCCTGAGTCACGAGCCTTGGTCGAGGTGTTGATGCGTTCGAGCGTCGCGCGCAGCTTCTTCAGATCAGCGCGGGCTTTGGCGACAGTCGGGATCATTTCCCGGAGCATGATGCCGCGTGAGGCCATCGAATGATTCGACAGATTGGCTTGGGCGGATTTGAGGAGATCTCCAACCTCGTCTCCCATGTCTTCGATCTGTTGAAGTTCAAAAAGGTCGGTTTTGCAGCAACCGAGGAAGTGACGATACTTGGTCAGGAAAGACGATACGTCGCTCTGCAGATTTTCGACCTTGAAGTCATGTACCGGTTTGTTTCTCGTGGATGTTCCCCCTTCTTGTTCTGTTGTGTTGATTTCTTCCTTTTCAACAATTGGCAGGCACCCTGGTCCTTGCTTTGCCGAATACTGCCGATCAGGTTTCTGATCGGGGCACCAATAGAGAGGTGATGCCGCTGACGCCGCTTTGACTGTTATACCGTTGAACGTAAAGGTGCCCCCCCCAATCACAACAATCAGGCAGAGCGTTCTCACGGTTATGAATGATCGCATCAGATCATTCTCAATCCGACTCGAATTCTTGTCAATAAAACTCTCAACTTCGTAGGCTTGAGGACTCTTCAGTGGCCATGAGCCAATGGCTATGCTCCTGCCAATTTCTCACCGGACATGTATTCACGTGGCGATTAAGGGAAATGATAGGGCTCACTGTGTTGCCCAAGAGGTGATGGAGCTTCACTAGCGTGGCCTGGCGGAGCGAACACCACACGGCGAGAGCTTGATTGTTAGGCGTCACCATCCTGCCTGATGCACTCCGGTGACCTAAGCAGTATGAGCGAAATCCCGACATACCGACGATTTTCCCACACCCCTCCAGATGGCGCACACGTTTCCCTCGTCAAAAACCAGAGAGTCTTAGACTTCATAAGTCCATGTATTTCCTGTTGACAAGTCTTTTTTGCGGTGTATACTGCCTGCGCTGGTGGGAGAAAGTGGGTGAATCTGGCCGTAAATGATTTATGGAGGCTCCGCGACATATTCCGGTTATGGCGGATGAGGTCCTGTTTTGGCTAGTTCATGAAGGTGCCCGAATCTATCTTGATTGTACCGTGGGATACAGTGGGCATGCTGAAAAACTTCTTGAAGCGACTGGTCCAGACAGCAGGCTTATAGGGCTTGATCGTGATGCAGCAGCCATAGCAGCGAGTCGAGACAGGCTCGCGCGATTTGGGGACCGTGTGCGCCTTCTCCATGGTCACTTCATGGGTCTGAAGCAGCATCTTGCTGCCAGTGGTATTGGGCGAGTCGATGGAATCTTGTTTGATCTTGGGGTCTCGTCCGCGCAGCTGGAAGAGCCCACTCGCGGATTTAGCTTTCAGGGGGATAGCCCGTTGGACATGCGTATGGATCAATCGATGAGCGGGACCGCAGCTGACCTGGTCAATCGATGGCCGGAGGCACAGTTGGCCGACACGATTTTCCAATTCGGCGAAGAACGGTTTTCTAGGCGGATTGCTCGTGCCATTGTTCATGCGCGTGAACGCCATCCCTTGGCCACGACGAAAGAGTTGGTCTCCGTGATTGAAGGGGCGGTTCCGGCCAATTATCGGCATGGCCGTATCCACTGTGCGACGAGAACGTTCCAAGCCTTTCGCATTGCAGTGAATCAAGAGCTAGACTGTCTGGAGCCGGCCTTGCGTGATGCGGTTGACGTGTTGTCTCCCGGCGGCCGCCTCTGCGTGATTTCATTCCATTCGCTCGAAGATCGGATTGTCAAACACACGTTCCGGGCGCTCTCCGGGAAGAACGATCCCGCACTGTGGGTGCTCACCAAGAAGCCTCAGGTTCCCACCGGAGAAGAGTCGAACCGGAATCCTCGATCCCGCAGTGCCAAATTGCGGGCCGCTCAACGGATATCCAGGGAGGGTCAGTTATGAAGACATTGACCATTGTGGCTGGTGTGGTGTTGGTCTTCGTGTTTGTGTGGGAACGTGTCGATGTCGTTCGGGTGGGTTATCACATCGAACGGTTGAAGGGCCAGAAAGTATTGCTGGAGCGAGAGCGGGATCAGTTGCAAGTGAAATTTTCCGCGCTGACGGCTCCAGAGCGAATTGCGAAGGTGGCGACAGACAAGTTCGGGCTGATTCCGCCGATGCAGGGTCAAGTACTGATGGTCCATGAACCGGGTGAGGCGCCGAGCGCACCACTCCTACCTGCGGAGCAGGTCCGTGTGGCGAGACATATCTCAAGCGGGAGGGCTGGCGAGTGACTTCCGGCCCTTCTCGCGGTCGCCGCTACGTCATGTTGCTCCTACTCCTCTGTGGGTTCGGGATTATTTTATTTCGACTGGTCACGCTCCAAGTGCTTCAAGCTGCGGAACTCACGGCGCGAGCTGATCGCCAACATCAAAAGACTGTGTCCTTCGAAGGGGCCAGAGGCACAGTGTCGGATCGGCATGGCAAGGTGCTCGCGATGAATGTGGAGGTGCCGTCTGTGTTTGGCATCCCGGCGTCGCTTGAGAGCCCGTCGGTCATTGCCCGTACGCTATCGCCGGTGCTCAATATTCGAAGCACTGAGCTCGAAAGAAAGCTCCGGCAAGACAAGAGCTTCGTATGGTTGGCGCGAAAGGTCGAGCCTGAACAAGGTCGCCAGCTTGGACAATTGTCGTTGAACGGCATCGGTGTGGTGATGGAGGGCCGGCGGTTTTATCCCAAAGGTCCGTTGCTGGCCCATGTCCTCGGATTTTCCGGTATGGATGGCCAAGGGCTTGAGGGGCTCGAGCGCCGGTACGACTCGCATCTGCTTGGAGAAAAGCGCGTCACCGTGTTGCAGCGCGATGCATTAGGCCGAACGGTTTTCCCTAAAGGTTTGACGGAGCAAGTGCCCGCACCCGGACATTCCCTGACGCTCACCGTGGACGAGGTCATTCAATACATTGCAGAAAAAGAACTCGAGGAGGCCGTCACTCAGTCCCGCGCAAAGTCCGGGACTGTCATCGTCATGGAGCCACAATCGGGAGCGATTCTTGCGCTCGCCATCAGCCCGAGATTCGATCCAAATGTCGTCGCTGCGTTAACACCTGATCGGTGGCGCAATCGCGCGCTCACGGATACGTACGAGCCTGGGTCGACCATGAAAATCGTGGTTGCGGCTGCGGCGCTCGAGGAAAAAGTGATGACGCCAGACTCCTTGGTATTCGGTGAAAACGGCCGCATGGTGATCGCGAACACGACCATTCACGACCATGAAAAACAGGGATGGATGACATTCTCCGAAGTGATCCAAAAATCCAGCAACATCGGCACAGCCAAAGCCGGAATGGCTCTTGGAGAGCTGCGGCTCTATCGCTACCTCCAAGCATTCGGATTCGGCCAACGCACCGAGGTCGATTTGCCGGGTGAAGTACAGGGACTTTTGAAGGCTCCCAAAGACTGGGGACGCCGGTCGCTGGCATCCATTTCGATGGGGCAGGAAGTCGGGGTGACACCTCTCCAAATGGTGTCGGCAGTCGCGACCCTCGCCAACGGCGGCGTGATGATGAAGCCCTATGTGGTGTCCGAGATTCGCGATGAGAAAGGGCGCTTGCTCAAGGAAGTTCTCCCGCAAGTAAAACGGCGTGTCGTGTCACCGGACACGGCCAGGATGATGACGACGATGTTGGAGGGTGTCGTCACGAATGGGACTGGGGCGAAGGGGGCTATTCCAGGATTTCGCGTGGCGGGCAAAACCGGGACCGCGCAAAAGATCGATCCGCGAACCGGAGCCTATTCATCCACGCAGTTCGTCGGGTCATTTGTCGGGTTTGTGCCGGCAGAGGCTCCGCGTTTGGCGATGATCGTGATTCTTGATGAACCTCAAGGAGAGGCTTGGGGTGGGACCGTGGCAGCACCCGTCTTTAGGCGTGTTGGGGAGCAGGTGCTCAATTACCTCGGTGTGTCGAGAGAAGACACTGTGAAAATCGCACTGGCAATGAAGGACTAAAGGCGGCCATGGCGCACGATCCCGTCACGATCAAGCAATTGCTCGCCGCACTCCGTGGGCACGTCGAGATTTTGGAGCAGCGAGGCGATGCGAGCGGTCTAGTCCATGCCATTACAGACGATTCGAGAGCCGTGACGAGGGGGAGCCTATTTGTTGCGGTCAAGGGTGAGCGTGTCGATGGCCATGGATTTATCGACCAGGCGATCAAGGCGGGAGCGGTTGGGGTGATTGCCCAGTCGTCTGTGCCTTCGGGGGCATTGCCCTTTGTGCAGGTGGCTGATTCGCGCAAAGCGCTCGGGCTTCTCGGCAGCCGATTTCATGGAAATCCATCTGCCCGTCTCAAGATGATTGGCGTCACCGGCACGAATGGGAAGACGACGACAACCTATCTCTGTAAAGCGTTATTGGAAGGGGTCGGCCAGCGGGTGGGGTTGATCGGCACAGTGGGGTACCAGATCGGACAGGAATCACTTCCGGCTTCTCACACAACGCCCGGCGCACTGGATCTTCAAGAACTCTTGTCAAGGATGGTCGAAAGCGGACTCACTGCCGCGGTGATGGAAGTGTCGTCCCATGCCCTTGCGTTAGACCGGACCTCCGGCTGCGAGTACGACCTGGCGGTGTTCACGAACCTCACGCAGGATCATCTAGACTTTCATCATACGATGGATGAGTACTTTGAAGCGAAGTTGCGCCTGTTTACCGGATTGGCCGGGGGACAGAAGGCTGGGAAACGTGCATTCGTCAATATGGACGATCCGCGTGGGAGTGCGGTTCTGGCAGCCTGTTCTGTGCCAGTCTGGAGGTATGCCATTCAGAACCGAGCCGATCTCCGGGCAGAACGAGTGCGCCTGTCGCTTGCCGGGACCACTTTCTCTGCTGCGACTCCCGCGGGCACGTTTACCGTCGAGAGCCGATTGGTCGGAGAGCACAACATCTACAACTTGCTGGGGGCGATTGGCGTGGCACTGCAGGAAGGGGCGACGCCCGATCAGATCTGCGAAGCGACCGCCCATATCACCAATGTCCCTGGTCGCTTCGAGCGGGTGTCTTCCGGGCAAAATTTTACCGTCGTCGTCGATTATGCCCATACAGAAGATGCACTCCTCAGATTGTTGACGGCGGCCCACACGTTGAAGGCCGGTCGGATCATTACTGTCTTCGGCTGTGGAGGTGACCGGGATCGAGGGAAGCGGCCCAAGATGGGTCGCGCCGCCGTGGAATACAGCGATGTGGTGGTCTTGACTTCCGATAATCCTCGAACCGAGGACCCCATGGCAATTCTGCGTGAGGTAGAGGTTGGCGTGCGGGATGCGTTAGCACGGCGAGGCCATGTGCAGTATCACTTGGTACCGGACCGGCGTGAAGCGATCGGTGTTGCCATCCGCGAGGCGCACGCCGGCGATATGGTGCTCATTGCCGGAAAGGGTCATGAAGATTATCAAATTATCGGCACCAAGAAGTTTCATTTTGACGATCGCGAAGTGGCGCGCGAAGCGATTCAGCAATTGCGGGATTGTGCGTGAAAGCCCAAGCCACGGTCGGGATCGCACAGGATGAGGAATCGATGGGACTCTTTACAGTCGAGGAAATACGAGAAGTCATCAGCGTGAAAGTCCTCGCTGGACCGGACTCCTTCTCGGGGAAGCACCTGATCAGACAGATCAGTACTGATTCCAGGTCAGTTCGGCGCGGTGATCTATTTGTCGCGCTCAGAGGCGACCGTTACGACGGTCATGAGTTTGTGCCTGCCGCGCTTGCTCAGGGCGCAGCCGGAGCCATCGTTCACGATCAATACCGCCTTCCGCCTGGCTCTGCAGCGGTACGCAAGGTCGACAGGCAACCCGTGCCCTTTCTCTTCGGAGTGCGTGACCCCCTATTTGCTTACCAACAATTGGCGACCCATTATCGCAGTCGGTTCCATATCCCTATCATGGCAGTGACTGGGAGCAACGGCAAGACGACGACGAAAGATATGGTAGCGGCGGTGCTGGCCCAGCGGTGGCCGGTGTTGAAGACAGATGGGAATCTCAACAATCGGATCGGCGTACCGGCGACTCTTTTACGGCTCACGACTCGCCATCATGCGGCTGTCATTGAGATGGGGGTGGATCAGCAGGGGCAGACGACCAGACTCTGTGAGATTGTGAAGCCTACGATCGGGTTAATTACCAATATCGGCCCCGATCATCTCGAATTTTTTGGAAGTATGGAGGGGTCGGCACAGGCCAAGGCGGAACTGTTGGATATGCTTCCTGCCGATGGCACGGCGATTCTCAACGCCGACGATCACTACTTTGGCTACCTCGCTGCGCGTGCACAATGCCGTGTTCTGTCGTTCGGATTTTCGGAGATGGCTGATGTCCGAGCGAGCGAGGTCACGTTCGATGTTCGCCAGGGAACGGCCTTTCGCTTGCACCTCCCTGGGAAAAGCCGCCCCACCGCTATTCGAATCAAGGTCCATGGTACTCACAACGTCACCAACGCGCTCGCAGCCGCAGCAGTCGGCGCTGCGCTGGCCCTGTCCGGTTCGATGATCGCCCAAGGGCTAGGCCGATTCCGTCCTGCCGCGATGCGATCGCAGGTCGTGACCCATCATGGTGTCCATATCATCAATGATTGTTACAACGCCAACCCTGCTTCGATGAGGGCCGCGCTCCAATTGCTGGCCCAGTGGAGTCCCGCACGCGAACGGATTGCCGTGTTGGGAGACATGTTGGAGCTTGGCCCTGAAACCAGGCAGATGCACCGAGACGTTGGACAGTTTCTCGCTACGCAGGGGCTGTCGCGGTTGATCGTCTGCGGGACGCTGGGCCAGGATATCGCAGAGGGGGCCCGGAGGGGCGGTATGGCAGGTTCGCAGATCGACGAAGTAGTCGATGCAGCCGCCGCGGCTGATCACCTCAAGAAGCTTGTACGGCAAGGTGATGTCGTGTTGGTGAAAGCCTCTCGCGGATTGAAACTGGAACAGGTTGTACAGGTTCTGATGGGGATGAGGGCAGTCATCAAACGGGCCTCGTAAGGAGCGGAGCCATTTCCATGCAAAAGTCGGCCGGGCGGACAGGCTCATTGTTAAGGTAAAGGCGGCATGCTCTACAACTGGCTGTATCCATTTCATACGGACTATTCGTTTCTGAACGTCTTTCGGTATTTGAGCTTCCGCATAATCTATGCGGCGGTGACGGCGTTCTTGATCGCCTTTGTGCTGGCCCCACGGGTAATCAAGAAGTTGCAAAGCATGAAGCTGGGACAGCAGATTCGCGACGACGGTCCTAAGAGTCATTTGGCGAAGAGCGGCACGCCTACCATGGGTGGGATACTTATTCTCTTCGCTGTGGTCCTGTCGACGCTCCTCTGGGCAGACATCGCGAAGCCCTATGTCTGGCTCGTGCTTGCCGCCATGTTGGGGTTCGGAGCGATCGGATTTGCGGATGACTATCTCAAGTTCATCAAGGCTCAATCGAAGGGATTGTCGGCGGCGCAGAAATTTACGGCACAAGTGGCTCTGGCCTTGGCGATTGCGTTGGCCCTCTATTTCATGCCCGGCTATTCAACCAAGCTCAGCATCCCATTTTTCAAGAATTTCGTTCCCGATCTCGGCTGGTTCTATGTCGTCTTTGCCGTAGTGGTGATTGTCGGGAGTTCCAATGCCGTCAATCTGACCGATGGTCTCGATGGATTGGCGATCGGACCGGTCATGATCACGGCCCTGGCCTATACGATCGTGGCCTATGTTGTCGGTCATCGACTCATGTCGGACTATCTGCTCATTCAGCATATCGAAGGCGCTGGTGAGCTTGCGGTGTTCACCGCAGCCATCTTGGGAGCGAGTCTGGGATTTCTGTGGTTCAACACCTATCCGGCCTCCGTGTTCATGGGGGATGTCGGTTCGCTTCCCCTGGGAGCGGCGCTGGGCACGGTTGCAGTGATCAGCAAGCATGAGCTGCTTCTCCTGATGGTCGGTGGGGTATTTGTGATTGAAGCGGTCTCGGTCATTTTTCAGGTGCTCTCATTCAAATCGCGGGGGAAACGTATTTTTCTCATGGCACCCATCCACCATCACTTTGAGATGAAAGGATGGGAGGAGCCGAAGGTTGTCGTGCGTTTGTGGATTATCGCCATCTTATTAGCCTTGTTGAGCCTGAGTACCTTAAAGCTCCGGTGATCATATGGTGGGGGAAGCGGCTGTGGAACTCGCTGGAGCACGTGTCACGGTCATGGGACTTGCCAGGAGTGGCGTGTCGGCTTGCCGGTTGCTTCAGGCGGCGGGAGCACGTGTGACGGTGGCCGATCGGAAGGAATCGGGGGAACTGACGTCAGTCCTCGGGGCCATCGACCGTGATCATGTCAGTGTGAGCGTCGGGGCGGGTTACGAATCGTCGCTCGATGAAGCGGATCTGGTAGTAATCAGCCCCGGAATATCTTATCGGCTGGGCCCGATCGAAGCGGTGCGTCGGCGTGGCGTGAAGGTGATCAGCGAATTGGAGTTGGCCTCGCAGTTCCTCCGAAGCCCGCTCCTTGCTGTTACGGGTACCAATGGCAAGAGCACAACCGTGACTTTGATCGGAAAGTTTCTCGCAGAGAGCGGTCAGCGGGCCTTTGTCGGCGGCAATTTGGGTATTGCCTTGAGCGATGCGGCGGTAGAAGACCTTTACGCCAGCCAGTCAGGGAAGCCGAGCCCGTATGACTATCTTGTCGTGGAGGTCTCCAGTTTTCAGCTCGAGACGATCGACCGGTTCCATCCCTGGATTGCTTCCTTGCTCAACGTGACGGTCGATCACCAGGACCGGTATGAGTCGCTGGATGAATACGTCGCGGCGAAACAGCGGATCTTCGAGAATCAAACCGCGTCCGACTTCGCCCTGTTCAACCTTGACGATGAGCGGGTGGCCGCACTGCGGCAGCGTGTCCGCGCAAAGCACCTCGGGTTTGCGATTGCGTCGAAGATCGGGGCTGATCTATCGGGAGGAACCTACCTCGAAGGCGACCGGATCGTGACGACGGTGACCGGTATACGGCAGGAGATTTGTCGTCGAAGCGAGATTCGTCTCATCGGCAATCACAACGTGGGCAATGTCATGGCGGCCACGACCTATGCCGTGCTGTGTGGATGTCCTCTGGACGCGATTCGTCGAGTGCTCACGACGTTTCCTGGGCTCGAACATGCCCTTGAGATTGTCCGTGAACGTCGAGGAGTTCGGTTCGTCAACGATTCGAAGGGCACGAATGTCGATGCCACGCTCAAAGCGCTGGAGAGTATCGATCAACCGATCTGGCTCATTGCCGGTGGACGGGATAAAGGTGGTGACTTTTCTCGACTTACCTGGGCGATCAGCCGACGGGTGACGCGCGTGATTCTGATAGGAGAAGCGGCACCGCTGCTGCGACTGGCTTGGGCGGGTGCCGCCACGATAACTGATGCAGCTACCTTGCGGGACGCTGTGGATCTTGCAGCGCAGGAAGCATCACCGGGTGACGTCGTGTTGTTGTCTCCAGCCTGTGCCAGTTTCGACATGTTTGCGGACTATCAAGACCGTGGTCGGCAATTCAAGGCATTGGTCCATGCCTTGCCGGCGTGACGTGCAAGGCGAGGGAGGGGTGGCTCTGAGCAATGGCGAATCGATCAGCCGGGACTCTGGCGCTTCCATGGTCACAGACCAATCAACGATCGGGCAAGCAGCGCGTAGCGTCGGACCATACTCTGCTTGTGGTCACCATGATCCTGGCGTTGGTCGGACTCGTCATGGTGTTCAGCGCGAGCGCGATTGTGGCAGGCAACCGGTTCCAGGATTCCGGGTTTTTTCTGAAGCGGCAGATCGCCTGGCTCGCATTCGGCCTTGTGTTGATGCAGCTTGCGTCACGCATCGATTACACGTTGTGGAAGAAGCTCTCCATTCCGATGCTGGCATGCATGTTGCTCCTTCTCGTCTTGGTGCTGGTGCCATCGCTTGGTGTGTCAGCGAAGGGGGCGAGGCGATGGTTGCGGTTAGGGCCTCTTTCGGTTCAACCGGCGGAGATGGTCAAGCTCGTGGCGGTCATCTTCATGGCAGCGTATCTGACCAGAAAAGGAGACAAGATTACATTGTTTCGCAACGGCCTTCTGCCGGCCCTGATCGTGATCGGCCTGCTGAGCGGGCTGGTCTTGCTCGAACCGGATTTGGGGACGGTCCTGGTGCTGGGACTGGTGACGGTCGGCATGTGTTTTCTCGCCGGGGCACGGATCTCCCATCTCTTGGCCATAGGCCTCTGCGCCATTCCGATCGTGCTTGTGCTGGTCCTTGGTTCGAGTTATCGACGCCAACGGCTCATGACCTTTCTGGCTCCATGGAAAGATGCGTCGGATGCCGGCTTCCAAATCACGCAATCCTTCTTGGCCTTCGGCAGCGGCGGTCCGTTCGGAGTGGGCTTGGGAGAGGGCAAACAAAAGCTCTACTTTCTTCCGGAGGCGCATACAGACTTTGTGCTGGCGCTGGTCGGCGAAGAACTGGGGTTCATCGGAACCGCCGTTGTGACTCTGCTGTTTGCATTTTTTGTGTGGCGGGGGTTTCAGATCGCTGCGCGTGCCCGGGTGCCGTTCGGCCGTTATCTGGGCATGGGCATTACTCTATTGATCGGAGGCCAGGCGTTGGTGAACGCGGCGGTCGTGACAGGGCTGTTGCCGACCAAAGGGCTCACCCTGCCCTTCGTCAGCTACGGAGGGTCGTCATTGGTGGTCAGTCTGACGGGAGTGGGTATTCTGCTCAGTATCTCCCGCGACCGGCATGCCGGTGGGCCTCGGGGTGGACGTGGTGGGTCGGATCACGAATGATGATCGTCATTGCAGCAGGAGGAACTGGTGGCCATCTCTATCCGGCTGTGGCCTTGGCGCGAGAATTTCTCCGGCGCGACCCCACGACAACGGTCCTCTTCGTGGGGACCGCTCGCGGGCTTGAATCGAATGTGCTCAACCACGAGGGATTCGACCTGGCCTTGATCAGCGCCAAGCCGGTAATGGGCAAGGGGCTGTGGGGGGTAGTGGCAGGCTTGTGCGCTCTGCCGGTGAGCTTAGGGCAGTGTCTACGGATACTGAAGGTGAGACGGGCGGATCTAGTCATCGGGGTTGGCGGGTACACAAGTCCCATGATGATTCTTGCTGCCGCATTGAAAGGGGTGGTGCGCGTGATTCTTGAACCCAATGCGAATCCTGGCATGGCCAACAAAGCGGTAGGTCCGCTTGCGCATCGGGTTTTTCTCGCGTTCGAGTCGGCGGCTGACTCGTTCAATCCTTCGAAGGTGCGTGTAGTAGGGACCCCGATTCGTAAGGCGTTCCTTGAGGGTGATTACCGGGGCCGTGAGAAATCGAGGCCGCTTCATCTTTTGGTTTTCGGCGGGAGTCAGGGAGCGAAGGCGGTGAATACGGCGGTGATGGAAGCGTTGTCCGAACTGATGGCGCAGCTGCCACAGCTCACAGTCACTCATCAGACCGGCGAGTCGGATCATGCGCGGGTGGCTGAGGCCTATCGTCTCGCCGGCGTCGAGTCACGGGTTGAGGCCGTGCGATTCCTCTACGATATGCCCGCGTCGTTGCGGGAGGCGGATCTGGTCATCGCGAGAGCCGGAGCCATGACAGTGGCCGAGCTCACAGCCTGTGGAAAGCCGGCCATCCTGATTCCTCTGCCGTCGGCTATCTATGACCACCAGACGAAAAATGCCAGGGTGATGGAGGCGGCAGGGGGGGCCGTGCTGCTCCCGCAATCTACGCTCACAGGGTCCGTGTTGGCTCGCACAGTGGCAGGCCTTCTCGGGGATCCGGAGCGATTGCGAGGCATGGGAGAGGCCAGTCTGTCGATGAGACGAATAGATGCGGCCGAGGCGATCGTTCGCGAATGTTACCTACTCATGGGGGGGCATCATGATGTCAACCACTCTGTTGGAGCGGAAGGGATCCGATGAAATTGGGCAACGCAGACAGGATTCACAATCACATCCCCTGGTCGGTGGAGTAAGGCGCGCATCGATGTTTCGCAAGACTCAACAGATTCACTTAGTAGGAATCGGGGGGTCTGGGATGAGCGGCATCGCCGAGGTGTTGCTGACGATGGGGTACAAAGTGACTGGTTCGGATCTGGCGGCTTCCGATACGACGCGGAGGTTGGAAGAACTCGGCGGCCGCATCTTTGTCGGACATCAGGAGTCTAATGTAGGAGAGGCGCAGGTGGTGGTCATCTCCTCTGCCGTGTCGGTGCAGAATCCCGAGGTCGCAGCGGCCAAAGCGAGACAGATCCCCGTAATTCCTCGGGCCGAGATGCTCGCGGAATTGATGCGACTGAAATTTGGAGTCGCTATCGCCGGTGCGCACGGGAAGACCACGACGACGTCGATGGTGGCCAATGTGCTGGCCCAGGGCGGGTTGGATCCGACCATGGTGATCGGGGGAAAAGTGAATGCGTTGGGGAGTCATGCCCGCCTCGGGCGAGGCGAGCTCCTCGTGGCAGAAGCCGATGAGAGTGACGGATCGTTTCTACGCCTGTCTCCGACCATTGTCGCGGTGACGAATCTCGATCGGGAGCATCTCGATCACTACGGCAGTATGGAGCGCATCAACGAATGCTTTCTCGAGTTTATCAATAAGGTGCCCTTCTATGGATTAGCCGTATTGTGTGCCGACGATGATCGGCTCAGGGCGCTCTTTCCGAACATTGTGAAGCGCTATCAGACCTACGGACTCAGTGAGCATGAGGGCATCCTGCCGGACTTTTTTGCGACAGAGATCAACATGAGTCAATGGGGTGCCGACTTTCGGGCGCAGTATCGTGGGCGCAATTTGGGCCCGTTCCGTCTTGCGGTACCTGGCAGGCACAACGTATCCAATGCGCTGGTGGCGATTGCGATCGGCCTTGAATTGGATGTGCCGGTGGACCTCATTAGAAAAGCATTGGCAGCCTACAGCGGAGTTGAGCGCCGCTTTCATCTGCGAGGTGAAGCCAAGGGGATTATGGTTGTCGATGATTACGGGCATCATCCGACCGAGATCAAGGCCACTTTGGCCGCAGCGAAGCAAGGGTGGGGAGACCGGCGGTTGGTGGTGCTGTTTCAGCCCCATCGCTATACCAGAACGCGAGACTTGCTGGAGGATTTTGCGAGAGCGTTCGACCAGTCGGATGTCTTGTTCTTGGCGGACATTTATGCGGCGGGAGAGCAACCGATTCCCGGAGTGTCAGGAGCCAAGCTGGCCGAGACCGTTCGTGCGGCCGGCCACCCTTCTGTGACCTTTGTGGAAGAAAAAGATCAGTTGGTAGATCAGGTGTTGCCCCATCTGAAATCAGGTGACATCCTCATCACATTGGGGGCCGGGGATATCTGGAAGGCGGGGGTTGGGCTGTTGACTCGATTGAACACCGTTACGTGATGCCATGAAGCGGGGTGGCCAACGTGTCAGGACAGCTGCGAACGTTCATGCGCAATTTACGCAAGCAGACCTACGGGCTGCTGTGGCAGGGCTCCGAGGGACCGTGTCTTTCCAGGCTCCATTGCGAGACTACACGTCGTTCAAGATTGGAGGGCCGGCGGATGTCTTAGTTGAGCCGGCTGATATTGAGGACGTCTGTCTGCTGGTCCAGCAGGCACGCGCGCGAAAGGTTCCGTTCTTCGTTCTGGGCGGGACGAATCTGCTCGTCCGGGATGGGGGAATCCGCGGCATTGTGATCAGCCTAGCAAGGTTGCGGGGGATCGAAGAAGAACCGGAGTTTACCCTCTATGCCGAAGGGGGAGTCGGGATGCCGACGTTGATCGGCCATGCCATCCGTCATTCCCTGGCGGGACTGGAATGGGCGGCAGGAATTCCAGGGACTGTGGCCGGCTGTGTGGTGATGAATGCCGGTACGAAGCTCGGAGAAATGAAGGATTCGATCAAGGCCGTTCGCATGGTGAATATGAATGGTCAGGTCGTAGATGTGCCGGCAGCTCGGGTGGGGTTCGAGTATCGCCGGGCTTTGCTGCCGCGCGGTATCGTCGTGGGGGTATGGGTTCAGTTGCAGCAAGGGGTTCGATCAGAGATTGAGCGAATGGTTAAGGACTATCTCCACTATCGACGGGACACGCAACCGCTCGCGTTGCCAAGCGCTGGTTGTGTATTTAAGAACCCTCCAGGCGACTCAGCAGGCAGACTGATTGAGGCAGCCGGCTTCAAGGGGGTACGCGTCGGTGATGCAGAGGTTTCGTTGAAGCATGGCAACTTCATCGTAAATCGGGGGGGGGCGCGCGCGGCGGACGTGATTGCTCTGATCGGGAAGGTCCGTAGCGCTATTCGCCGCCGAACCGGCGTACGGTTGGATCTTGAACTCAAAATTGTAGGAAAGCCCTAGCTGTATGAGTGAGCCTTCTCCGACAGAGAGACCCCTTCTGACCCGAGCCAGGATCGGGGTCCTGATGGGTGGGCAATCAGCCGAACGTGATGTGTCGCTCCGGACGGGGACCGCGGTGCATCGGTCGCTGGTCCGGCGTGGCTACAACGCAGTGACGATCGATGTCGGGCCGACGCTTTATCAGGATTTGCGCGACCAGAAGATCGACGTGGTGTTTCTCGCATTACACGGGCCAGGCGGTGAAGATGGCGCGATCCAAGGATTTCTTGAGACCCTGGGAATTCCCTATACGGGATCCGGTATCCAAGCCAGTGCGATTGGCATGCATAAAGTTACCACGAAAACCCTCTTGACCTCGGCGCGTATTCCCGTGCCGGCCGGCACAGTTGTAAAGCGGGGGGCGAAGGCCTCACAGGCCACAGTGATGAAGGCAGCGAAATTGCGCTGGCCTGTCGTGGTGAAACCAGCATCGCAGGGGTCCACGATCGGCGTCACCATCGTGCGGAAGCCCGCGCAATGGCGCGATGCCCTGGCCCTGGCCCACCGCTACGATGTGGATGCGATGGTCGAGGCCTATATCCCGGGGCATGAAGTCACCGTGCCGGTCATTGAGAGGCGCGAAGGCTCTCCATTGGTGCTCCCAGCCGTCGAAATTGTCGCTCCGGGAGGTTTCTACGATTTTTCGGCGAAGTATGAGTCGGGGAAAACGCAATATCTCTGTCCCGCGCCATTGACGAGGTCGGTGACGCGGCAGATTCAGGCCTTGGCGCTGCGCACCTATGAGGTACTGGGCTGTGAAGGTGCCGCCAGGGTCGATTTTCGTATCACCCTGCGCGGCCGCCCCGTGGTGTTGGAGATTAATACGGTGCCGGGCATGACCGAAACAAGTTTGCTGCCGATGGCGGCGGCGCAGGCAGAGATCGACTATGACGAGCTGACAGAACGGATTCTTGAGTCAGCCCTCGTTCGTGCAGCCCGTCTCGACCGTTTGTCAGGCGGAGGGGGTGCCCGATGAGGTTGCTGTTCCGGAAGCGAGCAGTGAGAGAAGTCGGTCCCCGGGTGAACCAATGGAAGGGTGCGCGTGCGAGTCAGATGTCGGATCACCGGCAACAGGCGCGTCGGGAGAGACTCCTCTCGCAGGGGCGATGTGTGTTGCGCGTGGGGCGGTGGATCGTTGGTCTTGGGGCATTGGCGTGGGTCTTGGCCATCGTCACGCAAGAGATGGGGCCGGTTCTTCAGAGCTGGCTGGAGATCCGCGAAGTAGAGGTTGAAGGCATGCACCGTGTGACGAAGGGGGAAGTAGTGGAGCGGCTCGTCTTGAAACCTGGCATGGGACTCCATCAAGTCAGCACGTCGTTTCTCGCTGAGCGCGTGCGGGCGCATGCCTGGATCAAAGAGGCGGAGGTCGAACGCAGACCCCCGCATCTCCTGTATGTCGCCATAGTAGAACGCATGCCTGCCGCCATCGTTCGGAGCGGAGCGGACCATTGGTTGAGCGATGAGAACGGGTACCTGCTGACTCACTTGGGCAGACAGGATGACCGGACGTTGCCGCTGTTGACCGGGCTGGATCCCCAGGCTCTCCAACGCGGCGAGGCAGGAATCCGCAATGCGGTGCAATCCGGGGTCGTGCTGGCCAAACTCATTGCCAAAACCTTCGACGGGCGGGTTGAAATTGACCTCACGAATTCCTCGAATGTGGTGGCGTCAGCCAATGGGGTGCGTTTCCAATTCGGTGACGATTCTCTAGTCGATCAATGGGAGCGGTTTCAGAAAGTCAGGCCCTCATTCAAGTCTGCTTCACTCGATGGTCGGAAACGTGAAGTAAGCGAGATCGATCTGCGTTATGACAATCGCGTCATTGTGCGGGAAGGGGTGTGAGGGCTGTGCCGAAGCGTGATCAAATTCTTGTGGGGTTGGATATCGGGACTACGAAGATTTGCGCCATAGTTTCGGAAGTCACCGATGGAGGGGCGCTCAGCATCATCGGGGTTGGATCCTGCCCGTCACGAGGGCTTCGAAAAGGCGTGGTGGTCGATATCGAGAGCACCGTGGAATCGATCAAGAAGGCGGTCGAGGAAGCGGAGCTGATGGCGGCGGTCCAGATCAATTCTGTGTATACCGGCATCGCCGGAAGCCATATCTCTGCGGAGAATTGTAAGGGGGTCGTGGCGCTCAAAAAATCAGAAGTGACGCGTGAAGATATTCATCGTGCGATCGAGAGCGCACGGACCCTGGCGGTCATTCCTCATGAACGACGGATTCTTCACGTGCTGCCGCGAGAATTCATGGTGGATGGGCAGGAGGGGGTTCGGGAGCCGCTGGGCCTGTCCGGGAACCGTCTTGAAGTCAACGTGCATGTGATTACCGGTGCTGTGACGTCAGCGCAAAATATCATCAAGTGCGTGAACCGCGCGGGGCTCGATGTCGTGGATATGGTGCTGCAGCCTCTGGCGTCCAGTGAGGCTGTCCTCAGCGTGGAAGAGCGTGACCTGGGAGTCGCCATGGTCGATCTGGGTGGTGGAACGACGGACCTTGCGATTTTCCTCGACGGGAGCATCAGGCACTCCGCGGTCTTGCCGATTGGTGGGCAGAATCTCACGAAGGATCTCGCGATCGGGTTGCTGACCTCTCAGACGCAAGCCGAAAAGATCAAGCTACATCGCGGCATCGCCCGAACAGGGTTGGTGCAGGGCCATGAAACGGTAGAGGTTCCGTCTGTTGGGGATCGCCCTGCACGCACGTTTTCCCGCCGTGACATTGCTGAGATTCTTGAGCCGCGTGTCGAAGAAATATTCGAGCTGGTGCGTCGGGAAATCACGCGCGCCGGCTACGAGGGCATGTTGGGGGCGGGGGTGGTCGTGACAGGCGGAACGTCGTTGTTAGAAGGGATGCCTGATGCGGCTGAGCAGGTCTTGAATCTTCCGGCCCGACGGGGTGCACCTAGCGGGATTGGAGGGCTTCGCGACATCGTCAGTAATCCCATGCATGCCACAGGTGTCGGCCTGTTGCTCCACGCCCGGCACCATGCTGAGGAGATGGCCACGGCCGGTCTGCGGAGCGGACGGCCGTTGTACAAGGTATTCGATCGTATGAAGTCCTGGATGTTCGAGTTCTTTTAACCACTCTGCGAGACGGATGGCCGTGACGCGGATTCTATCAAGGGAGGTGTCTTGATGTTTTCATTTGAAGAGGATGTCGTGTCCCCTGTTCGGATCAAAGTGATCGGTGTCGGAGGCGCCGGGTGCAATGCTCTGAACACCATGATCATGTCTGGATTGGCGCGGGTCGATTTTATTGCCGCGAATACCGACCTACAAGCATTGGATCGGTCGCGTGCGTCGTATAAAGTTCAACTGGGGCCTGAGAGGACCAGAGGGCTCGGCGCTGGGGCCAAGCCGGAAGTCGGGAAAGACTCTGCGTTGGAAAGCAAAGATCAGATTCGGGAGTGTCTTGAGGGCGCCGATATGGTCTTCGTGACTGCGGGAATGGGTGGTGGAACCGGGACTGGTGCTGCACCGATCGTGGCGAGTATCGCGCGCGAACTCGGTATCCTGACGGTCGGGGTCGTGACGAAGCCTTTTTCATATGAAGGTCACCGCCGAATGATTCATGCGGATGAAGGGATTCGAGACCTCCGTCGCCATGTGGATACGTTGCTCGTGATTCCAAATCAGCGGTTGCTCGGCATCGTCGACAAGGCGACACCGTTGCTCGAAGCCTTCAAGGTGGCCGATGACGTCCTTCGGCAGGCGATCCAAGGGATTGCGGATGTGATTACGACCACAGGCCATGTGAACGTGGACTTTGCCGATGTCCGCACTGTGATGTCGCATACGGGCCGTGCGGTGATGGGCATGGGGGTGGCGTGCGGGACGAATCGGGCGATCGAAGCGGCGCAAAAGGCGATTTGCAGCCCGTTGCTGGAAGAAGGCAGCGTGGAAGGTGCCCGTGGTGTGTTGTTGAATATCACCGGTGGGCCCAACATGTCGCTGCATGAAATCGAGGAAGCGGCCACGATTGTGCAACAGACAGCCGATCCTGAAGCGAATATCATTGTGGGGCAGGTGATCAACCCGGATATGGGTGATGACCTGGTCGTGACAGTGATCGCCACAGGATTTGAACTGAAGGAGCCGTCTGCTCAGGCTCCTGTAGCTGCGGCCCGGGCTTCTCGCGCTGGGCAACAGGCGATGGCTGGTGTTGGACAGGCGGTGGGAGAACGGTCGTACGGGGAGCGACCCCTCAAAGATCTTGACCGCCCAACCTTCTTGAGGCGGATGGGAGATGCAAGGGAGTCGATGGAGCGGACTGCGGCGGTTGTTGACGATGAGTGGGATGTGCCCACGTTTTTGCGCAAGCAGGCTGACTGAGCTGCGAGGGCTGCAAACGTTAGTAGTCTGAAGGGAGTATGGCTATGGGGACAGGGGTCATCACGGTTCCTGCTTTCTCGTCTGCGCGCGACGGCGTCCGACATTTCTTCGGCACGCGCAGCCATGCGGATTCTCTGGCGCTTGATATAGGAATACCCGTTCGTCGGCCCAGGGTGCCGGGAAGTGGCTGGCTGCTGTCTGTCAAACAGGTACATGGAACCGATGCCTTGGTGGTGGATCGTCCCCTTACTGAGTCGGATCAGTTCCCCGGTGGGTGGGACGCATTGGTGACCGATCAGCCAGGCGTGACGGTGGCGGTGCGCACGGCGGATTGTGTGCCTGTGCTCGTGCATGACTCGCGTCGACGTGTTGTTGCGGCGATTCATGCAGGCTGGAGAGGCGCAGTTGCAGGGGTCGTTTCGAGGACGATCACCCTGATGGCAACCAGATTTGGATCGACGGAGTCTGATCTGCGGGTCAGTATTGGGCCTTCGGCTGGCCCCTGTTGCTATGAAGTCGACGATCCGGTGCTCGACCAGCTTCGAAGAGAATTACCTGAGTGGCAGTCAGTCGTGCGGGGTTATCGAGGACACAAGGCTCGACTGGACCTCAAGGCCTTGATCCGACGGCAAGTGGAGAGGCAGGGTGTGCCTGCATCCTCTGTCTCGGCAGTGAATCTCTGTACCATTTGCCAAGATCAGCTCTTTTATTCGTATCGACGAGAAGGCCGCGTGAACGGGACAATGATCAGTGGAATTACGCTGCTTTCTCATCGATAGGAACGCGTCCTGGTGCGGGCACTGACAATTGCCAAGCGGTTTCGGTAGAATAATCGTTGAACGTCCGAGAGACGACGTTGCACGTCTTGCCAGCCAGAACACTAGGCGTATGGACGCTGGTTCGATTGGGATTGGCGAGAATACTCATCCCAGTTGTGAGTAAGCCCAGCATAAGCCTCGGAAGTCAGGACTACCGGATGGGCTGCTGACTTAGGAGGGCATGTGTCTAGTCGAATGATTACGAGGAAAATCGCGTTCATCGGGGGTGGCCAGATGGCTGAGGCCATGATCAGCGGCCTTCTCTCGGGGCAGGTCTGTTCTGCTGAGTCGATATGGGCGACGGATCCCGTTGCCGAGCGCCGTGATCGCTTAAAAGGTCAGTTCGGCATTCGAGTCGGGTCTGCCAACCGTGAGGCTGTCGCCTGGGCTGACGTCATTGTCTTGGCCGTGAAACCTCAGACGCTTCCTGCTGTGCTCAGCGAGATTGGTCCTCACCTGGTCCATGGACTTGTGATTTCGATTGTGGCAGGGGTCATGATTCGGACGATTGCAGAACAGGCAGGCGGCGCGGCGAGAGTGGTCCGTGCGATGCCAAATACTCCAGCCTTAGTTCGGGAGGGTATGACCGCTCTTGCAATGGGTGTAGGGGTATCAGACGATGATGCTGGCCTGGTTCGAACGATATTCGAAACTGTCGGTCGCGTGGTGGCTGTTGAAGAACGACTCATGGATGCGGTGACCGGGTTGAGCGGCAGTGGGCCGGCCTATGTATTTCAGGCCATCGAGGCATTGGCGGACGGGGGAGTCATGGTGGGTCTGCCGCGGCAGACCGCCGAACTCCTTGCGGCACAAACTGTATTCGGCTCGGCTCGTTTAGTGCTTGAATCAGGAGTGCACCCCGCTCAACTGAAAGACCGAGTAGCCTCTCCCGGAGGCACGACTATTGCCGGGCTTCATCAGCTCGAACAACGGGGATTTCGTGCTGCGCTGATGGCGGCGGTCGAAGCGGCCACCACACGGTCGAAGGAGTTGGGGCGCTGATGTTTGTTGCGGGCAATGCTCTTTCGGCAGTGGCGATAATACTTGATTATGTCCTAACGCTTTATATGTGGGTGATCATCGCCCGTGCGCTGATCTCGTGGGTGAATCCGGACCCATGGAATCCCATTGTGCAATTTCTCAATCGAGTGACCGAACCTATCTTGGCGCCGATTCGTCGGATGATTGGGCTGCGGATCGGGGTGGATGTGTCACCAATCATTGTGATACTGATCATTATTTTTTTGCAGAAGGCCGTTGTGCAATCACTCGAAGAGTTTGCTATGAGGATGAACTGAGATGACCATGGGGGATGCCATGAAAATTACACCACTTGATATCCAGCAAATGGTGTTCAAGGTCAGCATGCGCGGGTATGACAAAGAGGAGGTCAACCGCTTTCTTGAAGAATTGGCACAGACGATCGAGTCGTTGAATCGGGACAATGCAGTTCAGCGAGAAAAGATCATGTTTTTGGAGCAGCAGCTTGCTGAATTGAAGCGGACGGAAGCGACATTATCGAGCACCCTTTTGTCTGCTCAATCGCTGGCCGATGATGTAAAGCGGAATGCCCAGCGGGAGGCGGAGCTCGTCATCAAGGAGGCTGAACTGAAGGCAGGGGAGTTGATCCATCGGGCCAGGGTCGAGCTGACCGATATGCAGAGCGACATCTCGTCGCTCCAGAAACAGCGATTGCTCATGATTGAACGATTGCGCGCGTCGTTGCGGATGTTCGAGCGTTTATTTGAAGTGGAAGAGCGGGAAGCGTTGCATGACGCCGCGGCCGCATCGGAAGAGAAGCTCGAAGGAGAATCGAGCCCGGCGCTCTGATCTGTTGGATCTGGCCGGTCCTTGGCCCTGCTTTGATCCCGGTTTTCTTCTCGCCGCCCAGCAGCAGATTCCCGCGCCCATGACAGATGTCTTGCCTATGGCCACCTCTCGTGTCCTCCAGGCCGCACTGCAATCGGCCGTTGACGACGGTGTATTTCCTGGTGCCCAACTGGCGGTGCGCCTGCGCGGTGAGTTGCAATGTGTGGCCATGGCAGGGCGGTTGTCTTCAGAGCCCTTCGGGGCTCCAGTACAAGCCTGTACCATCTATGACCTCGCTTCTCTCACGAAACCGCTGGCAACGGCCACATCCATCTTGCTCCTGATTCAGGCCGCCAAATTTTCTCTTGAGGATCCCGTTCAACAGATACTCGCCGAACTTGAAGGGACACCGATCGGTCAGGCCACTGTGCGGGAGCTCTTAACCCATCGCTCGGGTCTGCCAGGATGGCGACCTTTCTATGAACGGCTTGATGCACGAGGGATTATCTCCGGGCTTTCTAGCCGGGATCAACCCGTCAAACAACAAGTATTGCGCATGATTCGCGACGAACCGTTGATCTATGCGCGCGGGGAGCGAAGCATTTACAGCGACCTTGGATTCATGTTGTTAGGATTACTGGTGGAGCGTCTCAGTGGAGTTGCGCTCGATCGTTGGTGTGAAGAAGCCATCTTCCGGCCGTTAGGGGCCGATCCTCTGCTGTTCTGCCCCACGGCAGGGCAAGTCCAACTCGAAGTTGGATGCTCGGCCGTTGACATCTCAAGAATCGCGCCGACCGAATGGGATGAGTGGCGCAATCGGTTACTATGCGGGGAGGTGCACGACGAAAACGCAGCGGCTATGGGTGGTATTGCTGGTCATGCCGGGTTATTCGGGACTGCCGAATCGGTGCTGGTTGTCTCCGGGGCCTGGCTCAGCGGTTATCATGGAAGAAGTTCGATGCTGGACGGAGGGCTTGTCAGACAGTTTACAGCCCGCCAAGAACTGTCCGCCGGATCGAGTTGGGCGTTGGGATGGGACACTCCATCAGCTCCGTCATCATCAGGGTCATTTTTTTCCGAGGAGTCGTTCGGGCATCTAGGGTATACCGGGACGTCACTGTGGATTGATCCGCGGTGCGAATTAGAAGTCGTGCTGTTGTCCAACCGGGTACATCCGAACCGGAGGAACGAAAAGATCAAGACCTTCCGTCCCTATATCCACGACCTGGTATACCGGGAGTTTGTGCCTGTGTAACAGGCTCGGCTACGCGGGGTCCTGGTAATCGACCCAGGTCTCTTTTTCGGCGAGATATTTCATGCCTTTGAAATTTGCGCGGGTTCTCATTTTGCTGAAGCCCAACTTCTGCATCGATTCGACCAGTTCTTGTACCGCGGCGGTGATGGTTGGATGGGAGTGTCCCTCGACGATCAGAGCTTCATACATGACCTTGGCAGCGTAACCTGAGGCTGTTCGATTGACAAGGACCGTCCGATTGAAATACCGATCGCTAGGGTCGACTCCTTCAAGCTGGTGCTTTTCAACCAGCCCTTCTCTTTTGAAGAGCAGAGGAAGAGAACTCATTACGACCCCCGTGATACCCGGTTGGGATAGACTGAGACTTTGAATTATAGGGCGGGGCATTGCTGACTGCAAGCCGTTGACAACTACCTAAAGGCCCTCCTATCATCTCCCCCCGCCGTGGTGGGTTTCTGTGTTCCAGATGATATGAATATCCCCAACAGCTTGACCATCCTCCGTATTCTCCTCATCCCCTGCTACATTGGGCTGCTGATATACGGGAGATTCAATGAAGCGCTTGTCGTGCTTCTCGTGGCTGGGATCACTGATGCGCTCGATGGGGCGATCGCGCGCATGAAGAACCAGCATACAAGGTTCGGGGCCGTGTTGGATCCTCTGGCTGATAAATTACTCCTGACCTCGGGGTTCATCACGCTATCAATGATTCATTTGATTCCTTTGTGGGTAACCATCCTCGTGGTCAGCCGGGATGTGATACTGTTGCTGGGAACGGCGGTCGCACACTTCACAGAGTCTCGCATCGATATCACTCCCACATTCTTGGGTAAAGGCACCACGTTTCTCCAGTTGTCCTATGTTGTCGTCGTGATATTCTTGACCTCCCGTCACATCGACCTCAGCATCATGCTGCCTCTCTTGCTCGGCATGGTTTCCTTCACGCTGTTATCCGGGTTGCACTATCTCTACAGAGGGTTTCGACACACGAGTGTGACCGGCGGCTAAAGGGTTGTATTTTTTGACCTTACCTACCTCGCACATTGCGTCGAGAATATGCATTTGTTTGACAGGTTTTGAGGTGGCCAGTAGACTCGCCATGTAGGTATTCCTCTCGGTCTACAACCGGCCAGTGCTATGGCCATATCGAAGGGTGAGAGTTGCGCATGGCTACCTTTGCGTACGTCGGACGAACCAGAGGGGGTACGGTCAAGAAGGGCGAGTTGAGCGCGAAAACCCGCGATGAGGCGGTGGATCAACTCCGCAAGCAAAGCGTCGTTGTCACCAGTCTGGAAGAAAAAAAGAGTGGAGCAGGTGGATTCAAGATAAACTTGGGCTCCGGCCTCACCGATAAAGACCTGGTTGTATTTACACGGCAATTTGGCACGATGATCAATGCGGGTCTGCCCTTGGTGCAGTGCCTCGAAATCCTCTCGACCCAGTCCGAGAATAAAGTACTACGAGAGACGATTGGTGAAGTAAAGGTTCAGGTTGAGGCAGGTTCGACTTTCTCGGATGCCTTGCGGCGCTTTCCCAAAATCTTCGACGATCTCTACGTGAATTTGGTTCATGCCGGTGAGGTGGGGGGCCTGCTCGATACGATCCTGACACGTCTCGCCGTATACATTGAGAAAGCGATGAAGCTCAAAGGGCAGATCAAGTCTGCCATGGTATATCCCATCACGATCATGGGCGTCGCAGTTGTTGTTATTACTATCCTCATGCTCTTTGTCATTCCAATCTTTGCAAAGATGTTTCTTGACCTGTCAGGTGGGAAAGTGGCGTTGCCAGGTCCTACGCAAATTGTTATCGACACGAGCAACTTCTTTATAGCCTACTGGTACATCATTCTTGGCGGTATTGTGGGGCTCATCTTTGGTATTAAGAAATATTATGGGACGGTTAAAGGTCGGAAGGTCATTGATAAATTGCTTCTCAAGGTACCAGTGGTGGGAGACCTCATCAGAAAGGCTTCGGTCGCCAAGTTTACCCGCACGCTCGGGACTTTGCTCTCGAGCGGGGTTCCATTACTCGATGGCATGTCCATCTGCGCAAAGACATCGGGCAATAAGGTTGTTGAAGAAACGTTGCTGGATGCTCGCCTCAGTATCAGTGGCGGAAAGACCATCGCCGATCCCTTGGCATCGAGCGGGGTGTTTCCCAAGATGGTGACGCATATGATTGCCGTCGGTGAATCAACCGGCGCGCTCGACGCCATGTTGGGGAAAATCGCAGACTTTTACGAAGAAGAAGTTGATCAGGCGGTTGCCTCGTTGACGGCGTTGCTTGAGCCGGCGATGATGGTGTTTCTGGGGGTTGTCATCGGGTTTATCGTGATTGCCATGTATCTTCCGATATTTAAAATGGCGTCCGCAATCGGGTGATACTCGTGTTTCACCTACTCTTCTCACCAAGCTGGGCCAGATTCCCGGCATGAAGGCTCCAAGCCTTTCCGGGTGCTCTATTTGGCGACTGTCAAATGGGTGATGATAGGGTCCCTGGCCGCTTATCCGAGGGGAATGAACAAGGCATATCTCTCTTCATGTTCCGTCCAAATCCTTTCCGCCCGGTGGTCTTCCAGTCATGAGTAATCTTCGCACAAGACTCTATTGGATCATGGGGCTTCGAATGGCTCTTGTGACCCTGATGCTCGGCCTGTCCCTCGTATTTCAAGTCGGGAAGGACGGGCGGATTGAAACGTTCTACACCCTGATTATCGTTGCCTGCGTCTTGACGATCCCTTCCGCTATTCTGCTCCGAATGCTCACCTCACAAGCGGCTCTCACGATACTTTTTTGGACTCAAGTGGCGATCGACTTCCTCCTTGAAACTGTGTTGGTGACGAGAACGGGAGGGATCGACAGTCCGTTCGCAGTGCTGTATGTGATGACGGTGGCAGTCGCGAGCCTCGTTCCGCGCCGGCGGGTAGGGCTTCTTACCGCCTGTTTTTGTATTATTTTTTTTGGAGCCTTAACGAATATTCAACTGTATGGTCTTATCGAGGAGTGGGGTTGGATGCCGCCGAGTCGGCTGACTCTGCCTGAAACATTTCAAACATTCGGGGTCTATGCCCTTGCCCTGCTTGTCGTTGGGATTCTGGGTGGGACCTTGGCCGAACAACTTCAGCTGGCAGATCGATCGTTGCGCGAGAAGGAGCAGGGGTTAACGCGTCTCCAAGTCTTTCACGAGAATATCGTTCATAGCATCAGCAGCGGCGTATTTACTGCAGATGCCGGGGGATGCATCACGTCATTCAACCCAGCGGCACAGGAAGCGACTGGGTATACGATTGCTGACGTGGCCGGACGTCCCTGGCGCGAGGTTTTCAACTGGCATCCTAGTGAACCAGCAGACGAACGACTCAATGGTGCGGTGCCCGCGGCGACGAGATTCGAAGTAGAATGTAAGCGTGCTGATGGTAACCGACTGATTCTCGGAATGACCCTTTCTCCATTGCATGAACAGGGGAAGCAGACAGGCTTGGTCGGTGTGTTCAAAGATCTGACACAGATTCGAGATCTTGAAGAGGAGATGCGTCGAAAGGAGTGGCTGGCGAGTTTGGGTGAAATGTCTGCCGGGATGGCCCACGAGATTCGGAATCCGCTTGGCGCATTGGCTGGCGCAATGCAAATGCTCCGGAAAGATGCCATAGAAGATGAAACCAATCGCCGGTTGATGGACATTGCGATTCGGGAGGCAACGCGCCTTGACAACATCATCACCGAGTTTCTCCAGTACGCACGTCCGCCGGCGCTTGATCTCGCGGAGCGTGATCTCAATAAAGTGCTTGCTGAGACGCTCGATCTCGTTCAACATGAAGCGCGGACACGTTCCAAGATCAACATCGTTACGTCTCTGGCGGTCGAACCGCTTACCGCCATGGTTGATCAGGATCAGTTCCGGCAAGTCTTCTGGAATATGGCAACGAATGCATTTGAAGCGATGCCTAATGGTGGTCAGTTGACGATCTCGACGAGTTGCCGCCGCATTGAAATTGGTGAACGTAGGGGAGACGTCATTGAAATCGCGTTTCACGATACAGGGGAAGGGATTCCGCGACAGAATCTCGACAAGATTTTTCTTCCGTTTTTCACGACGAAAAAGGAGGGGTCGGGACTGGGTCTTGCCGCGGTACATCGCATCGTCGATCTGCACGGCGGGTGGATCAAGGTTGAAAGTCAGGAACGGGAAGGCTCTCGGTTTGTCGTATGTATGCCGCGTTCAGGGGAAACCGGGGTGCGGTTGTGGCATGAGGGACGGACACCGTGGAAAAGATCTTAGTTGTTGACGACGAGAGAGGGCTGCGCGAAGTCCTGAGCATCATGCTCAAACGGGCGGGCTATGCCGTGATCGAGGCGTCGGATGGTGAAGAGGCCATCGGCCATATAGACAAGGAGATATTCGATCTCGTCATTACAGACCTTCGTATGCCGAAGGCTGATGGTATGGCGGTCTTGAAGGCGGTGAAGTCTTCTTCTCCTGAGACCGTGGTCCTCGTCATTACGGCATTTGCGACTGCAGACTCGGCGGTTGATGCGATGAAACAGGGTGCGTATGACTACCTGACCAAGCCGTTTCAGGTTGATGAAGTACAGCTGATCATCCGCAACGCCCTGGAGAAGAGGCGTCTCTCGGCGGAAAACATTCTCCTAAAGCGTGAAATGGCGAGCCAGTCGTCGTTTGCCCAACTGGTCGGCCAAAGTGAGAGTATGCAAAAGGTATTCGACGTGGTGCGCCAGGTCGCAGACGCCAAGAGCAATGTGCTGATTTGTGGAGAAAGCGGAACGGGAAAAGAGTTGGTGGCTCGCGCGATTCACTATAACAGTGCCCGAAGCTCGATGCCCTTTGTGGCAGTGAATTGCAGTGCCGTGCCGGAGACGTTACTCGAAAGCGAACTCTTCGGGCATATGAAGGGGTCCTTTACCGGTGCGATGGCCAATAAGGCAGGGTTGTTCGAGGTCGCCAACGGCGGCACGATTTTCCTGGATGAAATTGGCGATACGACCCCGATAATCCAAGTCAAGCTGCTGCGTGTTATTCAGGAACGGGAATTCCGGCGCGTAGGCGGCAATCAGGATATCAAGGTCGATGTGCGCATTGTAGCCGCGACCAATAGGGATCTGGAAAAGGCCGTGGCCGATGGCTCATTTCGTGAAGATCTCTATTACCGCTTGGATGTGATTCCGATTCGGCTCCCGCCGTTGCGCCTTCGAACAGGAGACATTCCGCTTCTTGTAAACCATTTCCTGGAGAAGTTTTCACAGGAGAGCGGCAAGCCGGCTCCCGTATTGACCTCAGGGGCGATGCAGGTGCTGCTGGGGCATGAATGGCGCGGTAATGTGCGCGAACTTGAAAATCTCATTGAGCGCGTGGTTACTTTTTCCTCCGGTGCACCTGTGTCGGACGAGGATATCCGCGGCTGGCTTCACCGTGCCGTCACCCCACAGCAGCAGGGAGTGCCTACCGATTTGCCTGAAGACGGATTAGACTTAGAAGAACTTATCAACGGGATAGAAAAAGACCTGCTCTTAAAAGCGCTCGAACGAGCCATGTGGGTCAAGAAAAAGGCCGCACGGCTTCTGAAACTCAACACGCGATCCTTTCGCTATCGACTAGAGAAGTATGCTATCAAGGGAGGCCGTGATTAGCCCCCAGCCGAGCCCAGCCACGATCATCGTTATTGCCCCTGCCAAAATCAACTTGACCCTGCGCATCCTCGACCGTCGTCCCGACGGGTTCCACAATCTCTGGTCGATCATGCAGACGGTTGCTCTCGACGACGAGATAGAAATCACGTTACGAACCGACCGCCAGGATATTCATCTGAGGTGTGATGTGATGCAACTGGCTGCAGACCAGAGTAACCTCGTCTATCGCGCAGCTACCGCGGTGTTGGCGCGGGCTCAGCGATCGATTGGACTCGATATTGGGTTGCGTAAGCGTATTCCAATGGGAGCAGGCCTCGGTGGCGGGAGCAGTGATGCTGCAGCGACCATCATAGGCTTGAACCTTCTCTTACAGCTGGAGTGGTCTCCGGCGCAGATGGCTGATGTCGGCCATTCGTTGGGTAGCGACGTGCCATTTTTTCTTTTTGCCCCTTCATCGTTTGTGGCAGGTCGAGGAGAAACAGTCCGGCCTGTGGTGATTGAAGGGCGCCGCTGGGTTGTGCTCGTCAATCCAGGTTTTGGGGTCGATACGAAGTGGGCCTATCAGGAATTGGCTGCTACCAGGACCGCTGTGACGCCTCTTTCACCGGCCCACCGAAAACTCGATCGGCAGTCGCGGGTGAGCTGGACCGAATTGGTTGCGGCGGCAGAGAACGATTTCGAGGCACCGGTTTTCGCCGCGCATGAAAAGCTTCGGGAGATCAAGCGGAGTCTACAGGATCACGGAGCCGAGATCGCGCTACTATCCGGAAGTGGAGCAACAGTGTTCGGGGTGTTTGCGGACGAAGGGCGCGCCCGCCTGGCTCAAGCTCATTTTATAAGAGAGAACGTGATGAAGGTGTTTGTCATTCAGACCTGCTCCAGTCCGCTCGCCTGGCGATATGAACAACCGCGATAGACGGAGGCTCGGTTGACAACTCCCCGTACATTCCGTTACAGTTTGCCCCCTCAATTGGCTTCCTCAACAGCGCGCAGTGAATGATAGGTAGGCGTAACGATCACGCCCACCGACGTCCGCCGTCGAGACGACCAAATACGACACGATATTAGACTGTGATGCGGCTGCATCCTAAGGACCCTCTGAGAAATCGATGAGCGGAGAGCTAAAGATATTCTCTGGCAATGCGAATCCGGCCTTGGCCCATGAGATTTGTTCCTACCTCGGGACCAAACTCGGCGAGGCGACGGTCGGGTCCTTCAGCGACGGTGAAATTCGCGTTAAGATTGAAGAAAATGTTCGTGGCGGCGACGTGTTTGTCGTGCAGTCGAGTTGCCAGCCTGTCAACGACTCCCTGATGGAGTTGCTGATCATTATCGACGCGCTCAAGCGGTCCTCCGCGAATCGCATCACAGCGGTCATCCCCTATTTCGGCTATGCTCGCCAGGATCGGAAGGATCAGCCGCGTGTGCCGATTTCTGCGAAACTGGTGGCTGATCTCATCAGCACAGCCGGCACCGATCGGGTGCTGACAATGGACCTCCATGCAGGGCAGATCCAGGGATTCTTCAATGTGCCGGTAGACCACCTCTATGCATTGCCCGTACTATTGGATTACATCACGAAGAAGAAGGTCGTCGACCTCGTGGTTGTCTCGCCAGATGCAGGCGGAGTCGAGCGGGCCCGGGCCTTTGCGAAGCGGCTCGACGCGAGCCTGGCGATTATCGACAAGCGGCGTGAAGGACCGAATCAGACGGCCATTATGAACATCATCGGCGACGTTGCAGGGAAAAGTGCGCTCCTGCTGGATGACATGATCGACACGGCCGGCACCATTGTGAAGGGGGCGCAGGCCTGTATGGATCGCGGGGCTCGGGAAGTCTGGACCGCCTGTACCCACGCGGTGCTCACTGGGCCGGCGTTAGAACGGATTCAGCAATCCTGTCTGAAGCAAGTCATTGTGACTAACTCAATCCCCTTACGGGGTAAAGAGCTGATCTGCCCGAAGTTGCATCAATTATCGATCGCCCCACTGTTGGGTGAAGCGATCAGGCGAATCCATGAAGATGAGTCGGTGAGCTCACTGTTTGCCTAAGGTGGGAGTTGGGCATCTCGTAAAGCGAAAAGGGGGCGGAGGCGTATCATGAAGTTCGAACTAACAGTCTCAGTGAGAGAGAAAACCGGAAAGGGTGCGGCACGCCAGCTTCGGCGGGATGGCAAGGTTCCCGGTGTGTTGTACGGTCAAGGTGAATGTCTGCTCTTGACCATTGAACCGGATAGCCTGGTCAAGATTTTGAAGGCCCAGGCGGGAGGAGCTGCGCTCGTATCGCTCACGCTCACTGGTGCGAAGTCGAAACCGAATCGGACCGCGCTCTTACGCGATTTCCAAGTCGATCCGGTTGAAGGGAATGTGCTCCATGCGGATCTGTTTGAAATCTCGATGGACAAGCCGATTCGCGTGAAGGTCCCCCTGCATTTAACTGGGGGAGTCCCCGCCGGCGTCAAAGAAGGCGGTATCCTTCATCACAATATGCGTGAGTTGCATATCGAGTGTCTCCCTGCTGCGTTGCCGGACTTCATTGAAGTCGATGCCTCGGGGCTCGCCATTGCGCAGGGTCTCCATCTGAAAGACCTGGCTGCGCGCGAAGGGGTGCGCTATCTGGATGATCCAGATCAAATGGTCGTGAGTGTCGCGGCGCCGATGACGGAAGCTAAACTCGAATCGCTCCTTGCAAGTGGTGCAGCCGCGCCGGAGGGTGCGACGGAGCCTGAGGTGGCTGCAAAGGGTAAAGTGGCAGGTGAAGGCGCTGAGGGTGGTGAGCCGGCGAAGGCCGGTGCCGCAGCTGCCGCTCCTGATGCCAAAGGCGGCGAGAAAAAAGGGGCTGCAGCGCCAAAAGCTGAGAAGAAAGAAGCCGAAAAGAAGAAGTAACTTTGTACCTCATCGTTGGGCTGGGCAACCCGGGGGCTGCCTATGCCCAAACCCGCCACAACGTCGGCATGTGGGTCATAGAGCGGGCCGCGGCTCGGTGGTCCATCCGTCTCACCAAGCGTGGCACGGCTCATCGTGGGGGGGGACGGCTCGGATCACAACTCCTCGAACTCGCCGGTGCCCTCGACTGGATGAACCTTACCGGTCCCCCGCTCAAAGGCCTTCTGCGTGAATGTTCGCTGACTGCCGACGATCTGATTCTCGTCCATGACGATCTTGATCTTGATCTGGGACGTCTCCGGATCAAACAAGCCGGTGGGCATGGGGGTCACAATGGGATCAAGTCGGTTATCGACGCGATCGGGACATCCCAGTTTGTACGGGTCAAGATCGGAATCGGTCGACCGGCGCCGCGTCAGGATTCGGCAGACTATGTGTTGCAGCCATTCACGAAGGAAGAGCTTGAGGTGTTGAGCCCTTGTCTCGACCGCGCTGTGGAGGCGTTGGAATGTCTCATTCATCGAGGGGTCGCGGTGGCGATGAATCAGTTTAATGTTCGCGAGAAACCTGGAGAAGATGAGGGGACGCAGCCAGGCTGACTCCTTGCTCGCGCACCGCGCACGATCGGAATGTGCTCGGTGGACGCGCGCAGTCAGAGTCAACCTGGCTGCGTCCCTGTGAATAAGGTTCTCCGCATAGTCGAGGAGTGAGGTGAGGAACAATGGGACTCTGTTGTGGAATGATTGGACTTCCGAACGTGGGGAAGACTACCGTCTTCAACGCGCTCACCGGCAGTGGCGCATTGGCTGCCAACTATCCCTTCGCGACCGTCGATCCCAATACCGGCATCGCGCTGGTGCCGGATCCGCGGCTCGGAGTCCTTACCGAACTCTTCAAGTCGAAGAAGACAACCTACAGTACGCTTGAGGTTCGCGATATTGCCGGCTTGGTGGAAGGGGCGAGCAAGGGTGAGGGGCTCGGCAATCAGTTTCTCGGCCACATCCGAGAAGTCGATGCGCTGCTCCATGTCGTCCGCTGTTTTCAGGGAACGGATGTGGTGCATGTCAGCGGCGGTATCAACCCGCTCAGTGACATCGGTGTGATCGAGACCGAGCTCATGTTGGCCGATCTCGAGACACTCGACCGGCGAAAGCAAAAGACGGAAAAGAAAGTCCGGGCCGGTGATAAAAAGGCCGCGTTCGAAGTGGCCTTCATAGACAAACTGATCGGACTGCTAGATAAGGGCGAATGGCTTGGCAACCTGACCTATAGCCCCGAAGAGCGTGTGGTGCTCGATGAATGTCAACTGTTGGCAGCGAAGCCGGTGCTCTTTGTGGCGAATGTGTCGGAACAGGCAAACGCCGACGAGGCATTGGTCAAGTTGGTTCGTGAGTTCGCCGACAGACGCGGCGCACGAGTCGTCACGATCTGCGGCCAGCTCGAAGCGGAGCTTTCCACTCTTTCTGAGAGTGAAAGGATGGACTTTCTCAAGGAAATGGGGCTTACGGAATCGGGCCTTGTCCGGCTGACCCGTGAAGCCTACACCTTGCTGAACATCATTACTTTCTTTACTGCCGGAGAGATCGAATCGCGGGCCTGGCCGATTCCCAAAGGCATGAAGGCTCCCCAAGCGGCGGGCAAGATTCATTCCGATATGGAGCGTGGCTTCATCCGTGCCGAGGTCTATCACTATGACGATCTTATGGCCTGCGGGTCGGAGGCGAAGGTGAAGGAGAAGGGACTGTTTCGGCTCGAAGGCAAAGACTACGTCATCAAAGAAGCCGACATCGTCTACTTTCGCTTCAACGTCTAGCCTCCGTTCATTTTCTTATTACCTCTTGTATCCGTCACCGTCTAGAGTCAGGGTGTGCCAAGGCCCTTCGCTCCCGTGCCTCCCGAAGCGACCCAGCGGACTCTGCCGGGCGGAAACCTTCGGAAATTCCTTCGCGGACTCAGTCAGTTTCCGCTTTCCTTCCCGGCAGAGCCTCGCTGGGTCCCCGCTTCTCCGGCAACGTCCGCTCTGAGCCTTAGCACACCCTGCGGGGCAACTCACCGTCTCTGTTAACACTGGAAGTTTACAGAAGTAGCTTGTTCTGCCATGGAATAAAGCGGTGTCAGACCCCGTGTTCTCGGACTCTGAGAAAAGATGGGGGTGGGTGGGACAATCCCTTGCTCGCGCACCCCTCACTTCGGAAAGTGATCGGTGGACGCGCGCAGTTGGGATTATCCCAGCCACTCCCGTAAAATGACTGCTGCCTTGCTGTATGGCCTTTTGAGCCTCATGCATTTTTCACTTTCCATCTGGGCGGAGTCTTGCGCCGTTCCCGCTTTTAACGTGCCAATCGTTAGTGATAGTAAAGCTGATAGAATTGACGCCACACTTATGAAATAAATAACTTATGAACCTAAATTTTCGACTCCCAGGTTTGGCTCAGGTGGGTGCCCTTTGCGACAAGTCTCTTACGAGAGAAGAGCCAGACGTGTTCCTTGAGAAGCAATACATCGACCAAACCAATATCTATCTGGTGAGGATATGGCACCAGAACTGCTACCATCAATATTTGGACCAGGGCGAGCAAGTATGAGTTGAAAAAACTCCATGACTAAATACTCAGAAAGTACATTGCATGAGGTGATTGAATTGAAAGAGTCCGTATCAGAGTTTGATGTACTGTGCGCAGCAGCTCTGTGGCTCCAAGGTCTTGGAACCGTAGAGGCCGTAGTAGTATCTCCTGCCAGGGGGCAAGAACTATCCCTCGAAGAACAGAAGCGTCAACTAAAAGAGAAGTTACATCGAGTGGGTTGTGAAAATATTTCTTTCTCAACCAACGGCCCGGACATAATTGCTCGCGATAAGTCATGTATCTGGAAAGTTGAATGCAAAGGGCTTGGGCGTGGAGCCTCTTCCACCCTTGATAATAATTTCGATAGGGCCCTCGCTAGCGTGGTTTCATACTATGATGAACCCGCGGGAGAAGGGCACAGCGGTCTCTCAAATGTGATGAGCCAGCTTGCAAATAACGACAAGCCAACGCGTCTTGCTCTTGCCTTGCCTAACTCCGACCGGTATATGAACCTTCTGAGAAAAAATGTTAGGCCAGCGCTACGCCGCCGTCTCGACCTTTGGCTTTTGATAATTGACCCGCTAACAAGTTCAGTTGAGTGCTATAACCCAACCAGAGAATTTTAAATAGCAATGGTGTCTGACATCGCTTCTTTATCCAATCTATTCTTCCTATAAGAACTGCATTGGTATCTCCTCAGCTGGTGGCCTGTGGGTCTGAGCGGACTTCACCGGAGCGACGGGGACCCCGCCCGGCGTCTGAAGAAGGAAAGCCGGAACTGACCATAGCACCGTGGTCGTGAGGCCACGGTGCGGCGGGAATTCCGGAAGGCTTCCGCTTCAGAGCGCCGTGGATGGGGTGTCGTGGGAGGTGAGAGAGCGAAGAGCCTCAGGCCACCGGCTCCTGTCCCGGAAGCAAGGGAGCGGTTGAGCTTAGCCCGCATTATTCACGAGGGTTCGTGACGAAACCGCTGAGACGTGTTGTGAGACGGGCAAGCGCAGCCGGGAAGGAGGGAAGCATACTTAAACAGTATGTTGACCGACTGAGTGGCGAGCACGCCCGTCGGAACAGCGTATCGGCGGTTGCAGTAGAAGCCTTCGTGAATAATGCGGGCTAGGCAGGCCGTCGTGGCAACTATCGCGCCGATTACTTGCTGGAGAACGAGTAAGCGCCTGGTTGGTTCATTGGGGGAGCCACAGGGTTTTCTTATCGGCATTCACTTCTGCTTTAAACTGACGGATCGCGGATAGTTTGAATGGCCATAAAAAGGGAGAATAAGACACAGCTACAGTGACCACCGCGCTCTCCAGTGGCGCATTGATCGTAAATCCTCGATGGCAAGGTGCGGTCGCTTTTCGGTGCGGAGCCATGATGGGAAGTGTTTCTTCAGAACCATCAGTCTTATTGTCGAATGTCCCCCCTCCTTCAAATTTCCCTTCCTCTCTGCACACAATGGTCACTCCAAACAATGGCACAAGCATATTGTTACTTACGATGAAGGGGTAAGAGAATGGATTGTTGGGTTCTTGTGGGGTGCCGACATCTATGGTCAGGACGGGGGCAAATGCCATCAGACCGGAGAGAGAAGCGCATATCAGTATGGTGACAGATATCCACTTCACTGCTCGCTTAAGAGGTGAAGGAGGTTGGTTCGTGATGATGGGGGGGGTGGGCTCGCCGGCTGGTGTCTTTTTTTTCTTTTTTGACATGGCTGTGTATTGGATTATTACAGGGTGGCCTTCGGTCAGAGCTTACGCTGCGGAAAGTATAGCCCAGGTTCCGTTCATTTTTCTTCAACTAATCGACAGTTTCACAATCGTTATCAACACGGATCACAGACAGGGAATCTCAATATACTGCAGCCGTCACTCCGGCTGGCAGATCTGATCCTCCCCACGATTCTCAAAGATTCAAGAACTATGAAGTTCGGCAAGCTCCGTTCCTCCGGCCTGATCTCCAATAAATTGACAGTTTCTCCACCGCTGTGATAGCGTCCAACCTTCTTTACGCCTCATATAGAGGCGCCTACACCTCGCTCCGGACAATTGATCCGGGGCCTTTGTCCAGGAGGATTGCTGCATGGAGCTCTACGAGTCTCTATTCATTATTCGTGCGTCTGTCTCTGACCAGGAGACCACGGCCTTGATCGAGAAGATGAAGGCGGTGGCAGAGAAGACCGGCGCGCAGTTCATCAAGTCAGAAAATTGGGGTAAGAAGAAACTTGCGTACGAGGTGAAGCGAGAACGGAAGGGGACCTACGTCTACTTCTATTTCAGGGCGCCTAATGTCACGGTCGGTGAATTAGAACGGTCCTATCGTTTGGAGGACTCTATCATCAAGTTCTTGACCGTCCATCTCAAGAAAGAACTGGTGCCGCCACGGCCGCGTGAGGCGATATCAGAGGAGTTTGCCGGTGGCAGGATTTAATAAAGTCATCCTCCTCGGAAACCTTACGAGGAACCCTGAGTTGCGGTACACGCCGAATGGGACACCTGTGGCCAGTTTGGGTCTCGCGGTCAGCAGGCGATATAAGCAGGGGGACGAATTGAAAGAAGAAGTCTGTTTTGTCGATATTGTCGTCTTCGGCAAGCAGGCAGAACATTGTGGACAGTATCTGAGCAAGGGGAGTGGGATCATCGTCGACGGTCGGCTGCAGCAGCGCCGATGGGAAACAGAGGACGGCCAGAAGCGCAGCAAGCACGAAGTGGTGGCTCAAACGGTGACATTTATGCCGAAACGCCAGGACGGCGGTGGTGGCGGAGTTGAGGCGCCGGTGCACGATGATGCCGGATATGAATCCGATGAACATGTCTAACAATTAGGGAGACGGTTTATGGAGCGTGAACAACAGGGTGGAGATCGAGAGGGTGGCGGGCGCTTTTTTCAACGTCGCCGGCCTTGTCGATTTTGTATCGACCAGGGATCGATCGATTTTAAAGATGTCGGGCTGCTGAGAAATTTTCTCACTGAGCGGGGTCGGATCGTCCCGCGGCGTATCTCCGGCAATTGCATGAGGCACCAGCGCGAGCTGACGGCTGCGGTCAAACGGGCTCGGCACATCGCTCTCATCAGTTTTGCGGAAGAACGATAACCGGTCACGTTGGGGATGGGAATGCAGGCAGGTGCCGTGATGGAATTTCTCAGGCCGCTGCTGGCTGACATAACGGTCGATGGGCTTTCGCTGGTCGGCGAGGCGACGGCTGAAGAGCTTGGCCTCACCGAGGATGAGGCCATAGTCCAAGGCCCGCTGGCAGTGAGTCTTGAGCTGACCAACGTTGAAGGGCTGGTCGCTGTGACTGGTGTGCTGGAGGGTACAGTTATCCGTGAATGTGTGCGGTGCTTAAAAGAGTATGAAGATCCGTTGGCCTTCTCTGTGCGGGCCGCCTTCGTTCCGGAACCCAAGTCGACGCCGCGTCATCCGAAGCGAGTCGATTCCCGAAAAACAAATACAAAAAACGTAGAGGCCGAGCAAGAAGAGGAACCGGACGATCAGTATCAATATCAAGGCAATCAGCTGGAACTGGCTCCTATGTTGCGTGAACACATCATCCTGTCTGCTCCGATGCAGCCTCTCTGCAACGACGACTGTTTGGGGCTCTGTCCACGATGTAGGAAAAACCTGAATGAGGGCCCCTGCCAGTGTTCTGAAGAACTGCCGATGCCGACAGTTCGAGTAATCCAGGTCACGAATCGCAAGGCCGGAGGATCGTCAGCCTCCTAGCGTGACCGCCGCTATCGAAAGTGAGAAAGAGTTGCCATGCCAAATCCGAAACATAAACATTCACGGGAACGACGAGATAAGCGGCGCACACAGAAACTGCGTATCACGCCGCCGGGCATGTCCGTCTGTCCGCAGTGCCACGAGCTTAAGCTGCCGCACTACACCTGCTTGAATTGTGGAACGTATAAGGGCAAAGCGGTGATCCAGGTCGAAGAGTCCTAGCTCGGAGGCCCCTGGCCCGAGGGAGCACAACGGGATTGTGTGTCTTTGCCTGTTGCGTCGAGCACCTTACTGCTCTACACTCCTGCCGCATGTCGCGTGGTGACGCGTTACTCGTCTTGTGTCATCACCGACACGTCATCTGTTACGAAACACTCAGTCGCTTATGAAGATTGCGCTTGATGCCATGGGCTCTGACCATGGACCGGCCCCGGTCATAGAAGGGGCTCTCCAGGCTGCCCAGGAATGTGATGTCGAGGTGCTGTTGGTCGGTGATGAGACGACTCTCAACGCCGAATGTCGTCGTCTTGGTTGCACAGACTCTCGTGTATCTATTCGGCATGCTTCTCAGGTCGTCGAAATGCACGAGTCCCCGGCTGCCGTAGCCCGGAAGAAGCGGGATTCCTCCATCTGGATTGCTACGGAATTGGTCAAGAGCGGCGAGGCAAGCGCCGTGGTCAGTCCCGGCAACACCGGCGCCAGTATGGTGGCGTCATTCTTTCTGCTTGGGCTCACGAAGGGTGTCGAGCGCCCGGCGATCGCGACAAGCTTGCCCACTCTGACCGGTACGGCGATCATGTTGGATGTGGGGGCGAATGTGGACTGTACGGCTCAGCACCTCACTCAGTTCGCTATCATGGGGAATGAGTACGGCAAATACCTCTTTGGAAAACCCAACCCCCGTGTCGGGCTGTTGAGTATCGGGGAGGAGGACAGCAAAGGGAATGAAGTCACGAAGGAGGCGTTCAAGCTTCTCAAAGCGAGTACGCTCAACTTCATCGGCAATGTCGAAGGCCGTGATGTCTATAGTGGAAGCACCGATGTCGTGGTGTGCGATGGTTTTATCGGGAACGTCGCGCTGAAGATTTCCGAGGGGGTGGCCGATACGATCAAGAAGTTATTGATCAAGGAGATCTCCGGATCCTTCCTCGGTCGCTTGGCGTATCCTCTTATTGCCACGCCACTCCTAAACTTGAAGAAGAAAATCGACTATGCCGAGTTCGGGGGCGCCCCGCTTTTAGGTGTCAATGGTATCACGATGATCTGCCATGGTCGTTCATCCGCCAAGGCGATCAAGAATGCCATCCGCCGGGCGAAGGGACTGGCTGAGCATCGCGTCGATGAGTTGATTCGACGTGATATTGATGAGAGCCTCTCACAGACCAAGCCCACCGAGGATGCATCGGCATGAGAGCCCGCATTGTAGGGACTGGATCGTACGTACCGACCAGGGTGTTGACCAATGCCGATCTTGAGCGGATGGTGGCCACATCGGACGAATGGATCGTCGAACGGACAGGCATCCGCGAGCGACATGTGGCCGGTCCCGGTGAAGCCTGTTCTGATCTGGGGGTAAAGGCGGCGGAGCGGGCCCTGACGGCTGCAGGGGTGAGTGCAGCCGATCTTGATCTGATTCTGCTGGCCACCTGCACCGGTGATCATCCGCTTCCTGCCACCGCCTGCCTGATTCAACATCAGCTGGGAGCCACGCGCGCGGCGGCCTGTGACCTGTCGGCTGCCTGTTGCGGGTTCGTCTATGCATTATCGATGGCGGATGCCTATGTGAAAACCGGCATGCGCCATGTCTTGATTATCGGGTCGGAAGTGATGTCGGCAATTACCGACTGGACCGATCGCAATACCTGTATCTTGTTCGGCGATGGGGCTGGAGCAGCGGTCGTCAGTGCGAGTGAGAACGACCGAGGTATTCTTTCAACACATCTTCGTTCTGATGGCGCGCTCTGCGAATTGATTGCGGTGCCGGGGGGGGGATCGCGTTTGCCGCCTTCTGACAAGGTTGTGGCGGAACGGATGCAGTATATCAAGATGAGGGGGAACGAGACCTTTAAGGTGGCGGTTCGGACCTTGGAAGAAGTCGCGCGGGAGACCCTGGCTGCGAATCATCTCCGTGTGGAGGACCTCGACCTCTATGTGCCGCACCAGGCGAATGTGCGTATTCTCAAAGCAGTCGCTGAGCGTCTCGGACTCCCGCCGGAAAAAGTGATGTTGAATCTTGATCGGTATGGCAACACGTCAGCAGCATCGATTCCCATTGCCTTGGATGAAGCCCTGCAGCAGGGGCTGATCAAAGAAGGAAGCCTGGTGATGTTAGGGGCCTTCGGCGCCGGACTGACCTGGGCATCTGCGCTCATCAGGTGGTAGGGGACGAAGCTTTCAGCGATCAGCTGTCAGCTCCGGATCGGAAATTCTCGCTGATGGCTGAGGGCTGACCGCTGACGGCCTTCCAGAACTTTTTCCCGTTGACATTCAACGGGGATTCGACGATATCTAACGTCATGGGAGCGGCGCGATGCGCTGCTCCAGTGTGATCCTGTAAATGATCAAGAGTAACCAGTAGCCTCGTGCAATCACCCCAGTAGTATGGCGACTCTCCAATCCACAAGGTCATCCGGTATTGGACTGGTCTTTCCGGGACAGGGGTCTCAATCAGTCGGGATGGGAAAAGCGCTGCTTGCAGTTGACCCGGGCATTAAGAGTCTCTATGAAGAGGCCTCCTCGGTGCTGGGATATGACATCGCCGCATTGTGTTTTGAGGGGCCCGCAGAACGGTTGAACCTCACGGAATATACACAGCCTGCCTTGCTGGTGAGCAGTATGGCCGCGCTCTATGCCTTCAAGCCATTGGGTATTTCGCCGGTTGCAGTGGCCGGTCACAGCCTTGGCGAATATTCGGCGCTGGTTGCAGCGGAGGGCATGACCTATCGGGAGGCGGTGGGGATCGTGCAGAAGCGAGGCCGCTATATGGCCGAAGCGGTTCCGCCAGGAACAGGGCTTGTCGCTGCGCTTCTCGGTCTCGGCGCTGACGTGGTGAAAGAGGTCTGCCGGGAGGCCTCATCTGCTGGAGTCGTGGCTGCAGCAAACTTCAATTCTCCTGGCCAGATTGTCATTGCCGGAGAAAAGGCTGCGGTGGAACGGGCCATTGAACTGGCAAAGGGCAAAGGATGTAAGAAGGCGATCCCACTCCCCGTCAGTGTGCCGGTCCATACGCCGCTTATGCAGCAGGCCGCTGATCGACTTGCCGAAGATTTGGCAGCGATCAACTGGTCCGATCTCAAGATGCCTTTGGTCAACAATGCGGAAGCGAGAGCGATCAACAAGGCCTGTGATATCCAGGCATCATTGGTACGACAGCTTCCTTCTTCAGTCCTCTGGGAAGATAGCGTGAAGGTCATGGCTGCAATGGGTGTGAAGACGTTCATCGAGGTCGGGCCGGGAACGGTGTTGTGCGGCTTGATCAAACGGATTCTGCCGGACGCCGTGACTCTGAATGTCAACGATCCGAAGTCGCTTGAGGCGACCCTAAGGACGTTAAACGTGAATCGTGAAACGGTAATGTCAGAGCGTTTAACGAATAACGTTTAGCGATGAACGGAGTTGTGATGTCACTTCAAGGCAAGGTTGCGATTGTGACAGGGGCGGCTCAAGGAATTGGGCGTGCAATAGCGGAAGTGCTGGCCCAAGCCGGGGCCGATATTGCGGTGGCTGATCTCGATCCGAGCCGGTCGATGGACACGATTGCGGCGGTCGAGCAGCTTGGGCGCAAGGCATTAAACGTCAAAGTCAATGTGGCAGACGCCGCTGACACCAAGGCCATGGTCGATCACGTGCTCAAGGAATGGGGGAAGGTCGATATCCTGGTGAACAATGCCGGGATTACGCGAGACGGGCTATTATTGCGGATGAAGGAGGAAGACTGGAACCTGGTGTTGCAAGTCAATTTGAACGGGACGTTCAATTGCATCAAGGCGGTCTTGCTCTCGATGACCAAGCAGCGGTATGGTCGTATCGTCAACATTGCGTCGATCGTCGGGGTGATGGGAAATGTGGGCCAGGCGAATTACGCAGCATCGAAAGCGGCGGTGATTGGATTGACCAAGACGGTTGCACGTGAATATGCCAGCCGCTCAATCACGGTGAATGCGGTCGCGCCCGGTTTCATCGATACGGCCATGACACAGGGATTATCGACAGAAGTGAAAGACACGCTTCAGAAGCAAATTCCCTTAGGGCGGCTGGGTACTCCGGCTGATATTGCGGCGGCGGTGCGCTTTCTCGTGTCGGACGAAGCCGCCTATATCACAGGGCATGTCTTACATGTGAACGGTGGGATGTTGATGGTGTAACGGCTCTATCAGAATATTGTATAATGCTGCGGGCTATAGGCCTGCAGTGACAAGGAGGATACAGGATGGGAAAGGAGGCAGGAAAAGCAATGGGTACTGTGGATGAACGGGTGAAAAAAATTATCGGTGAGCAGTTAGGAGTTGAAGAAGATGAGGTGACGCCGGAAGCCAGTTTTGTGGAAGACCTTGGCGCCGATTCGCTCGATACGGTTGAGTTGGTGATGGCCCTTGAAGAAGAATTCGGCATTGAAATCCCCGACGAAGATGCGGAGAAGATTCTGACGGTCGGGAAAGCACTGGACTATATAAAGGAAAAAGCGTAGCAGCCTCAGAACGTGATGAGTCCTCGCTCGACCAGGCGGATTGTGGTAACCGGTCTGGGGCTGATTACGCCTCTGGGAACCGGTGTCGACAAGACATGGAAGGCCATCTGTGCCGGCGAGTCCGGCATCAGTCGAATCACAAAATTCGATCCTGCAGCGTACGATGCCCAAATCGCCGGCGAAGTGAAAGACTTCGATCCAGCCCAGTTCATCGAGAAAAAAGAAATCAAAAAGATGGATACGTTCATCCATTATGCCGTGGGCGCAGCCCAGCTGGCAGTGGATGATGCGGGGTTTACCGTAGCGCCGGAAGAGGCCACGAAAGTCGGTGTCTATATTGGCTCTGGTATCGGAGGGCTAGGATCGATCGAGCACTATCATAAGATTC
Organism: Nitrospirota bacterium; assembly: GCA_016219645.1. Taxonomy (NCBI): domain Bacteria; kingdom Pseudomonadati; phylum Nitrospirota; species Nitrospirota bacterium. The sequence goes on from JACRLR010000018.1 coordinate 110,328, forward strand.
TGCAGGAAAAAGGCCCTGGGCGTGTCTCCCCATTTTTCATTCCCATGACCATCATCAATCTGGCCTCCGGTCAGGTGGCGATCAGGCTGGGTGCCAAGGGACCGAACTCCTGTGCTGTGACTGCCTGTGCGACGGGCAATCATTGCATCGGGGACGCGTACCGACTGATTCAGGCTGGTGATGCTGATGTCATGATTGCCGGCGGGGCGGAGGCCGCCATCACGACGTTGGGTGTCGCAGGGTTTGCGGCGTCGAAAGCCCTGTCATTCCGCAACGACGATCCGACGAAAGCGAGCCGGCCATTCGACAAGGATCGTGACGGGTTCGTGCTTGGCGAGGGCGCCGGAGTTGTGGTCTTGGAAGAATTGGAGCACGCGCGTCGGCGAGGCGTTCGTATCTACGCCGAGTTGATCGGCTACGGCATGAACAGCGACGCCTACCATATTACTGCCCCGTCTGAAGAGGGCGAAGGCGCAGTCCGGTGCATGGAGTTGGCGCTCAAAGATGCCGGTATCCGCAAGGACCAGGTCGGGTACATCAACGCGCATGGCACGTCGACGATGGCTGATGCCATTGAAACCAAAGCCATCAAGCAGGTGTTCAGTGAGCAGGCCTACCACATACCTGTCAGTTCGACTAAGTCGATGACCGGCCACCTACTCGGGGCAGCTGGCGGGATTGAAGCGGTGTTTACGGTTCTGGCGCTTCACCACGGGATACTCCCACCGACGATCAACCTCGATCATCCGGACCCTGCCTGCGACCTGGACTATATTCCGCATAGGGCCAGGCCTGCTACGGTAACGGTGGCGCTGTCGAATTCTTTTGGATTCGGTGGGGTCAATGCCTGCCTGCTCTTCAGGAAGCCTGATGTCTAACCAGCATCATTCATGAGCGCTTCAGCGGCAATTGCCGGTCTGCTGCTACGACGCGCTTTCCGCCAGCGGGCTTGCTGCTCGAATTCTCTCTGTACTGTTGGGGGCTGGGGCCATGGTTGGGGGTCTCTGTCCCCGGTGTGTGGTATGCGGATCCATCGACTATGACTTCGGCTTCTTCTGCCGATGTGCTCCAATCCTCGTTGGGTTATCGATTCAAGGCTCTGTCCTTGCTCGAGGAGGCCTTGACCCATTCCTCCCTGGTCAATGAACAGAAAACAGCGTCGCCTCAACATAACGAGCGGCTTGAATTTCTCGGCGATGCCGTGTTGTCGCTTGTGATCAGTGAGTATCTCGCTTCCGTGTTGCCGCAGTCTTCAGAGGGGGTGCTCTCCAAGGTGAAAGCACGTTTGGTCAGCGAGGCGTCGTTGGCGCAGGTGGCCCGTAGGCTCGGACTCGGGGAGCATCTCAAGCTCGGGCGCGGGGAGGACCGTTCGAAAGGGCGTGAAAAAGATTCGTTGTTGGCCGATGCACTGGAGGCGGTACTTGCGGCGGTTCATCTTGATGGAGGGTTCGAAGCAAGCCGCAGGGTGACGCACCAAATTTTCGCAGAGGAACTCACGCATGTTGCCGCGCAACAGGAGCAGCCGGGAGCAGGCGACTATAAAACTCAGTTTCAAGAATGGTGTCAAAAGCGGTACGACACATTGCCGCGCTATGTGACCGTTCGAGAAACAGGACCAGACCACCAAAAGTTATTCGAGGTGGAACTGTCCATTCAGAGCCAGGTCGTCGGCAGAGGGTCTGGACGCAGCAAGAAGGAGGCGGAGCAACAGGCGGCGAAGCAGGCTCTCCAACAGGTAGAGGCTTGATCAAGCTCGCCCGAACGTTGGCGATTGCAGCAGAAACACTCATGAGTGATGTGGGCGAGTCGGCACGGTAGGGTCACCTCACAAGGGGATCAGTTACTAATCCAGGGAGGCGTATCATGCAGAGACGAATGATTGTGAAAATGTCCGCGGTGGCGCTCACGCTTGCTGGGGGTCTGTTGCTGGGGATGGGTACCCTCTTTGCGGCTGACAAGTCTGCGGCAGGAACAGTAGAAGGAATAAAAGGTCCCAAGGCGACGCTCAAAACGAAGTTTGGCGATATGGACATCGTCTTCTTTCCCGAGAAGGCCCCCAAACATGTTGAAAATTTCATCGCGTTGGCAAAATCCGGTTTCTATAACGGCACGATCTTTCATCGAGTAATTCCAGGATTCATGATCCAGGGAGGCGATCCCAATACCAAAGATCTGAACAAGCCGGAGACCTATGGTCAGGGGGGGCCGAGCCAGAAGCTCAAAGCCGAGTTCAATGACATCCCTCACCGGCGAGGGATTCTCTCCATGGCACGCACGAATGATCCCAACAGTGCCGGTTCGCAGTTCTTCGTTGTCGTCAAGGATTCGAATTTTCTCGATGGGCAATATACGGTCTTTGGTGAAGTGGTGAAGGGGATGGAGGTGGCGGACAAGATTGTCAACTTGCCGAGGAACAGCCGTGATCTTCCCACAGAGCGCGTGGAGATGACGGTCGTGGTGGGCGAGTAAACGATGCGAGGTTGGCGGACGATGACGCATGATTCTGTTGTCATAAAAAGTCTCGTGTTGGCCGGCATGCTATTGGGGATTGGTCTTCTTACGGGCTGTGGAGGAAAGGCCGAGGTGGCACCGGTTCCGTCTCCGCCTCCGCCCAGCGTCGGTCCAAGAGCCATCATCAAGACAAAGTTCGGAGACATGCATCTCAAGTTCTATCCGGATGTGGCTCCAAATCATGTTGGAAACTTCATCAAGCTGGCCAAATCAGGCTTTTACGATGGGACGATCTTTCACCGGGTGATTCCAGGCTTTATGATCCAGGGAGGTGATCCCAATACCAAGAACTCGCTGCGCAAGGACACCTATGGGCAGGGTGGGCCGAAGGATGAGAAGGGTAATCCGATCTTGCTCAAAGCAGAGTTCAGCGACATCCCGCACAAGCGAGGCATTGTGTCGATGGCGCGAGCGAACGAGCGGGACACAGCTGGGTCGCAGTTTTTCATTGTCGTCGAGCCGTCTCACTTCCTCGATGGAAAATACACGGTGTTTGGCGAGGTAGTAAGAGGGCTTGGCGTCGCCGATAAGATCGTGGCTCTCGCAAGAAATGCTCAGGACCTACCGAACGAGCGGATTGAGATAACGGTGACGATTGTTGAGTAGCGGTGTGGTTTCACGGACCCAGAGCATCCGCAATAACAATGTGCTCGCTCGATGTGCGCAGTTGGAGTTCATGAGGCTGCGCTGCTCGTGGAGTGTAGAAAGTAGAAAAGCGGATGCTATTTTTTGATGGTATCGATGAATGTACGGAGACGGGCTCGTTCCGACGGGAAGAACAGAATGAAGCTCAGACCGAAAGCGCGGCCTGAGACCCAACGTACAGAGGCTCGTTCAACCTTGATGGGAGGCGACTGGTCGGGTAGGTAAATTGTGAGCTGAACGTCGAGCCCTTCCGCCATGTTGACGTCAGATTCGGCTCGACAGCCGGAGGTTGAGATGTTCGTCACTGTCGCATCGCCTTCAATCTCTCCGGAAGCAAATCCCAGGATGCAGCGTAACTCCACTCGGCGCGCTTTTCTGATCTTTTGTTCTCTCCCAGCGCTCATGGTCAGTGTCCTACCGTACTGGGCGTGGTTCCCCGTCAGTGGTGATGGCAGCCAGGTCCATGGGTATGGGGCTCAGGCGCCGGTGGCGGCATGAACTGCTGCCCTGGCAGAATGATGTGGCCCGGCTCACGTTGCTTGGTCAGGTATTCTGCGATCTCAGGGTGGTAAGCCCGCACATATCCGATGAGCCCAGCGAGAAATCGTTGCGATTGAAAGTCCGTGCCGGAAAAGCGCGAGACGAAGGCGATCGCACGGTCCAGAATCTCCGGCGCGGAAGACATATCGGCGATCTGCTCAGGATTTTGCTTTTTGAACGTGTCGTACTCCTTCTTGAGATATTCTGCGAATACCGGCATCGGTGCAGCGGGTATATGGAGGGGGCTGAGCGTCCGTCGCAGGGCCTGCAGCGCTGCCACGACTTCCGCATCCTGCCCGTCGCGGCGTCCCTGGAAGTACCCGAACGTCACCACTTCAATGAGATTGAACAGGGCTACGGATTTGTCACCGCCTAGCTCGGTCAACTCGCGATAGAACTCTCGGCGTATCGGCATAAATTGTACCGCGAGTCGTTTCTGCTGGTAGTCGCTCCCGGATTCGAGATAGAGGCAATCGGCAGGGCATGAGACGCGCACGATTCGATGTTCGCCGCAACATTGGCTGCAGATCAGTCCCCCCAAAGCGGGGCATGGCCGCTTGCCTTTTCGCTGTGAACAATAGGCGCAGTGGCTCATTTCTTTGTTGGCCCTTCCGGTGCCGGCTTCGGCGGAGGGGGAATGAAACCGTAGTCTGCCAATGTCCGTTTCTCTTGTTTGGACTTCGCGCTGCTGGGGGTTTCAAGTCCGTTCATTTCAGCCGCATGGGCCGACTCGAATGGGACAAGGATGAGGTTGTTTGCACGGTCGATGCTCAGGTCACCCGGCGAGGGCAGAAACTCGGCGATGACTTGAAACCGCTTGTCCCAGCTCATGCGCCAAACTTTTCCTGTCGTGAAATCGGACACGTACATATTGCCCCAGCGGTCGAAGTCTACTCCACGGAGATTCTGAAAGCGGTTGGAAAAGAATCCATTAGAGAAGAGCTCCGTCACCATGCCTTCTGGAGAGACCTCGAAGATCTTGCCCTTGTCCCAGCTCACCGCAATGATCTGGCCGGACTTGGGATGGACAGCAAGGCCTGAGGGACCGGCCAGGGCCAGGTCTGTTACTAGCACGGACAGAGTCTGAGTGGCTAGATCGACGCGATAGATCGTGTTGGCTTTCTGATCGGAGCAGTACAAGTGGCCCTTGCCATCAAAGGCCACGTCGCTCAAGGAGGCCCGTGGCAGCTCAGATTGTGCGGTAGCCGGCGATCGGACGGTGAGCATCATGACCGGCTCGCCGGTGGCAGTGTTAAAACCCCGTAAGGTATTGAGGTCCGCCACGTAGAGGACATGCTCCACCACGGCCATGCCTTTGGGGGCATGGAGGGTCACGTCACCCTTCCCGCCCTGGATGAATTTGAGATTCAGAAGTTTGCCATGGGGATCGAGCTTGGTGATGAATCCGTTGTTGTCGGCGGCCTCCGCCTCGCCGTTCACGCTCGAAATAAAATAGCCCTTTTCGATGGGATCATTCACAAAGCTATAGGGAGACTGGAGTTCGGTCACGGTGATCTGGGCGCTGAGCGGGCTGACGATCGCAACGGATACGATCCAGATGAGCCAGGCCACAGGATGACGGACGACGCGTGTCAGAAGGGGCATCACGGAGGAGGTTCTGCTCACAAGCTCGATGGCGGTTGATCTTGGTTGCCGAATCCATCGTAGCTGTCAAGCGAAGAACCTGTCAAGAAATGGGCGTAAGGCGTAACGCGTTAGGCGTTAGGGGTGAGGCGTGAGGGGTATGGAGAGAGAACGGATTGTTTCTTCTTTTGTCTCCCGTCTCGCGTTTCACGCCTCACGCCTGACGCCTCACGTCTTGGCTGGTCGTTGACTTGATCAAAAATGCCCTGGTATGGTGCCGACTCCGAATACAAGTCAAGGTTGAGGTCAAGGCTGAGTGAATGGTCGTTCTGGTTGCTCTTGCTCAGCCTCAACCTTAACCTTAAACCTTGTCATAAGTGGAGGAACCCGTGGCAGCACGATTGATCGACGGCAAAGCGTTGGCATTGCAAGTTCGGGAGGGGCTCATAGCCGAATCGGCGGCAGTCTTGGCTAAGACCGGGGTGAAACCTGGCCTGGCGACGATTCTGGTGGGCGACGATCCCGCTTCGCATCTCTATGTGAAGAGCAAACAGAAAGCCTGTGATGCGGCGGGCATCTATATCGATGATCACAAATTGCCGGCGAGTACGACTCAAGCAGAGCTGTTGGCCTTGATCGCAAAAGAGAATGCTGATCCCAAGATCCATGGGATTTTGGTCCAGTTGCCGCTCCCGAAACATATCGACAGCAAAGTTGTGCTTGAAGCTGTGTCGCCTGACAAGGACGCAGACGGGTTTCATCCGTACAATTTCGGTCGACTTGTTGAGGGGCATCCCGTGTTTGAAGCCTGCACACCGAAGGGCGTTATCAAGATGATCGAATCCACCGGTGTGAGTATCGAAGGGAAACGCGCTGTCGTATTGGGTCGGAGCAATATTGTCGGCAAGCCCTTGGCGCTCATGTTGCTCCAGCGCAACGCCACAGTGACGATTTGTCACTCCAAGACCAAAGACTTGCCCGCGGTTTGTCGCGAAGCCGAATTGTTGCTGGTGGCGATTGGGAAAGCCAGGTTTGTCACGGCCGACATGGTGAGAGAAGGGGCAGTCGTCATAGATGTGGGAACGAACAAAACCCCTGAGGGTAAATTGTGTGGCGATGTCGATTTTGAGCCGGTCAGTCAGAAAGCGGGCTGGATCAGTCCTGTGCCGGGTGGTGTGGGGCCGATGACGATCGCGATGTTGCTGGACAATACGGTGGAGTCTGCGAAGAGAATGGCGGGAATGCTGTAGGTGGAAAGGGGATGGAGGCTGATGATCTTCTGTGCTCGCGCAACGCGCGGTCGCGGACTCCCCTCGTTGGACGCGCGCAGTGGAAGATCAATCAGCCCCCATCCCCGAAGAGATAACGAACGAGTTTTGAAGCATTAGTTGTAAGGATGAGGGGAGAGATGCGCGCAGTAGGGAGCCCCCAATCCTCCTACAACAGCGGGTGAAGTGTAAGGGGGTACGGAAAGAACATGAGCCGGGAGCCGAGGCGATTACGAGAGGTGCTTGATCGGGGACAGTTTGCTGTCACGATTGAGTACAATCCCCCCAAAGGCACGAATATCTCAGGCGTATTGGAAAACGCCAAACAGCTGGTGGGACGCGTGCATGGGGTCAACGTGACGGACAATACGGCTGCTGTGGTGCGGGCCGGGTCTCTCTCTGTGTGCCGACTCCTCTATGAACTCGGCCATGATCCTGTGATGCAAATGACCTGTCGTGACCGGAACCGGATTGCGATGCAATCGGACCTGATGGGGGCCTCCATGCTCGGTATCCGCAATATACTCTGTCTCACTGGAGACTATCCGACGGTTGGGGACCATAAAGAGGCAAAACCGGTTTATGATCTGGATTCAGTTCAAGTCATGCAGCTCGTGCAAGGACTCAACAACGGGAAGGATTTTGTAGGAAACAAGTTAGATGGCGCCACGCAGTTTACCATCGGGGCTGCTGTGACTCCGGAAGCAGATCCGCTCGGCCCGATGCTCGCCAAGTTCGAAGTGAAGGTAAAAGCCGGCGCTCAGTTTTTCCAGACACAGGCGATTTACCACCCGGAGCAGTTTGCCTCCTTTATGCAGGTGGTGCGGCCCTTCAAGGTCAAGGTACTGGCGGGAATTCTCGTCCTCCGGAACGCCAGGATGGCGGAGTTCATGAATGCCAATATTCCTGGTGTGTCAGTTCCCCAGGAGATGATCGACGAGCTCAGGGCTGCAGGCCCCGAGCGTGCGGAGGATGTGGGAGTGGACATCGCGGTGCGGACCATCAAGGCGGTGAAACCTTTTTGCGACGGGGTCCACATCATGGCGATCAAGGCCACACACAGGCTGGCTGACATTATCGCCAAGGCGGAAGTGGGTTCATGACGATTCCAGAATTTCAACGACACAAGCGTGAGAAGAAGAAGCTCATCGTCGTCACAGCCTACGATGCATTGTTCGCGCGCATTCTCGAACAGGCCGGTATTGAGACGATCCTGGTCGGTGATTCACTGGGAGTCGTCGTGCAGGGGAAGGCCAATACGATCTCGGTGACGATGGAGGACATGCTGTATCACACCAAACTTGTGGCAGGAGCTGCCCTGCAAGCACTCGTCATCGGTGATATGCCGTTTATGTCCTATCAAGCCAGTCGGGAAGAGGCGGTCCGCAATGCGGGACGGTTTCTGCAAGTCGGGGCTCACGCGGTCAAGTTGGAAGGCGGCGCGGCTGTAGCCGATCAGGTGGCTGCAATGACGAGTATCGGCATTCCCGTCATGGGGCACCTCGGCATGACTCCCCAATCTGTGCACCGATATGGCGGCTACAAAGTGCAAGGGAGAGACTCGGACCATGCGCAGGCATTGCTGAATGATGCCAAGGTTCTTGAAGCAGCCGGCGCGTTTGCTCTTGTGCTCGAAGCGATCCCTGCCGAGCTGGCTAAGATTGTTACAGAACAGGTGGCTATTCCTACCATTGGAATCGGCGCCGGGCCGCATTGTGATGGCCAGGTTCTTGTGCTCTATGATCTTCTTGGATTATTCGATGATTTCGTGCCAAAGTTTGTGAAGCCCTATGCCCACCTGAAGGCGGATGCGCTCCAAGCCCTTCGACGCTACAAGGAAGAAGTCGAGCAGGGGAAGTTTCCCAGCGACTCCGAGTCCTACCACTAGCAGGCTGCTGAAAAAGGCTCCCAACTTCGTTCTCGGCTCGAAACAATCCTCAACGTACCCCGAGGGTACGTCTCCGGTTCTTTCTCGCCTGCGGCATCGCCATGGGTAAGACGCGCGTCTCGGCGCGCGTGGGGTGGGAGGGTGAGATGGAAGACCTTTTTGAGCAGCCTGCAGGAGCATTCTCCTAATCTTTCCACAGGTGCGGATCATCGAAGTTCTAGCAGGCTGCTCAAAAAGCTTACCAACGCTCAACCTTAACCTCGTCCTCAGCCTTCTTCAGACGCTGCGGCCTTGCTTTCCCAAAGCCTGGTCCTAGTGCGGTTAGCCTAAGGCGATGAGTGGAGCGTGTGGGTGGGCGCTGATCAAGTGCGCCTGTAACGCTTCTGTGAGGCGAGGCACGTCGATGCCTAGATACGAAGGAGGAACCTTCTGCAATCGAATGATCCCACTGCGAAGAAGGTTACGTGCTGCCGCGGAGTTACCGAGAAAAGATTTGAGATTTGCGGCGGCGACTTGGATGAGGGCTTGGAAGAAGTTTCCTTGCGCGGTATCGTGCCCCACGGCGTGCCACAGCCCCTCGAAGACCTCGTGACATTCCCACCAATAGGCGAAATTGTAGAGATCAATTCCATAGAGATAGTCTTCAGAAGTGTGCCATTTGTCGGCGGGGAATGGCGTTGGTTTCGGCTCCGGCAGTCCATAGGAATGTCCGCGTGGATCACGGCGTGGATGTGGGGCCCTTCCGGGCACGAAATGGTATGGGGGGAATGGACGGGTTGAGTAGCGAGGCCAGTGCGGGTCTGGCGGTTCAGGCTCAGTCACCACGACACCCGACGTTGTTGCAGTCGACTTGAAATACCGTCCGGTCTTCCAGTCGTATGGCCGTGAGCTGTCGTCCCCATACACAGCCGCTGTCGATCGTGAGGAGATGCTCTTCACAATGAAGCCCTAGTGCGGCCCAATGTCCGCAGATGATCGTTGTATCGCGATGTTTTCGATCCTCAATCTTGAACCAAGGGAAGTATCCAGAGGGGATCAGGTCCGGAGGTCCATTAAATGACGATTCCATCCGACCATCGGGTGAACAGGCTCGGAGTCTTGTCATGACTTTGACGATGGTCGCGAGCCGAGTGGGACCATTCAGGCTTGAAGACCATTGGAGATGTTTACTGGGGTACAACGCGCGAAGGATGTCTCGATACGCAGGACCTCGCAAGCCAGCTTCAACTTCACGCGCCAGCTTCTCTGACTCATCGATGGTCCACTGAGGGAGCAAACCTGCGTGGACAAGGACAAAAGGACCCTCGCGATACAAGAGCCGCTGTTGCCGTACCCACGCCAGGAGCTCGTCGCGATCTGGCGCGGCCAGTATTCCTTGTAGCGTGTCTTCCGGACGCACCGTGACAATACCCTCGGCCACGGCAAGAAGGAAAAGGTCGTGGTTACCCAATACGACAACAGCTCGATCTCGAAGATTCTTGATGTAGCGGAGGACGTTCAGTGAATCCGGACCCCGGTTGACGAGATCTCCGACGAACCAAAGACGATCTACGGAAGGGTCAAATCGAATATGTTGGATGAGGCGTTGCAAGGCATCGGAACATCCTTGCACATCGCCGATTGCGTAGGTGGCCATACCTCAGAGTAAGACAGAAAATGCCGATTATGGATACTTCGCTTCGATCTTGCTCGACAGCCCGCCGCGTGCGGTAAAGGTGCCGGTGACTTTCGCCCAGACAGGCCGGCAGGCTTTGACAATATCGTGGAGGATGCGGTTCACGGAGTTCTCGTAAAAAATGCCAACGTTCCGGTAGGCGTGGACGTATATCTTGAGGGATTTCAGCTCGAGACAGGCTTTGTCCGGCATATAGTGCAGGGCGATGGTTCCGAAATCCGGCAAGCCGGTCTTTGGGCAGATCGCTGTATATTCCGGGATTTCGATGGTGATTTCGTAGCCCTTGTATTGGTTCGGGAATGTTTCAATGTCCGGAAGAGGAGCAGTGATGCCGCTCTTAGCATGCCGCTCATTATAGCCTAGCCTTGTCGCCGGCAGAATTTTTTTCTCCTTACGCCTCACGCCTTACCCTTTCAAGTTGATCCGGTTTGTTTTGTTTGTCTGGTTTGTTTGGTTGAACGAGATAACCAAACCAACGAAACAAACCAAATAGACGAGTATTTTCGTTAGACTTGTTTCATCCATTCCACTCGGCCAATTTTCTCTAATTGAATGTAGAGGGTGACCCAAGGACACACCATCTCAGGATACACCTCACAAAAGCCCCCTTTTCGCACACCTCCGCAAGGGCCATGACTCATGAATTTCGGGCACTCGGCTTTGAGCGAGTTGTCAGGTATCGGGGGGCGCTTATGGACCCCACCGGTCTGTTGGGCGCTTTCGTCTTCCCCTGGGATGATGACGTGTGTCGGCATAGGCCCTAGTCTAGACAGGTTTTATTGAATCGGCAATCTCTCTTTCTTACCCCATGACTGAGGACGCGCATTCTGCAGGTATGAAAACATCGCGAAACTTAGATTGTTAGGGCCAATGGCCTACAGGCTTGGAGTATGCTGGGCCTTCTATCTGATAGGGTGGGCCTTATGAGAAGTTGTGTTGATTATTAGTACGTTATAGTATGTTGCCGTGAACTTGGGACCCAGGAACTGTGACGTTTCTCATTGACAGTCTTTTTTGGCCTTTGTTACCATGTGGCTCGCGTGAAGGTTGATAAGCAGGTCAGTTCCGTTCATTCACCCGCGGATTCCTGCGGGTTTGCGCGTATTAACCGTGTCTTGCCAGTGAGACAATAGAATTCCGTTAAAACGGCAGAGGGAGGTGTTCCAATGAGTCTTGACTATGTAAAATTTTCCGGTGGATTTGAGAAGTTCATGCCCAAAGAATATCGGGACATGGTCGAACATGGCCCGTTCGGAAAGAAAATTACAGTCTCCCAAATGGGGAGCTTCAAGGAAATTCTCGAAGAACATCCCATGTGTGCCGGTTGTGCGATGACTCTGTTCATCCGCCTAGCGATCATCGCCTTCCCCAACCCAGAAGATACCATTACTGTCGGAACGGCAGGCTGTGGACGGTTGGCAATTTCACAGGCTGCGATCCCCTTTGTGTATGGGAACTACGGAGATCAGAACGGTGTGGCGAGCGGATTGAGCCGCGGGTTGCGGTTGCGATTCGGTGACAAGCCGAAGGATGTCGTCGTTATGGCGGGAGACGGCGGGACGGCTGATATCGGCTTCCAGCAAGTGCTCCATTCCTGGTTCCGGAAGGAACGATTCACCACGATCATGTTGGACAATGAAGTGTACGGCAATACCGGTGGGCAGGAGAGCGGGATGACCAACCGCGGCGCCGTTCTCAAGATGGCCCCGCTGGGGAAGAAGTTCGAGAAGATGGATATGTTGCAAATGGCGAAGGTGGCCGGCTGTGCCTATGTGGCATCGGTGGTCCCCAATAATCCCCGTCGTGTCGAGAGCGTCATCAAGAAGGCTGTGTTGATTGCTCGTGAAGTAGGCGCCACCTATATTCAGGCCTACACCTCCTGCAACATCGAGTATGCGATTCCAACCGACAAGGTCATGGAAGACGCGAAAGCCGTTGAGAACGATCGGTATCAGTTCACGGAGTATGTGAGCGATGAGGCTAAGCAGTATCTGACTGAGCGGTATGGCTACAAAGAATATCTTCCGAAGCCGGCTGCTCCTGCCGCGGCAATTCCAAACAAAGCATAAGCGACCAGGAGGGAGGTCCGGACATGGCAAAGCGCTTCAACATTCGGATGGCAGGGGTCGGTGGTCAGGGTGTCGTGACCGGATCACACATTCTCAGCACCGCGGTGATCCATGCAGGCGGTGAAAGCACAATCGTCCCATTTTATGGATCAGAAAAGCGGATGGCGCCGGTTGAGAGTTACGTCCGTGTGTCGGATGAACCGATCTATGAGATCGGAGAGATCACTTTTCCCCATATCATTATTATTTTCCACCCACAAGTGATTACCCACGGCAAGTCGTATACGATGCCGTTCTACTTCGGACTGAAGGAAAATGGAATTGCGCTGATCAATAACGATGGGCCGATGTCGCTTCACAGAGATCAGGCGCGCGAGCTGGAAGAGCGCCATGCCAAACTGTATTATTTCCCCGCCACCAAACTGTCCCTCCAAGTCGCCGGGATGGACCTTGCGACGAACATGGCCTTGATGGGCTGTATCGGAGCCATCACGGGCCTGACGTCTGTTGAGGCGCTGGAGGAGTCGGTGAAGGAGCGATTCCTTGGCAAAGGATTCGTCGTATCCGGTGGAACGGCCGCGTTGGACAGTGTCGTCGAGCGGAAATTCAAGAAGAAGCAGGAATTGATCGATAAAAATGTGGCAGTGATTCAGGCCGGCTGGAATTACGCAGTCGATCACGGTTGGGCTGCGGAATCGGTCAAACGGTCAGAAGCCCGTGTGCCCGTGAGTGCCTAACTAGGATTTAGTTACGAAGGAGTCACAATGTATTTGGTTGCCAATATCAGTGTTGAGATCTGTGCCGCAAAGAGCTGCAAGCTCTGCACGCAATATTGCCCTGAAGCGAATACCATTCAGTATAGCGAAGACATGGGGAAGGATCAGGGCTTTAAGTATGGCTCCGCATATGTGGCGGTGGATCGGTGCAAGGGCTGCGCGCTGTGTGTGTGGGTCTGCGACACCATGGCGAAAAATAATGCCATTAAGATGACCATGATTGATCAATTGCCGTTGGCTGCCGTGACCGACAACATTCGGTATGAAGAGAAAACCACGGTTGCGGTCTTGTCCAATCCAATGACTGTGATAGGCAATTAAGGGGGGAAACGCGAGTGGCAACGACGCAAGATACAAGAGAACGCATCATTGTTCCAGGTCCTGCTGGATTTCATCCTCCGTCGGCAGCTCAGTTAGGGGTCTCTCTTCCTGACCCTGGAGAAGGGCTGTACTATGGATTGCTGGAACCCAACGAAGACAAGGTCATCGAAGAGATGGCCCGTAAGATGCTGACCAGTCCCAACGCGACCATTTTCCCTGGTCCATTAGTTCTCTGGGCCTGGAACGAACATGCAATTGAAAAGGCCAGGGCAGTACTGGAGATCGCAGCCCAAATTCCGAATGTCATGATCATCCCCATGCCGGACTACCGTCCGAAGTATCCGAAGATCGACCCGGAAGAGGTCATCAATCCGAACCATCCGAACCTCACGATTTGGGGCAACAAGATTGAAGCCTGTATCTTTGTCGGGGTGCATTGCCACTACGCCAATTTGACCTTGAAGATGATTCGTGCAGGGACCAACTGCCTGACGATGGCGATCTGTGCGGAGCAGGGGCATGAAGATGCGATGCTGACGATCAGAGATTCGGACGTGGTCAAGTTGAAAAAGACCGCGCAGGTCTTCAAGCGGGTGCGTGAAGAAATGGGCATCAAATTGCCCGATAACGGGGAGAACGTGCGATTTACCGGCACGCAATCACGAGTTCACGGCGGGAAAACTCACACGAGTCCCCTCACCTTTGCGCCGGTGACAGTCGGCGCCGGCAGCGCGGGAGCCTTTGGCCATTCCGCTGAACAGATGAAGCGCGAAGGTTAAGACTACGGTTGAACAGCCCGGGCCATATAGCCAAGAGGTGTCATCATGAGTGAAGCGCTCGAAGCAGAACAAAAGACAAATCCCCAGGGCGATCCCATCACGAGTGTCGCCGCGCCAAAAGTGGAGGTGGGCACAGCAAGGAAGGACCCCCATGCCGAAGCGAAACGGCAGAAGGTGGTCACGCCGGAATACATGTTTCTCGAAGCCCCGCGCACGAAGGAGTTCATCACTGGGAGCGAAGCGGCCAAAGAGGCGGTTCGGCGCTCCAGCGTGGATCTGGCTATCGCCTATCCGATCACCCCGCAGAGCGAAACGATGCAGCTGATCGGCGTGCTCTACGGCGAAGGATACGTAAAGGAATACTACCGTGGTGAAGAAGAAGTCGGTGTGATGGCGGCGATTGCCGGTGGGTCACGGGCGGGTGTGAGGTGTTTTACGGCAACGGCCGGCCCGGGAACCTTGCGTGGCATGGAAGGGATCGCATCATGGCCGGGCCATCGTTTACCGGCCGTGGCAATGTTTACCTGCCGAGTGGTGAATGCTCCCTTGGCGATTCAGCCGGACAATATCGAAGTTGCTTATTTGTTGAACTGCGGCATGCTTGTCTTTCACGCCGAAAACCAGCAGGACATGTTCGATTTCATCATGGCCGGGTTTACGATCAGCGAGAAAAATGATGTGACGCTGCCGGTCGGTGTCTGCTGCGACGGGTTTTTTGTGACCCATGCCCGTGGGTATGTCCGGATGCAGGATCGCGGCATCAGGCTTCCTCCGCGTGAAGCCTGGCGCGGAGCGGTTCCGGTGCTTGACGCGGAGAATCCTCCCGCCCGCCTGTCACGCGACGCTCCGGTGCAGAAGTCGAATTTCATGGCCTACAATATCCACGCAGTCTGGCAGCAGGAAGTCTGGGCTGCCGTGGAGCGGTCGCGCAAGTACATCAATAAGTATATGGGTGGCTTGCTGACAGCTGAGAACGTAGACGATGCCGAGGCAGTCATTATCGCCTCGGGCAGTGCTGCGGCCCAGTCACGGGAGGCCGTTCGCATCTGTGCAGAAAAAGGTATCAAGATCGGCTTGATCAAGGTCCGATCGCTGCGTCCGTTTCCAACACAGGAGTTACGGCAACTTCTTGCCAAGACGAAGCTCATCGTCGTTCCAGAATTCAATTATGTCGGTTGGCTGGCAAAAGAAGTGGCGACAGCGATCTACGGGTACTCTCATGCCAAGATTATCGGTGGGCCGAGGGTATACGGTGGTCAGTCGATGCCGGTTGAATTGATTGTGGACGAAGTCGAGTCCGGTCTAACCGGGAAGAAGTCGACCAATGTGGCAATGTCCTCAATCATGGGTGGAGCCGTCAGTCAGGATGACGTGGCGCACTTCATGCGCAGCATCTAAACGGTAGGTTTGGGAAAAACACAAGGGCCCGATCCCTTCTGGGATCGGGCTCTTTGTTTTTTGGTTTATTTCGTTTGTTTGGTCTATTTGGTTGAACAAAACAAACTAAATGAACCAAACAAACCAATCGACCGTTTCTCTACCCCTGCAGCTCGTCCTGCACCATCTCTTCACTCTCCGGCATGCCATAGGCTACGTACTTGGCGTAGGAGAGATAGATCATCGCACTGTCCCTCATCGCCTTGGAACCTTGAGACAAACGGAACACTTTATCCGCGTCTGGGGATGGGGCCGCCCCCATCGTTTCTACATGGCTTTGAAGCAGTTGGGTGAATCGTTCCATTGAGCGTTCCACATCTTTGTAGGCCAAGAGAATTGCATCTGTCATGGTTGTCCTCCTAATCGACATCAGCTTACACTATGCCCATGCAACCCTTCAACGAGAAGAAACCTGCCGGTCTGTCGTCAGAGGTCCTCAAGGTTCTGGAAAAGACCTCGCCAGAGCGGGGCCTTCATGGTAGCCATTTGGCACGAGCGGTCATGAGCCTTTCACGTCTGTTTACGACAGCACGAGCCACGTTGCCTCCCCATTACCTGGATGATCCAGCCCACGCTTCTGCCTATCTCTCGTACTTTCTCCCTGTGAACCTTTCCAAAGCCCAAGTCCTATTGGACGAGCTACCCTGGGATAGAGACGTGGGGGCGTCGGATCGCCCAATGGCTGTCCTTGATCTTGGCAGTGGACCAGGGACCGGGGCCTTAGCCCTGCTGGATTGGCTGTGGCATCGTAGCCCGGATCAGGCAAAGTCTTTATCAGTCTTGGCTGCTGATGCTTCTTCCGCACCATTGCAGGATGCGAAGAAACTATGGGAGGCCTATTGCCGGGAGGTGGGAATCGCAACATCAAGACTTCGCTGTGTCGAAGGCAATCTGGAGCATCCGCTCAAAGGCGATCTTGGCAAGCAGATTGTACGGGGAGGGCCGTACGATCTGATTATCATGGCGAACTGTCTGAATGAATTGTTCCATACAGCGTCCGATCCTCCCGCAGAGCGGGCCGGGGTTGTCGGCCAACTCCTGCCGTTCCTCGCACCGCATGGCACCATCATGATCCTCGAGCCTGCTTTGCGGCAGACGGCGAGAGCGCTGCATCAGATGCGTAATCATCTGCTCAAGCAGGGCATTTGCACCGTCTATAGTCCTTGCCTGCATGAAGGAACCTGTCCCGCCTTAGACCACCCGGACGACTGGTGTCATGAGGAGCGACCCTGGCAGACGCCTCCTGCGATTGCCGCTCTTGACCGAGAGGTGGGGTTCATCAAGGATGCGTTGAAATTTTCTTATCTGCTGTTGCGTACAGACGGTCGCACTATTGTGCCGCGCAGCCCCCAGACCTTCCGGGTTGTAAGCGAGCTACGAGAATTGAAGGGAGAGAAGCGAGCCTGGCTGTGCAATGAAACAGGACGGCCTGAAGTCGGGCGGCTGGATCGGAAGGCCTCCCCTCAAAATGCGGCTGTCGATAGCTGGCACAGAGGCGCCATCGTGCAGATCGAGAAGATTGTGCGCAAGGAACGAGTGGGGAAGGTCTCGCCGGTTGGACGGATTGAGAGTGATGTGGCGGTGCAGATCGTCCGTTCCGTCTGAAATTTACCAATCAGGGCAGAGGCAGCGTGCGCCCTCTCGCTTCCGCGCCTCCCGCGGTACCCCATCCACGGCGCTCTGAAGCAGAAGGATGGGGAAGGAGCGGCCAGGTGCCCTTCTTGCTCGCAGAACGCGCGCCCTCGGAAGGGCCTCGTTCGACGCGCGCAATAAAGGGCAGCCTCGGCCACTCCCTCTAAGAACAAGTAAAAAGGGTCGGAAGCCCCCTCGTTGGACGTGCCCACATACGAGATAAGCCCCGCCGCTCCGGCGCAAGTCGCTCGATGCCGCACGCTTCCTTATAGAGTGTGGAAACGAGACCGGTCGCTCATAGTCCGGTCCCGTTTCTCGGATAAGATTGCGCACTGAGAACAGACTGCTAGCGACCTGTCACCGTTCGGAGGAAAGCCGATGGTAGAATTGGCAGATGTCTGATTTACGCCCATATAATCATATGGCCATTCTGCTGGCTTCGTGGTAGCCTGTGCGATGGCAGAGGTCAGGTTCGAGTGGGATCCCAAAAAGGATGAGGAAAATCAGGAGAAGCACGGCGTCTCTTTCGCAATGGCCCAATTCGCCTTTGCTGACTCGCGCCGCGTCATCGCGGAAGATCTCTCCCATAGCTCGAGCGAAAAGCGGCATTACTGTTTCGGTTGGATCAACGGCGGAATCCTGACCGTACGGTTCACGTTTCGCGACAACGCGATTCGGATTTTCGGAGCCGGTTACTGGCGGAAAGGCAGGCGAATCTATGAGCGGGAAAATAAGATACACCGACGAACCTCTCGGAGACCTAAGAGTCGTTCCTGATTTCTTGCCTCGCCCCGAGGAACTCATCTTTCGGGAGGAAGGAATCAAAGTGACCATCGCGCTGAGCAAGAGAAGCGTCGATTTTTTCAAGGGGGAAGCCCGCAAGCATCATACGCAGTACCAGCGCATGATCCGGCGACTACTCGACGCCTATGCCCAGCATCATTCACGACCGTCGAGTGCGCGGTCAACTCGGACACGCGCAAAGTTAGCGCGTGCCGGTTAGCCCGGCAATGCGGACGGAAGCATGCGCCTTCTCGCTTCAGCGCCTCCCGAGGCACCCCTTCCACGGCGCTCTGAAGGGGAAAGTGGAGGCGGCCTGGTCGTCCTCCTGCTCGCGGAACGCGCGCCCTCGGAAGGATGCGAAGGAGCAGGCAGACCGTTCTTCTTGCTCGCAGAGCCCCCACGATAATGCGGTGGTCGCTCGATGCGCGCAGTGAAGAACAATCTGCCTACTCCTTCTGGAGAAGTCGAGGAATCAGAAAGCCCTCGTTGGACGCGCGCGCGTAGATATAAGCACCGCCGCTCCGGCGCAAGTTGCTCGATGCCGCATGCTTCCTGAGAGTGTGGAAACGGGACCGGTCGCTCCCAAACCGGTCCCGTTTCTCGGATGGGAGCGCTACAACATTCTTGCTCTGTGTGGAGAAAGCGCCTAGGATTTGTCTCAGGCAATCAAAGGGGTTTGACCTCTAGAATTGACCCATCGTTGTCATGTTCACTAATCCATGAACATCAAGCTAAGCGCCGTTATCCCAATTAGCAACTTGACCGAATACAAGATGCATCTGGCATGCTGGAATAGTAGGAATCAACCGCTAGACGTCTTCGTTAGAAGTCGAGAGGAATGGGAACAATGGAATACGTGGAAAGGCCAGAAAGACGAATTTAACCGCGAGCACATTCTTGCACTAATTGATTTCTACCCGGAGCAGGATACCTGGCTTTTTGGTGGAATCTACAAAGTCATTTCGCGTGGGTCACAGAACTATGCCCACAGCTATATAGTAAAACTCGTCGAGAGTTCGCAGGGTTTCGTTGGCCGACTAAAGATTCGATTTAAGAGACCGGCTCGGGCAAAAGCGGTACGGCTCGAAAATTATTACGACCATCTGGTCGTTTCTGAAATTCTGAAAGAATGCTACACCGGTGAGACTTTTAGTGGATACGAAAATATCAATATCGATTTCCGTAGGCTTGAGGCGATCGTAAGGAACGGGAAGCAGGATTGGAAGGCAGCGTTGGAGAGCGTCAAGGGCGTCTACCTCATTACGGACAAGAGCAACGGAAAGAGGTATGTCGGCTCTGCTTATGGAGAATCAGGCATTTGGTCTCGATGGGCATGCTACGTGGGCACAGGTCACGGCTGGAATGATGAGCTAACAAAACTCATCAAAGAAGAAGGCATCGACTACGCCCGAAAGAACTTCCTAATATCCCTCCTCGAGTACCGCTCAATGAAAACCGATGACGATACAATTATCGAGCGAGAGGGCTATTGGAAAGGCGTGCTTTTGTCGCGAGGCCAGTTTGGATACAACAAGAACTAATAGAAGATTCATGAACATAACACGTCGTTCCACCGGACGCGCAGATGTGGCGTGCCGAGCATTTTTCATTCCCCGACAAGGCCGCATTCTTTAGTAAGGAGACGGGTCAGTGAGCGACTCGTCGCCTTTCTGTTTTTTAGGACCTACAGCGCGGGGGCAGCAAGTGGGTTGCCTCCTGCCGACCTCACCGGAGGCGCGGGGACCCACTGAGGTTCCGGCGAGAAGGAAAGCTGGAACTGACCACGTGCCACGGTCGCAGACCGTGGCCGCGGGAATTCCAGAAGGCTTCCACTCGCTGGAACCCAGAAGGGTCGCGCCGGGAGGTGCGGAGGCGGGAGGCTCCCCACTTGCTGATGTCTGTGTTGAATCTAGGGAATGCTGGACTAGTCGGCTTCGGGTTCAGATGACCCGTGCTGGTGGCTGACCCGGTCTTCGTCGAACAGTTCGGCCATTTCTTCGGCGATCATGTCGCGGTCGTTCGGGACGGAAATCAGCGGGATTTCTTTCCGGACTCTGGGGGGCTCCTCGGGCGAGGGAGTTACAGACTCAGGTTGTTTCGGCTTGTCAGTCATGCCAGCAGTATACACCACAGCAACCGTCAAAAGGGGGAACTATTCAAACGCTTCCAGTGAGGATTGTTGAGGGAAGGTTTTCTTGCAGCTGTTGCAGGTCAGGAAATAAATGGCTTCGCGGACTGACATGGTGGCGCGAAAATCTAGGCTCAGGCCCTGGTGATTACAGGTCGGGCAGGACATCTCTTTGAGGCGGTAGGGGACATCCGGCTGTGTGCGCAGGTAGAACTCCATATCTGTGTAGATTGGGAAGGTGTAGTAGCATTTCCTACAGATCCCGCGCCATTCACCATCTGCCTGCATAGAACGTTCATCGATTCCAAAGCTTGAGCCCTTACAAATGGCACAGTGAACAGTTCCAAGCCTGGTTTCCACTTCTTTTACGGTCGGGTTCGGCACTTGGGAGGCTCCTTATGTGAAGTCTGCCTAGTATAGCGGTCACATGGAAGCGACTGCAACGGGCTGGGATCGAGATTTCTCCTTGACCTAACAAGCGCGCTGCCTATACTGAGGGCACGATGCATTTTATTACCGATAACCTGTTGGTCGGAAATATCAGTGATGCGACCGAACCGCCCCCGCAGATTAGTGCGGTGCTACTAGTTGCGGCGGAATTTGCCGTACAGCCGCCCAGTTGGTTCCTGTTCGGAAGGATACCATTTTCTGAGTATGCGGAAGCCGAACCGGCTTTGTTAGATCGGGCCGTGAGCTGGATTGAACAGCATCTTTCGGGCAATCGGGTGATGATCTGTTGCCGCGCCGGTATGGGTCGCTCCGTGTCGGTCGCGATGGCCTATCTCTGTTGTGTTCAAGGGATGACATATACCGAGGTTCTGAAGTTGGTTATGAGGCGCCGTCCCGGTGCCATGCCCCTTCCAAAGCTCGAGGAAGCCATTGCCCAGGTTCGCCTTCTTCGCGAGGCTCGCGTGGCGAAAAATGACAGCCCCGCGTCACGCCCAGTGCCTGGTATCTGATTACGGCATCGCACCCGAGCCCTTGCACAGACCTTTACACAGGTTGCCTTTCCTATTCTGTCCATGGCCTAATCCACCGGATTGGGGATAGGGGTGACAGGCTACAGAGGGCTTTCTCAGTGCCGGAATTACCGGAAGCAGAAGTCGTAGCCAGACAATTGCGGGCGCAATTACTCGGCGCGCAACTCAACGAGTGTCTGATTGGACGAACGGATATTGTTCGGGAAGGGCTACTCACGCTCTCGTGGTATCACGGTGCGGTGCTGGAAGATGTGGAGCGATACGGCAAGAGCGTCGTGTTGGGGCTAAAAAAAGAGAATGAGACCAGATATGTGGTGGCGGAGCTTGGTATGACGGGACTGCTTCTTTTTCGCGCGACGCAGACGAAATATCCGCAGCATGTGCATGTCCGCATGTCGTTCATGGGGGGGCGTGAACCGGAGCTGCGCTATTGGAACCCCCGCCGTTTCGGACGGATGTCTTTGCTTGATCGGGCGGGGCTTGATCGTTATCGTGCTCGTCGCTTCGGGGTCGACCCCCTCACGGTGCCGCGAGATGCGTTCGTCCGTCTCCTGCAAGCGAGGCGTGGACGCTTGAAGCCGCTCTTGATGCACCAGCAAGTGATTGCCGGCATTGGGAATATTTACGCGAACGAAATTCTCTTTCGCGCCAGGCTCCATCCGAACCGTGATGTGAATCGACTGCGTGAGGCCACGATCGTGACGCTCTATGACACGATGCAGACGGTGCTTCGAGAAGCAATTTCTTGTGGTGGGTCAAGCGTCAAGGATTTCTATGCGCCGGATGGCACGGAAGGTCGATACAAGCTTCGCCATCTCGTTTATGGCAAAGAAGGCCAACCCTGTCCTAATCGCTGCGGACAGATGATCCGCCGTCTTCAAAGTGAACGTAGCTCATTTTTTTGCCCTGCCTGCCAGTCCAACCGCCTTCCAGGATAATTTCTCACCGAGTGTCTGCGAAGGGGTCTCGGACGAGAAATGGTTAATACCAAACATTTTCATGCGCTTAGGTTCTATTTCTCATGCCATTCCCGCCCATTAGGCCTTTTGTACCATGTTTCAATTAGTCCCTCTGACAACTTGAGTCGTCCGGCAGATTTCGTTAGAATCCTCCTCCTTTCCGATTGTTTTTCACCATTCTGAAGGAGTGAGGTCATGGCAAAGGTGCTCGAAGGTCCCGGGATGGGCCTGATGAAGAAATGGGGTATCACAGTCCCCCACTATGTCGTCGTCACCTCGGTTGACGAATTGACGAAGCTCGGCCAAGCCAATGAATGGCTGAAGAAATCCAAGCTGGTCGTCAAGGCCCATGAAGCGCTCGGTTCACGATTCAAACTCGGATTGGTAAAAGTCGATCTGAACCTTCCGTCCGCAGAAGCGGCGGCCAAGGAGATGATCGGTCGCCAGGTGGGCAGCATCACCGTCTCGCAAGTGATCGTGTCTGAAATGATTCCGCACAAGGAGGAATATTATTGTGCGGTGAAATCGACTCGAGAAGGAACGGACGTCCTGGTCGCCAACTGCGGCGGCATCGAGGTCGAATCGAATTGGGATCGTGTGAAGCGCCTGTCGGTGGAAGTCGGGCAGGAGCCTTCGGTGGAGGCGTTCGAGAAGTTAGCGAAAGATGCCGGCTTTACCGGTTTGCTCGTCAAGAAGATGGCCGATTTTGCGGGTAAGATGTTTGCCTGTTTTGACAACGAGGATGCGCAGTATCTGGAAGTGAATCCTGTGGTTCTCCGCGAGCAGGATGGCGAGTTGATCGCATTGGATGCAGTGACGCTGCTCGATGGCGACGCCAAGTTCCGGCACCCCGACTGGAATTTTGCCTTTGCAGCAGAATTCGGCCGTGCCTATTCCAGGCACGAGACGGAAGTCATGGCGGTCGATTCGAAAATTAAAGGCTCGGTCAAATTTATCGAGATACCGGGCGGGGACACAGCGATGCTTCCGGCCGGCGGTGGCGCCAGCGTCTATTATTCAGACGCGGTCGTCGCGCGAGGCGGCAAGTTGGCCAATTATGCAGAATATTCCGGTGATCCACCGGACTGGGCGGTTGAAGTGTTGACGGATAAGGTCTGCTCGTTGCCCGGGATCAAAAACATCATCGTCGGCGGGGCGATTGCGAATTTCACCGACGTGAAGAAGACATTCGGCGGCATCATTAACGGGTTCCGCAAGGCGCAGTCCGAAGGAAAGCTCAAGGGCGTCAAGATTTGGGTGCGGCGCGGTGGACCGCGTGAAAAAGAAGGGCTCGATGCGATGCGCGCGCTCAAGAACGAAGGGTTCGACATCAACGTCTTTGACCGCAATACTCCGCTCACCGATATCGTGGATATGGCGCTGCAAAAATAAGCGATCAGCTCCCAGCTGTCAGCGTTAGGTTCGCTGAAGGCTGACAGCTTCACAGCCGGAGGAATTCATGAGCATCCTGGCAAATAAAGATACCTATGTGGTGATCCAGGGCGGCGTGGCAGGGGTGAATGCCGCGCGCCGGATGGCGGAATTTTGCTATCTGATTAAACGGTCACTGAACGTCCTGGCGTTCGTCTACCCTCCTGACGCCGGCAAGACGAATGAGATTCCCTACGGCAGCGGCCTAGTGGCCGTTCCCATTTATAAGACGATCGCAGAAGCCACCCACAGTCACCCCCAAATCAATACCAGCCTTGTATACATCGGGGCCGATCGTGCAATGAAGGGCGGCATGGAAGCGCTCGACGACTCCCATATCAAAGTCGTTTCAATGATTACCGAGGGTGTGCCTGAAAAGGACGCCAAGATTCTCGGGGCCCATGCGCGCAAACTCGGGAAGGTCTTCAATGGCCCTTCCTCGATCGGCATTGTGTCAGCCGGCTCCTGCCGGTTGGGCGTCATCGGAGGAGCCTTCGATAATCTTGTTCTCTCCAAGCTCTATCGCGAAGGTTCATTCGGCGTCATTACCAAGTCAGGCGGCCTGTCCAACGAAATTATCTGGATCTGTTCCCAGTTTGCCGACGGCATCACCACGGCAATCGGGATCGGCGGAGATGCCTATCCGGGAACAGACTATGTCAGCTACCTCGAAATGTTCGAGAACGATCCGCAAACAAAGGCCGTCGTCATCGTCGGAGAAATGGGCGGCGATCTCGAAGAGCGGGCAGCCGAGTGGTATGGGGCCAGGAAGCGGCGTGTGAAGTTGATTGCCGTCGTTTCCGGTTTCTGCCAGGAGAGTTTGCCGAAGGGTATGAAGTTCGGCCATGCCGGGGCCAAGGAGGGTCTGAAAGGCGAGGGATCGGCCCGTTCCAAGTCTGACGCCCTCAAGAAGGCCGGCGCGATCGTACCGGCGACGTTCGGCGCCTTAGGTCCTGCAATCAAGGAAGCCTATCAGGAGTTGTTGAAATCGGGCCAGGTCAAGGTGCCGGTTGAGCCGGCGGTCTTGCCGAAGCTGCCGAAGAGCATTGAAGAGGCGATGAAGGCGGACGAAGTCATGGTGGCCCCGCTGATCCGCACGACAATCAGCGACGACCGCGGCGATGAGCCCTGTTATGACGGATACCCCGCGTCCGAACTGATCAATAAGGGCTATGAGATTCCCCACGTCGTTGGACTGCTCTGGGACAAGCGGCTGATCTCCAAACAGGAAGCTGAAATCATCAAGCGTATCATGATGCTGTCAGCCGACCATGGCCCCTGCGTCAGTGGAGCATTGGGGACGATCCTCGCGGCCTGCGCAGGGATCGGGATGTCTCAGTCTGTTGCAGCAGGGCTCATCATGATCGGCCCCCGCTTCGGTGGCGCCGTGACTGATGCAGGCCGCTACTTCAAATATGCGGTGGATAACAAGCTCTCGGTCGATGAATTCCTCGCCTATATGAAGAAAAACGTCGGGCCGGTGCCGGGGATCGGTCATCGCGTCAAGAGCCTGCGCAATCCGGACAAGCGCGTCAAGGAATTGGTCGGATACGTGAAAAGTTTGAATATCAAGACTCCCTGCCTGGACTTTGCGCTCGACGTGGAAAAGGTTACGTCGGTGAAGAAGGATAACCTGATTTTGAACGTAGACGGTACGATGGCGGCGGTTCTTGTCGATATCGGATTCCCGGTCGATAGCTTGAATGGCTTCTTCATTCTCTCACGCACGATCGGATTGATCGGGCATTGGGTGGATCAGAAGCGCCAGGATAGTCGCTTGATCCGGCTGTTCGACTACCTGGTGAATTATGCGGCGCCCAAGCGGCGCGAGGTGCCGCCATTGAAGTGAAAAGCTATCAGCTTACAGCCGTCAGTCTTCAGCCAACTGTGAGCTGAAAGCTGATCGCTGACAGCGCTTTGAGGAGAAAATCATGTCGATGGATCTTGCCAAGAATCTATATGCAAAGATGCCGGACGTATTCGCCAAGGCTAGAAAGAAGTTCGGGCGTGGTCTCACATTGTCGGAAAAGGTGCTGGTGTCACATGCCGACAATTTCGAGACCCAGACCTGGGAGCGCGGCAAGGCGATGTTGGCTCTGCGCCCGGATCGTGTGGCGATGCAGGATGCGACGGCTCAGATGGCGATGTTGCAGTTCATGCAAGCCAACAAGCAAAAAGCGGCTGTGCCGAGCACGATCCATTGCGACCACTTGATTCGTGCCGAGATGGGTTCTGAGAAAGATCTGTTGCGTGCGGTGGACGAGAACAAGGAGGTCTATAACTTTCTGGCCTCGGCGGCCAAGAAGTACGGGATCGGATTCTGGAAGCCCGGTGCCGGAATTATTCACCAAGTTGTGTTGGAAAACTACGCGTTCCCCGGCAGCCTGATCATCGGGACCGACTCACATACGCCGAACGGCGGCGGTCTGGGTGGCTTGGCGATCGGTGTCGGCGGCGCTGATGCCGGCGAAGTGATGGCCGGTCTGCCATGGGAAGTGCTCCATCCAAAACTGATCGGCGTTCGCTTGACCGGCAAGTTGAGCGGATGGGCCTCGCCGAAGGACGTGATTCTCTATCTCTGCGGTTTGCTCACGGTAAAGGGCGGGACGAACAAGATCGTGGAATACTTCGGGCCCGGTGCGGAAACCATCAGCGCGACCGGTAAGGGAACGATCTGCAACATGGGCGCAGAACTGGGGGCGACGACTTCAGTGTTTCCCTTCGACCAGAAGATGGTCGCCTATTTGAACATTACGGATCGGGCGGATCTGGCGAACCTTGCGATCGCCAACAACTCATTGCTTGTCGCGGACCCTGAGGTCCTTCAGTCGCCGGAGAAATATTACGGCCAGATCGTCGAGGTCGATTTGTCCACCCTCGAGCCCCATGTTGTCGGGCCTCATACGCCGGATCTTGCGCGCCCCATTTCCAAGATGGCGGCGGAAGCCAAAGAGAAGGGGTACCCGGTCGAACTCAAGGCGGCGCTTATCGGAAGCTGCACCAATTCATCCTATGAAGACATCAGCCGTTCAGCCCACATTGCCCAACAGGGGCTGAAGGCCGGGCTCAAAGCGAAGACCTCGTTCCTCGTGTCGCCCGGTTCCGAGCGTATTTACCATACGATGAGGCGGGACGGGTTCTTGGGCACATTTGAGCAATTGGGCGGCACGGTCCTGTCCAATTCTTGTGGCCCCTGCATCGGGCAGTGGAAACGGGCCGATGGTGTAAAGGGAAAAGCCGATTCGATCGTCAGTTCCTTTAACCGTAATTTCCCAGGACGCAACGACGGCATCAACGAAACCCTGTCATTTCTTGCGAGCCCGGAAGTTGTGACCGCCTACGCCATCGCGGGCGATCTTGGGTTCAATCCTCTGACCCAGACACTCAAGGGAGCGGACGGCAAGGAATTCAAATTCATGCCGCCGGTGGGGGAAGAGCTTCCGGCCAAGGGTTTTGCGAAGGGAGAAGAAGGATTTGTTGCGCCGGCAGCCAGCGGCGAAGGCTTGACCGTCGAAGTCCCTCCGACCAGCGAGCGGCTGCAATTGTTGCAACCCTTTCCACGCTGGGACGGCAAAGACTTCGAGAAGCTGCCGCTGTTGATCAAGACGAAAGGTAAGACCACGACGGACCATATTTCTCCGGCCGGACCCTGGTTGAAGTTTCGCGGTCATCTCGACAAGATCAGCGACAATATGTTCCTCGGGGCCAACAATGCGTTTTCATCCGAGCCGGGTAAGGGTACGGATGTGCTGACGGGAGAAACGGGGCTGACCATCGCGCAGATTGCCCGCCGTTATAAAGCGAAGGGCATCGGGTCGGTTGTCGTCGGCGATGAGAACTACGGGGAGGGCAGCAGTCGTGAGCATGCGGCCATGTCGCCCAGGTTCCTCAACGTGCGGGTTGTCATCACGAAGAGTTTTGCGCGCATTCACGAGACTAATTTGAAGAAGCAGGGGATCTTGGCGTTGACCTTTGCTGACACGAAGGATTACGAGAAGATCGAACAGCAGGACCGCATCAGCGTGACAGGGCTAAACAGTCTGGCTCCTGGCAAACCGGTGCAAGTGACCATCCATAAGGCGGATGGTACGTCACTCACCATTCAGGCGAACCATAGCATTACCGAACAACAGGTTGCGTGGTTCAAGGCCGGTTCAGCGTTGAACGCGTTGAACTAACAAGGAGTTAGGAGAGAATAGTCATGACGACCAAAGCAGACAAAATTATCTATACGAAAACCGATGAAGCGCCCATGCTGGCCACCTATTCATTTCTGCCGATCATCAACGCCTTCAGCAAGGCAGCCGGTGTCGCCGTTGAATTGCGCGATATCTCACTGGCCGGGCGCATTCTCGCGATGTTCCCCGATTACCTGACCCCGGAACAGAAACAGGTGGATGCACTCTCCGAACTGGGCGAGCTGGCCAAGACTCCGGAAGCCAATATCATCAAGCTTCCGAACATCAGCGCATCGCTTCCTCAGCTTCAAGAGGCAATCAAAGAATTGCAAAGTCAGGATTATAAGCTTCCCGACTACCCTGAGAATCCGAAAGACGACAAAGAGAAGGACATCAAGAATCGTTACGACAAGGTCAAAGGCAGCGCTGTCAACCCGGTGCTGCGCGAAGGTAATTCCGATCGCCGAGCGCCGCTTTCCGTGAAAGCCCATACCAGAAAGCATCCGCATAAGATGGGAGCCTGGAGTCCCGACTCCAAGACGCATGTCAGCTATATGAAGGGTGGAGATTTTCGGTCCAATGAAAAATCGATGACGACGACTGCGGCGACCGATGCGAAGATCGAGTTCGTCGGTCAGGACGGCAAGACGACCGTGCTTAAGCCGAAGGTAACGTTGCAGGCCAATGAAATCATTGATGCCACCTTCATGAGCAAGCGAGCCCTGCGGCAGTTTCTGGAAGAGCAGATTGAAGACGCCAAGAAGCAGGGTGTGCTGTTCTCGCTCCACATGAAAGCCACCATGATGAAGGTCTCGGACCCCAAAATCTTCGGTCATGCCGTGACCGTCTATTACAAGGACGTGTTCGAGAAGCATGGGGAGACGCTCAAGAAGCTGGGTGTGGATCCGGACAACGGGATTGGCGACCTCTACACGAAGATCAAGGCCTTGCCTGACGATCAGCGCAAGGCGATCGAAGCCGACATCCAAGAGGTCTACAAGAAACGGCCTCCCATGGCGATGGTCAATTCCGATAAGGGGATCACCAATCTGCATGTGCCCAGCGATATCATCATCGACGCCTCCATGCCTCCGGTCATTCGGGACTCAGGAAAGATGTGGGGCCCTGACGGCAAGGCCTATGACGCGAAGTGTGTAGTCCCTGATTCCAGTTACGCGCCGGTCTATGAGGAAGTGGTGAGCTTCTGTAAGAAGCATGGCGCATTAGACCCGAAGACGATGGGCAGCGTGCCCAACGTCGGTCTTATGGCCCAGGCGGCCGAGGAATACGGTTCGCATGACAAGACCTTCAAAGCACCGGGTAACGGTACGATTCGAGTGGTGGATGCTTCAGGCAAGACCCTGTTGGAACATCAAGTGGAAGAAGGCGATATCTGGCGCATGTGTCAGGTGAAGGATGCGCCGATCAGGGACTGGGTCAAGCTGGCGGTGAATCGCGCAAAGGCTACCGGCGCGCCCGCAATTTTCTGGTTGAACAAGGACCGGGCGCACGATGCGCAGTTGATCACAAAAGTCGAACGGTACCTGAAAGATTATGATACGCAGGGTCTCGATATCCGAATCATGACTCCGGCCGACGCGACGAGGCTCTCCTTGGAGCGGATCAAGGAAGGGAAGGACACGATTTCTGTGACGGGGAACGTGTTGCGCGATTATCTCACGGACCTGTTCCCGATTTTGGAAATCGGGACCAGTGCCAAGATGCTCTCGATCGTTCCATTGCTGAACGGCGGCGGCCTGTTTGAAACCGGCGCCGGCGGTTCTGCCCCCAAACACGTGCAGCAGTTCCAAGAAGAAGGCTATTTGCGCTGGGATTCGCTGGGTGAATTCCTAGCCCTTGCCGCTTCTTTGGAACATCTTGCCAAAGTGGGGAATAATCAAGCGGCAAAAATTTTGGCCGATGCGCTCGACCAAGCCAATGCAAAGTTCCTGGAGAGCAATAAGTCGCCGGCCCGCAAAGTCGGAGAGATTGATAATCGTGGCAGCCATTTCTATCTCGCGCTCTATTGGGCGCAAGCGCTCGCGGCTCAGACCGTGGATAAGAAGATCGCGGACAGGTTTACGAAGATCGCGAAGGACCTGAGCGACAATGAGAAGAAGATCGACGCAGAGTTGCTTGCCGCGCAGGGCAAGCCGCAGGATGTCGGCGGGTACTATCACCCCAATGATGCGAAGGCGTCCAAGGCCATGCGTCCAAGTGCGACCTTGAATGCGATCGTGGATGCGATCGCTTAGAGACCGTTAGGGGTAAGTGGGGAGTAGTAAGTAGTAAGTGGGGAGTGGTTGGTTGAAGAAAATGGCACAGGAAGACAAAGAGAACGTCATCGATCAGCCGGAAGTCATCCGGCACAAGATGGTGACCATCGAGATTGCCGGCAAGAAGTACGAGGTGCCGGAGGGAATCACGATCATAAAGGCTTTGTGGTACTCGGGACAGGAAGTTGTCCGCGGGGCCGGCTGTCTTGGGGGATTCTGCGGGGCTTGCGCAGCCTATTATCGGACCAAGGACGATCCGAAAGTGCGAACCTGTCTGGCCTGCCAAATGGCGGTGCAAGACGGTATGTCGATCACGATGATGCCCCCGTTTCCGGCTCGAAAGGCCACCTACGACATTCAGACGCTCGACAATCCGAAACAAGACCTCTTCAATCTTTACCCTGAGGCGCCGCTCTGCCGAAACTGCAATGCCTGCACCGAAGCTTGCCCGCAGCAGATCGATGTGCGGGAGGGAGTCTGGAAGGCAGTCTTCGGTGATTTTAAGAGTGTGTCTGAGATGTTCATGGATTGCGTGATGTGCGGGATGTGTACGCCGGTCTGCATTGCGGACATCGCCCCCAACCTTGTCGCTCTATACGTGAGCCGGGCAGAGGGGGCTCACTTTACCGAGAAGCCTCTGGGCCTGGATACACGTATCAAAGAAATCCAGGATGGCCGCTTCAACGACGAGTGGGCCAAAATTCTCACGATGACGGAAAAAGAACTGGCCGATCACTGCGCGAAGGTTAAATAGCCCATGGTTAATGGACAATGGTTAATGGTCAAGGGGAAAGAAACCAGACCGACAGGATTTTTTGCAGGAACCTCTTGTCCATGAACCATTACCCATCAACCATTACCCGTTGACCTTACCTTTATGGACGTTCACGCCCTTCAACAAATCGTTCATCGGACCAGGGATGCCCGCCGAAAACAGACTATTCCAAAGCTTCCTCCCGCAGAGCGCGATCAACTGATCCACAAGTATCACCCCGACTACCGAGCCAGCGCCTATCGCCCCATTCGATTCGGGCCCAATGCCGATGACAAGACGGTCGTCGAGTTGGCGACGTTGTTGGAGGGCGATAGCCCGATTGCCGACGGGTTCGACCTCACGCCGGACTACCAGACCGACGTGCTCGTGGTGGGTGGCGGGGGCGCCGGCTGCGCTGCTGCACTCCATGCGCATGGGGCTGGCGCCAAGGTCATTCTGGCGACGAAGCTCCGGCTCGGCGACTCCAACAGTGTGATGGCTCAAGGGGGCATGCAGATTTCTGTGGCCCCTGAAGACTCACCCGTCACCCATTTCGTGGACACGCTGAAGGGTGGCCACATGCAGAACGACCATCAGCTGCTCAAGGTGATGGTCGAAGAGGGCCCCTCGATTGCGAAATGGTTGTTGAGCCTGGGCGTCTTGTTCGATCGCGACGGGGACGGCAACCTCCATGTGAAAAAAGGCGGCGGCAGTTCGAAGCCCCGACTCCTGACCTGTTCGGACTACACAGGTCTTGAAATCATGCGGGTGCTCAAGGACGAAGTGTTGAATCAGAAGATCCAGTTACTCGAGTTCTGCTCCGCGGTCGAGCTGACGAGTGATGAGGAGGGGAACTGCACCGGCGCCATTTTCAAAGATCTCGACAACCATCGCCACGTCGTCGTGGCAGCCAAGTCCGTCATTCTGGCAACCGGCGGGATCGGACGGCTCCATATTCAAGGGTTTCCGACCAGCAATCACTATGGTGCGACAGGCGACGGGCTCTGTCTGGCCTATCGGATGGGCGCCAAGCTCATGCACATCGATACCTTCCAATATCATCCTTCCGGTGCGGTCTATCCCGAACAGCTCATCGGGGCATTGGTGACCGAGGGGATTCGGTCCGAAGGCGGGCATTTAGTGAACGCGAAGGGTGAACGGTTCGTCAATGAATTGGATACCCGCGACGTCGTGTCCTCCTCAATTATTCGTGAATGTGAAGAAGGGCGCGGTATCCGCACGATGTCCGGGCGTATCGGCGTTTGGCTTGACACCCCGCTCCTCGATGCCGAGCAGGGTCCCGGCACGGTTGAGAAGCATTTCCCCGCCATGATGATGCAGTTCGAACGATTCGGCATCGACATCAGCAAAGATCCCGTCTTGATCTATCCGACACTGCACTATCAAAACGGCGGCGTGAAGATCAATACCGATTCAGAAACCAATGTAAAAAATCTCTTTGTCGCAGGCGAGGCTTCAGGCGGATTGCACGGGCGCAATCGATTGATGGGTAATTCGCTCCTGGATCTGATGGTGTATGGCAAACGTTCAGGTCTCACTGCCGCTTCTCGGGCTGGGGCGATGAAACAGGGTAAACTGACGCTGATGCACCTGCAACGGTTCCGTACGGATGCCAAGATGCATGGAAATTTGAGCGGTGTCACTTCTCCGATGATTCTGCCGGCGTACACAAGAAAGGAGTAGCGGGACAGGCGCGAAGTGCGAGAAAAGCGAGACGTGGAAGATTCATCACCTCGTCCCGCCTTTCGCGCAAGTCCCGCTCGTCCCGCGGAAGCAAAAACATGAACGTTCATGAATTTCAGGCTAAGCAGTTGTTCTCGCAGTTCGGAGTTCCGATCCCCCGTGGGAAAGAGATTACTTCGCCGGAGGCAGGAGCGGCATGGGCCGCCGAGCTCAATACCCCTGTATTCGTCGTAAAGGCCCAGATCCACGCAGGCGGCCGTGGCAAGGCCGGCGGCGTCAAAATTACGAAGGACAAGGCAGCTGTACCCGGTTTGGTCAAGGAATTGATCGGCAAGACCCTCGTGACTCACCAAACAGGCCCGAAGGGGCGGGAAGTGCGTCGGCTACTGATTGAGGAAGGAGCTGGGATTGCCAAGGAATTGTATGTGAGCCTCCTCATCGATCGGGATAGCGGATGGCCTGTGTTTATCGCCAGCACCGAAGGAGGGATGGAGATCGAGGTCGTGGCAGCCCAGACGCCGGAGAAGATTATCCGGGAAGCGATCGATCCGGCCGTCGGTTTTCAGGGATACAACGGCCGAAACATTGCCTTCGCGCTCGGGCTTCCTGCCATGGAACCGGCCGTCGTGAACCCTTTCATCCAGATGCTGGGGAATCTCTATCGTCTGTTCATGGAGAAGAATGCGGCGATGGTCGAGATCAATCCGCTGGTTATTACCGGCGACAAGAAACTGATTGCGCTGGACGGCAAGGTTTCATTTGACGATAACGCCTTGTTCCGGCATGCCGATGTGCAGGCAATGCGCGACCTCAACGAAGAAGATCCGCTTGAGATCGAAGCGGGGGAGAGTAATCTGAACTACATCAAGCTCGACGGGAACATTGCCTGCATGGTGAACGGCGCGGGTCTCGCCATGGCGACGATGGATGTTATCAAGCTGGCAGGCAGCGAACCGGCGAATTTCCTGGATGTGGGTGGCGGCGCAACGAAAGAAACGGTAGCAGCCGGCTTCCGTATCCTGCTGAAAGATCCAAACGTCAAGGGCATCTTCATCAACATCTTCGGCGGCATTGTTCGCTGTGAGCGGATCGCCCATGGCGTCATCGAAGCAGCGAAAGAAGTGAAGATCGATGTGCCGTTGGTCGTCAGGCTACAAGGGACCAATGCGGACGAAGGCCGCAAGTTGTTGGCCGAGTCCGGCATGAAGTTGGAAGTCGCGAACGATTTGTGGGAAGCGGCGCAAAAAATTGTAAAGTTGACTGGAAAGGCGGCGTAAGAAGAAGAGTGGAGGCACAGGGTTGATCCCCTGTGCTCGCGCAACGCGCGCCCTCAGAAGGGCCTCGTTGGACGCGCGCAGTGGGGGCTCAACCCTGCGCCTCCTAAAAACCGTTTCCCGGTCTAAGGGGAAGTGGAAAAAAAGAAATGAGGATATTGTGAGCATTCTTGTTAATAAGAATACGCGGGTGGTGGTGCAGGGGATAACCGGTAAGGAAGGCTCGTTCCATGCTACGCAGTGCAAGGCTTATGGGACGCAGGTCGTTGCGGGTGTGACGCCTGGCAAGGCGGGGCAAGAGGTCGAGGGTATTCCGGTCTTCAATACGGTGCGGGATGCGGTCAAGAAGACCCAGTGCGATACTTCGCTGATCTTTGTGCCTCCGCCCTTTTGCGCCGATGCGATTCTGGAAGCTGCCGATGCCGGCGTGAAGCTGATTATCTGCATTACCGAAGGCATTCCGGTGAACGATATGGTCAAGGTCAAGCGCGCGCTTCGTGGCAAGGACGTCCGCTTGATCGGACCCAACTGTCCCGGCGTTATCACCGTCGATGAAGCGAAGATCGGCATCATGCCTGGGTTTATCCATAAGAAGGGGGTTGTGGGAGTCGTATCGCGAAGCGGGACCCTCACCTACGAAGCGGTGCATCAGCTCACGACAATGGGATTGGGTGAAACGACGTGCGTTGGCATCGGCGGCGATCCGGTCAATGGCACAGGGTTCGTCGATGTGCTGGCCCTGTTCGAGAAAGATCCCGAGA
Source organism: Nitrospirota bacterium (assembly GCA_016219645.1). NCBI lineage: Bacteria > Pseudomonadati > Nitrospirota > Nitrospirota bacterium. The sequence continues at coordinate 144,681 of JACRLR010000018.1, forward strand.
CTCAGGCAATTGTGATGATCGGCGAGATCGGCGGCGATGCGGAAGAGAAAGCCGCGGAGTTCATCAAGAAGAATGTGAAGAAGCCGGTTGTCAGTTTCATTGCTGGAATCACGGCTCCTCCGGGCCGGCGCATGGGCCATGCTGGAGCCATCATCTCAGGCGGGAAGGGCACGGCAGCCGAGAAGATGAAGGCTCTCGAAGCAGCCGGCGTTCGTGTGGTAAAGAACCCTGCTGAGATTGGCAATGCGGTCAAGCAAGCTTTGGGGCGCTAGCCGTCATCCATCCACCAATCTAGCCATGCCATGAGAGAGGGAGCGTCGGCTTTCTGAACTATTTCCTTCCCCCCCATTCCGGCATCGTGGTATGGTGACGATAGTGTATTCCCTCTAGCAGGGCTCCCTCCGCTCTTTTAACCGCGTCTTTCCGTTATCGCCGCACGCAATAGTAGTTGAAGCCTAGTCAAGGAGTCTGTCTGCGAGTCTTTCTCATCCACGTGCGCGACCCCCAGTTCTACGCGCTCCCAGCAAAGACCCGCGCAAAGAATGGCCGTATCAGGGTAATGGGTTTCCCCCCCATCGGCATTATGTCTCTCTCGTCGGTCCTCAAGCAGGCAGGCCATGACTGTGTGATGTTCGATCAGGCGAATCCGGATACGCCGAACGAGGTCATCCTCGATGAAATCAATCGGCAACAGCCGGCCCTGGTCGGTCTCAGTTTTCTCAGCACCACCAGCTATCCCTATGCGAAGATCCTGGCCCGTCAGATCCGCGCCGCCAACTCGACGGTCAAGCTGGCTTTCGGTGGCGTCTTTGCAAGCTTGAATGCCGCATTGGTCAAACTGCAGTGTCCTGAAGTGGATTTCATCTGCAAGGGAGACGGCGAACAATTGCTCCTCGATCTCCTTGATCGGCTCGATGATCCCGCTGATGTCGCTGGGCTGACCTGGGCCAAGGACGGCCGTGTCATACATAACTCCGGTCGGCCGATGGAGCGCCATCTCGATCAGTGGCCTTTTCCAGATCGCGAAGGCCTTCCGCTCGACTTTATCGAGTCGATGCCGCTTGACGTGCCGGCCGTGCTCTCGATGGAGCGGTTTACGACGATGCAAACTTCACGCGGCTGTCCGTGGCCCTGTGTGTTCTGCGACATTCCGATCTTCAATGAAGGCAAATGGCGCGCGCGGAGCGCGCAACACGTCGTGAGCGAATTGAAATACCTCGAAGAATGCGGCTACGGGTCCGTCTATTTTGTCGATGACCACTTTTTACTGCAACCCAAGCGGATCGAGGCGATTTGCCAAGGCGTGATGGACGAAAAGCTTTCGATCCAATGGGGCATCGAAGGGCGTGTGGATTCGGTTGCCCAGCACTTGTTTCCTGCGATGGCCAAGGCCCAATGCCGGACGGTGATGTTCGGGATTGAAAGCGGGAGTCAGAAGATTCTCGATCGCCTCAAGAAAGAACAGACATTAGATGAGGTGGCCACCGCCGTCAAGAATGCCAAACAGGCCGGCATCGAGATCGTGCACGGCTTCTTCACCGTGGGCAACCCGGATGAAACGGTCGAAGACATGAACGCGACGTTCGACCTGGCCTCCAAGTTGCCGCTGGACACGTTCGGCTTTAATCGGCTCTGTGTCTATCGGGGGACCCCGCTCTGGCAGGAATATGTGAAGCGTGGCTTGGTCAGCGAAACCACCGATTGGTACAAGTACTTTAAGTGTTCGACGATCGATCCCACCTGCCTACCCGGTGAAGTGATCAATGAGGTTCGCCGTCAAGGGCTCAAGCGACTTTTTGTCTATAAGCTCCTACACTATCCCATTCAGACGTTCCGGTTACTGCGGCGGTTTCTCCGCTTCATGCCGGCGCGGGATGTGGCTTACCTCATCATTAAGCCATTCCTGGGCCAGACGAAAGGCGCCACGAAGGCCGAAGTGCTGTCTCGCGCCGTCGAACATGCCGATATGAAAGATGTGGCGGCACAGCTGACCCAGATGTCTGATGAGTTACTCCACAATGTTATGGAAGAGTCGCGATTGGAACGGTTACGCATTCAGCAGGAAGCGGAAAGTTCACGCGAGCTACCCATGTTCCAAGCCCGCTAGCGCAGGTTCTTGGCAGGTTGCTCAAAAAGGCCAGACTTCTCACCCACCCAACCCTGGCTGGTATTTCACCCGCCCGCCCTGAGTCTGCCAAGACAGACTCTTTGCCCTGGGACGCGCCATTCCACCGGCAAGGCCGCAGCGTCTGAATAAGGCTGAGGTTGAGGTCAAGGTTGAGTAAAGGTGACGTCTCTCATCTCAACCTTAGCCTTAGCCTCAACCTTCCCCAATACCTCTGGCGGACTTTTTCAGCAACCTGCTCAGCTGATCAGGAAGTAGGCCCCAAAGCCGATTGCTGCGAGGGCGGCAACGCTCAGCATCACCTTTTCATGCCCGCACATCCCCACCTGTGCCTTGCAGACTGCCAGGGAACACATGACTGACATTGTGTGACCTCCATCTAGAAGTTGGAGGAAACGATACGCCACTGGGGAAACGTAGTCAACGCTCACTTCACCATGCGCGCATCGAGGATCAAACGGGACGCAACGAGAAGTCCTGCCATGAGGGAGACGAAGGGTGCTTGTTCAGCCGAATATGGCTGAGGTGAGGGGATAACGGAGAACGTTACCGACAGTTGGGAGGCGGGCTATTTCCGAAGACTTGCTTCAAGTTCGTCCACCGCTCAAACTCACCCGGTGAGAGATCCCGGGCTCCAATGCTGCTCGACTTGGTGGACAAGTTGACCCATTCTTCGTACATCTCACATTCCCGAGCTGATGCAGCAGGAAGGCGCGATTGCGTGGCGCCCGCCCTTCCTCCGGCATCGGCTGCTGGTGCCGGGAACTTTGAATCGAATTCAGGCGCCTCAGGAACCTTACTAAACCCTTCTTTGTTAGAATCCTCCAGAGGGTGGCAGCCTTGACGGGGTTGGTCGGTATAGATGTCTCCTGGACAGACATACAGTGCGGCGGCGACTAGGATTGCTCCGAGTAGCATAATCAACCTCCGTGGTTCTGATCCTTCTCAGCCAAGCTAACATGACATCATCTGATCAGAAACAAAATTATCGCTTTTTTTACAGCGTCGAACCATGCGATGAAGTCGTGTCCTTGAGAGAGTTTTTTGCACAACGCTGCTCACTTCCTCGCCCAGGTGCAGACCGCTCTGTTCCCTAGATCAAGGGATCACAATCTCTTGAATCTCGATTGACAGGATGTAGGTACCAGCCTAAACTTGGCCTCGCTGGTACGCCATTGATTACCCTGGAGACGATCATGGGCAAGCTGCTACGTGTCTCCCCATCTCATCTGCGATTCGCAGGGGCCTTTTTCGGCATTCTTTCAATCATGGCGCTTCAGAGCATGGCGCTTGCTCAAAGTAGCCTTGGTGGCCTTGCCATTGGGGAAAGGACCATCGCTGGCCCGGGAAATGTAAAGGTCACCGCTGGCTCAACGGTTGTCATCTTCAAGCGAAAAGTGGCGGACATACCACTCTGTGTGACCATTCAAAACCAAGGACCCACCGAACTAGTAATTGTTGTTGATGGCGAAAACTCTCACAAGGTGGGAGCAGGAAATACGGGATCGTATTGCGGGGGCAATGATGTCAATGAGATCGCATTAACTGCACCCTCTTCCAGAGAACCCTCCCTCGTGTTATGGCGAATCGATGACGCTCGATAGCACTCCATAGGACCTTCGATTTGCTCGGCCTGCTGGTCTATCTAACTCCATCCATTACTATGACTGTCGCACGCGAGTCGTTCGGCCCCTTTTTATAAGGCCCTGCCTATCCCGTGGTACGGAGGGGCTTCAGGCCGCGATTGCCTGTTTCGTTTCATCCAGATGTTTCTGGAGATAGGTCATAAAGGGTGTGCCCCCCGTTCCGACAGCGGTGGGGTTGCTCTCGTGGGCTTGATGTTGGCGATAAATGTAACTGTCGGCATAGCCGATATGGATTTGGCGAAATTGGGCTAAGAGATCGATGCAGGCACAATAGGCAGTCCAGAGATTGGGATTGTGAACTTTTCGATCGCGCACGTAGCCTGCGAGCACTGAACGGCCCCGACCATCGGTGGCCATTTCCAGGGCCTGCAGGAAAGCTCGGTGGCGCGGAGGCATGTAGTCGCGCATCTCTTGCAGATAGACGGTCAAGGGATCAGGGGCATGGGCGATTCCAAGTCCAGCGTCGAGACAGGGGACAATCGAGCTTTGCGCGCCGGTCTCGCCTCGAAACTGTTGTGGTTGTCCGGCATAGGCTTCCACATCCTCGTAGGTGATTCCGTTCGGTAGGGTCGGGCTGTTCTTCCAACCGTGGATATAGGGCCGCACTCGGTTGTAGTAGACATAGGGATCGCAACGTTCTTTCATCCTGAGTAGCGAGTCTCGCATTGTCGTTTGGGCCGCTGACAGGGAGTTGAGCCCAACCAAGACTTCGTCCTCCTTGCCCTCAGCCGCACCATTCATTGCTCGAAGAAGTCCAGCCAGCCCTGGTCCCGCTTCCCGCTCGATCTGGATGTGGACCACGACAAACCACTCTTCATCCAAACCGCCGAGAAAATTTTGAAGCAGCACAATGTTGTCGAGACGAATTGGTTGCGTCCGGTCGAGTCTCCGCCAGTTGTCGAGCGCATAGGACGCATAGGACAGGACAGGCGGGCGGCCAAGCTTCTGTGCCACTTCATGCCAGGGTCTCGCCAGTTGGGGCGGTAGGGTTGCAACCGGTTGGTCTGGCACTTCCCACACATAGGCATGCCCGGCAAACGAAAGGATCCGCATTGCGGCCCGATAGTCTTCTGTGCGCCATGAGGAAGGAATGGAAGGGAGCAGTTCTCGTTGCTCGCCGATGTACCGCCGGACCGTCCGAGCACTCAATAGCTTCGGCAATTCATGCCCAAGGTGGTTGAGCGCAGCATAGTCCGGCAGGTTCTCACAGGGGTCTTCAGGGAGAAATCCCTGTTCGGCTGAAATCTCGTAATCGGAAAGCGAAAGAGGAAGGAAGGGGGGCGATTTCATAGAGGCCTCCGGTACTCAACCTCAGCGTCCGCTCACACTTTACCACACCGGAAACGAATTCTGATCGATTCCCTGGTTAGAGAAACAACAGACTACCGTTTGCTTTCCTGCCTGGTGGACTGACAATATTTACCGGAGATTTGTGGAATGGAGGGGCATGTTATGTGTAAGCAGGTATCGAATCACTCAGGGATCTACTTGGGGCAACAGCTACTCGGCTTGGTTGTTGTGCTGTGCTTCCTGGCCGGCGCGGGGTGCACTGCCGGTCATACCCGGCACGATCACCTTGCCTGGGAGCAGTCGCGGCTCATCGATCTCACCCATTCTTTCGGGGAAGCCACGATTGTCTGGCCGACTGAACAGGACTTCCAGCTTGTCCTTCAGCAGGCGGGGGAAACAGCGGGAGGGTACTACTATGCTTCGAATCGATTGGAAATGGCCGAACATGGAGGCACCCATATCGATGCGCCCATTCACTTCTCCAAGGGTGGGCAGACGCTGGACCAGGTGCCGATCGAACGCTTGGTTGGAACCGCTGTCAAAATTGACGTCACAGCCCAATGTGCCGGTGATCGGGATTATCTCGTGACCATTCAGGATATTGAACGGTGGGAGGCAGTACATGGGCTGATACCGACTCGCGCAATCGTGCTGGTCGATACGGGCTATGCCCGATACTGGCCGTCCCGGCAACAGTATCTCGGAACAGAACTGAGAGGGCCCGAAGGCGTCAGGGCGCTTCATTTCCCTGGCCTGCATCCCGAAGCGGCAGCCTGGCTTGTGCGTGAACGGCAGGTCAAAGCAGTGGGAATCGACACAGCCTCGATCGACTATGGCCAGTCCACAAAGTTTGAAACCCACGTCACGCTCCTCTCGCAGAACGTGCCGGTGTTCGAGAATCTGAGCGATCTACGAAATCTTCCTGATCAGGGATTCGACGTGATCGCACTGCCGATGAAAATTGCCCGCGGAACCGGCGGCCCGCTGCGAATCATTGCGGTGCTTCCAATATCCGTGAAGCGTCAATCGTGAAGCGTATCTCGCAGGGACGTTTCAGGTTGCAGATTGTGGCGTGTGAGAGTGGAAGTGGGATGTTTCACGCCTCTTCCCGCCACCGTCGGGGGGTCAGTTCCTGCGGGTGATTAAGTGAGTTAGAGGATGGTCTTACTCACTTCACTTGAGGAGCAGCCTTCTGCCACGGAGTTATAGGCAGTCACCGAGAAATAATAGGTCGTCCCACTCTTGAGGGTCGAAAACGAATAATTGGTGCTCAGACCCACATCGGTTGCCTGCTGATAGGAGTTCGGCGCCGCTCCATAGTACACTTTGTATCCCTTCACTGAAGGATCTGTGGCTGAGTTCCAGGTTAGCCTGACCTGGATCCCATTTGAAGGTGTCATGATTTCGGCGGACGTGAGTGCCCCTGTGCTTCCGCGTCCCCCTGCCGCAAGAACGGTCCCATCCGGCAGTAATGTGGCAGTATGGCTGGTCCGTGCGACAGTCAGGTCTCCTGCGGTGGTCCATTGTCCCGTCGTCGGATTATAGAGTTCGGCGGACGTGAGTGGCCCTGTGCTTCCGTGGCCCCCTGCGATCCAAACCGTTCCATTTGGCAGTGGCGTCGGCAGCAACGTGGCGGCATGCCCGGTCCGGGCGACAGTCAGGTCGCCGGTGACGGTCCATTGCCCTGTCGTCGGGTTGTAGAGTTCGGCGGAGGTGAGCAGCCCGGTGCTCCCGTGCCCTCCTACGACCAGTACGGTTCCATTGGGTAGTGGTGTCAGCAGAGGCGTGGCAGTATGCCCGGTCCGGGCAATAGTGATGTCGCCCGTGGTGGTCCATTGCCCCGTCGCTGGATTGTAGAGTTCGGTAGACGTGAGCAGCCCGGCGCTCCCAGACCCTCCCGTAACCAGTACAGTGCCATTCGACAGCAGCGTGGCAGTATGGCCAGTCCGCGCGCTGGTCAGGTCGCCTGTGGCGGTCCATTGCCCTGTCGCTGGATTGTAGAGCTCGGCGGAGGTGAGGAGCGCGGCGCTCTCAGAGCCTCCCGTAACCAACACCGTGCCGTTCGGCAACAGAGTGGCAGTATGGCCGGTCCTGGCGACAGTCAGGTTACCGGTGGCGGTCCATTGCCCTGTCGTCGGATTGTAGAGCTCGGCGGAGGTAAGGAGCCCGGTGCTCCCGGAGCCTCCCGTAACCAACACCGAACCGTTCGGCAGCAGGGTAGCAGTGTGGCTGGCCCGCGCGACGGTCAGGTTGTCAGTGGCGGCCCATTGTCCTGTCGTCGGATTGTAGAGCTCGGCGGAAGTGAGGGGCGTGGCGTTCCCAGACCCTCCGGTAACCAGTACGGTGCCATTCGACAGCAGCGTGGCAGTATGGTTGGCCCGCGCAGAGTTGAGTGTATTCGCCAAGGGCGAGCCACTAACGGTTGGGGAACTACAAGTTGAGGCCAGCGCCGGATCATGAGAAGAGCTAGAAGAACCTCCCCCCGAACAGGCCAGGAGATTTGTGAGAATCAAGGAGACAAGTCCCGCTACCATGGGCAGCCGTGCGGTCTCGTGCTTCCGTTGGTGGAGACTTTGATGTCCGCCCGCTTGAATGGTTGCCCTCAACATCAGAATGCTCTTAAGCGAGGCGGGTTTCTAGGGGGGAAGGGTAATCTAGGAAGGAGTTTAGGCGAGTGGCAGACGCACCACACAATTTTCCCACTGAACAACGCAAGAGGGGACCAAATAAAGTGGCCAGTAGTAACACTTACCAACATGCTGTATTAAGCGACAGAACTGATGGTGGGGCAATTCCCCGGAGGAGGAGGAACCCTCCCCACATGGGGGGGCGTGACGGTTTCCGGGCGGGAGTTTCAGATGCTGTCGAGACCGTCTACACCTTGGAGGTCGGAGCAGGAGGCATTGGCGGGATTTCTGAATCCTGTATGAATGAAGTGGGTCCAGCCTCTTCCCGCGATGTGCGAGAGCAGGGAGTAAGATTGTGAGCGGGTCATTCGTCTAAACGTGCACCCAGGATTACATCGCTTGCCAATCAGCAAAGGGTGACTTGTTACCACGGTTTTCGATGAATAATTTGAATCGCTCGAGGTCTCCCTGGACGCGCGAAGACATCACTTCCGACCCATCTCCTCCATTTTCCACGAAACCCTGAGGATCATACTCGACTTGCAGCGTGACCCTTGACCAGTCCTTCGAAACTTCATGAAATGTCGCGACCCATCCTTTGATGGCGCCGCTTCGATAGCTCATCCCGAGCCGCTGGTGCTCCGTCCGTTCTGTGATCACCGCATCCCACTCCGGGGCCTGGCCTGGGACCTTTGCTTTCCAGTGATAACATGAGCCATCCACTGCCCGGTCGACGTCTTTCACCCCTTCCATGAACCGGGGATATTCATCAAAGCTTGTCCATTGATTGTAAGCGGCAGACCGCGGCACGTTGACTTCAATGGATTTTTCAATGGTCGCCATGGGATCCTCCTGTCGCTATTTGGGTGCCGCGCTATGTATAGCTCAATGATTCCCTGTCAGAGGCTCAGTGGCTAGATCGCCAGTTCATTGTCAATCTCTTTAGTGCGCCGGACAGCGTATCACAATCTGCTCCCATAACTCACGATCCGATCGCGTTTTCAGGATGCAGTCACTCCCGACCCACCCCGTTGCAGGTAGGACATTCAGAATGACCCCGTTTTCTTGCTGAAATGCTGAGGTGGTGGGGCCTGGCAGGTGCTCCGGCACCTCCCGGCGCGCCCCTCCCGGGCTCGGCCAGGCGGAACGCCTTCGGAAATTCCCTCCTCGCCCGCATTATTCATGAGCGCTTCTGCTGCAATCGCCGATCTGCTGCTACGACGAGCCTTCGGCCGGTGGGCTCGCCCCTCGGACGCTCACCGTACTGCACGAGTACGCATCGAGTCCTCGGGACTCCGCGCGCCGGTCTCGCGACGCGGCTCAGCGATTTCGCGACGAACCGTCATGAACAATGCGGGCTAGACTCGGTCAGTTTCCGTCTTCCTTCCTGGCCAAGCCTCGGTGGGTCCCCGCGCCTCCGGTGACCTCCGCTCCTACCAGGCCCCACCACCTGCAACATCAGGAAATTGAGAATGTTCCTGTCTCTCCCCTGCTTTTACGTCATCCCCTTACGGCACCAAGGTCAAGGTAAAATCCTGGGGTGTACTCACCGTGGAAACGTCCGGGATGTTGATCGACTGAGGTTGGTAAGCAGCCGCAGCGGCCTGGATCGTATAGTGAACTCCAACCGCTGCAGATTGCGGGGTAAACACGATTGGGAGGCTTGTGCTGTACAAGCCGAGCGAAGGCGTGCCGATGGGCAGGGTCAAGTTGTAGCCGAAATCGCCGGTCGGATCTAATGGATTGACGGTTAAGAGGGTGGCAGGCAGCGATTTCACGGTCACGGTTGGCCCGCTGTCGAGTGTTTGCTTCGCTGCAACAAAGACGGTTGGTTCGTCAGTGGGTGGGCTCAATGTTACTGTGCCGCTGATGCTATGGGTCGCGGAGGAGCTCAAGGCAATTGGCGAAGTAGGGGTATCGTTGGTGCTGACCGTGGTAATGCTGGTATTGGTCGGAACCGGGACTTCGGTAATCACTGCTGTCGCATGGCTGTCTGCGGTGATCACAACATCGTAGGTTACCCCTGGAGTAAGGCGGGCCAGGAAAAATTTCCCTCTATTGGGGTTGGGGGCTGGGTTTGTGTTCGGCACTGTCGCGCGAACGATTTCACCGTTCACCTGGGCCGACACGACGACATTGTTGCCAAGCAGGCTTGTATCGACGAAGCCGTCTATGCCGTTCAAGACAAATGGGACGACCTTAATCACAGGTTTGAGTAGGTACTTACCGTTGCCGGTCCGCACAATAGAGCGGCAGGCATCAAAGTCCAGCACCAGATCGACCCGCTGTCCGGACCCCACGTCGAACTGATGGATCAACTTGATTCCGCTTTGGACGGCACTGGGCGTTACGAGCGGAATCCTATTGCCAATGATTCCAGGATCTTGACCTTCCAGGACAACCCAATTGGCAGTGGGTGAATTACCATTGTTGTCGACCAAGACCAGACGCACTTGCGTGTAATGGCCTGCCGCTAACGGCGTCTCGCCAAGACTGTCAAGCGCGAGATTGTGTTGCGTTGGATCATTGAGGTTGAGCAGGTTGATTGTACGCACGGGGTTGAGAGTGATATCGGTCCAGCCGGCGGCCTTGTCATCTGCCGAGTTGCTCTGATGCACGCGGACCTTGCTGACAGTGACATTCACTTCTTCGAAGCCGCAGGCTGGTGCATCGGTCAACGACACACCGAGCACACCGGCTTGTGGGCTACCGCCGTCGTTACCGCTACTACCGCATCCGGCGAGCAACAGCGTGACTACTAATCCCAGGGACCAGACCAGCTGGTTAGAACAACTCCCGAACCTCTTCATATTATTAGCCCCCTGCTTTCTTGATACGTTTGGAGCCCATCTGTCTTCAGACCACCCATGACTCAACATTCTAGAATGAGCGAGCCAGATCAGGACTATCCCCCGCAGTCTGAGCAAATATCATACTGCTCAGTCTGTGGGCTGCAACGGAATCTCTACGGCCAACATGCAGCATCGTGAGTGCAATCCACCCCTGGTACAAATGCGCAATAAATCAAACGGATCTGAGCATGTTCCTTTTCCGGCGAACACTCCTGTGCTGAGCTTCTCAGGACGCATTCCTTTCGTGCAATTCCCCATTCGTAGGTTCAGCTCTGTAGGCATCCTGATACAGCGGTGGCCACAAGTATGTGGGGTGGGGTCGAGCCTCTGAGAGACTGCCCGCCCATACCATGGAGAGGGAACGGACCCCATTTCTTCGAACGATTGAGGATAACAGCAAGCAAGGTTACCATGGGTAAACCGATCGCCTAACGGAAAGGTGCAGAGGTATGGGGGTGAGGCAGAAGGGTCAGGCTTGGCTGTCTGTTCTCTGGTTGCTGATGGCTGTGACGTTGGTCGCTTGCGTCGCAGGGCCGCCGCAGACACCATTACCGGAAATCACAGGCAAAGACGGGGCACCGATGATGCTGGTTCCAAGGGGGGAGTTTACCATGGGGAGCAATACAAGCTTTGCCCATGAACAGCCTTTGCATCGGGTTACCCTTGATACCTTTTACATGGACAAGTACGAAGTGACCGTGGGGCAGTATACGAAGTTTTTGGAGGCCACGAGTTTAGCTGCGCCGCCAGACTGGAACGTGATGAATCAGCCACCCCATCAGAATCGACCAGTCGTCAACGTCAATTGGTGGGATGCGAATTCCTACTGCCGGTGGGCTGGGAAACGGCTGCCGACGGAAGCGGAATGGGAGAAGGCGGCGCGGGGAACTGATGGGCGGATGTATCCCTGGGGCAACGAGCCGTTGGATCGGCTCCGCGCGAACTATGGGAAAGAGGCCTGGGACGATCATGCGGCGTTGGCGCCGGTGGGATCGTTTGAAGCAGGCCAGAGTCTCTATGGGATACACGATTTGGCCGGGAATGTCTGGGAATGGGTGAGCAACTGGTATGACAAAGACTATTACGAGAAGAGTCCGTCGCAGAACCCGAATGGCCCGGAACAGGGCGCGACAAAAGTGTTGCGGGGTGGTTCATGGTACGCCAATCTGGGGTACTTAAAATCCACCTACCGGTTCAGCCTCCCTCCGTCTAGCCGGGACAGCGATTTCGGGTTCCGGTGCGCCAAGACTCCGTAGGTGCATGCCGTAAGTCACTGGTCACCATGTCAGATCCTATTTCCTCTCCTCAAACAGGAAATTCAGAACTCCCCTATTCTCAGACTTCCAAGCACGGATTGCCAAAGGGGGCATAATTCTGTACACTCTTTACACGCAAGGAGATCGGCATGACTAAGACACTTTCGTTAAAAGAAGCGCGGAGCCAATTCTCGGACATCGTCGACAGAGCGGGACGGCTTTCAGAACGGATTGTGGTGACGAAGAATGGACGGCCGGAGGCGGTGGTGATGGGAGCCGACGAATTCGAAAGTTGGGTGGAGACATTGGAACTGTTGTCCAACCCGAAGGCGGTCAAATCCCTCAAGCAGGGACTGAAAGAGGCCAAAGCTGGGAAATTTCACTCCTTCAAAAGTGCTTTCGGTGAGGAGCAGTGAGGCAAGTACGTCTCACCCCGCAAGCTCTCAAAGACCTCAAGGATTATGACGACCCCACGCGAGAACGAGTGAAAGAGGCCCTCCGCCACCTCGCCGATCATCCTCTCGACGGCAAACCGCTGAAAGGCCATTTTCAAAAGGACAAGGTTTGGTCCTACCGGGTCTGGCCCTATCGCATTCTCTACCGCCGTATCGGCTCTGAGTGGTTGGACGTGCTCTCCATCGAACACCGCAAAGACGTCTATCGGTAGGCGGAATGGTCCGGCCTGTCCGTAACGAATAACCAATTTGAGTATTCTGAGTGACGAGGCAGTGAAATGCCGAGCTGGTGGAGGCCGGCAAGTGCTCCGGCACCTCTCGGCGCGACCCTCGCAGACTCGGTCAGTTTCCGCCTTCCTTCCTGGCCAAGCCTCGGTTGGCCCTCGCGCCTGCTCGCCCTCCCCCCACCTCGGTAACAGGAAATTCAGAATGTCCCTATTCCTCCGTAATAAAGCAGAATGTCATCGTTATTGGTTCCTCGATCGTCGATCCCTTGTTACGAGGGATTGACTTAGCATCTACTCCCGCGTTACAAGACTGCCATGGGAAGATCGTCCACAACTTTTTCTGGGAAGTGGCTTAGCGGGAAGACGACCGTAGTCCGAGTACCGCAGATTCTTGCGAACCGTGTCATCGAATACGCTCGTGAGCTCGATACTCATGCGGATATCGCAAAAGACCCTGAGGCCATTTATCGAACCGCGGCACATGTTGAGCTTAATCAACCGATCAATGTCGCCGCTGTTCCTCACCGATCTCCATTTCGCTATCCAGGAGGAAAGACTTGGTTGGTCCCTTACGTGCGCAGCTGGCTTAGTAGCCTACGGCCTAGGCCACAATTGCTCATTGAACCATTTGCCGGTGGTGGAATAATCGGACTAACCGCTGGTATCGAGCGCTTGGCCGATCATGTAATCCTAGTAGAAAAAGATGCAGATGTTGCCGCTGTCTGGAAGGTAATTCTCAGTGGGCAAGCTGAGTGGCTGGCCCAGAGAATCGAAGAGTTTTCACTTACTAAGGCGAATGTGTTGACCGTTCTCCGTAAAACGCCCAGAAACCCTCGTGAGCGTGCTTTTGCCACTATCATCAGAAATCGTGTCCAGCGAGGAGGGATTATGGCAGCTGGGGCTGGACTGGTGAAAAATGGAGAAAACGGACGCGGTCTGTCTTCTCGTTGGTACCCTCAAACGCTTGCGGAACGGATTCGCACAATTGCCGAGATGAGAGAGCGATTTAGTTTTATAGAGGGGGATGGGATAGAAGTCATCCAGTCCTATGCGCGTGAAAAGAATGCCGCTTTCTTCGTCGATCCACCATATACCGTTGCTGCACGTCGCCTCTACTCTCACTGGCAGGTTGATCAACGGACCTTGTTTAACTTGCTTAGGCGAGTTGAGGGAAGTGTGCTGCTTACCTATGACAGTACTGTGGAGATTTCTGATCTAGCTGTTGAGTTCGGATTTGAAACGCAAGCAGTTGCTATGAAGAATACCCATCATGCCAGGATGACCGAACTCCTAGTAGGGAAGGATCTCACCTGGCTTCGCCTCGCTCAAGCTTCTCCCGGATCGCGAGCTCGAACTGCTCAAGTGACACTGGTATTCCCCCAGTGAGACCTTCGACCGCGTGCTCCAAAGTGGTGAGAACTGCTTCACGTGGTTTAAGTTTGTAACGGCCCTTTGTCGGCCCCTCGTAATCGACTACGAACCATACGATGTCAGCATTCGAAATGTGTGGTGTACGCCTCATCTCTCCCAAAGATTTCCAGAACGCACGATCAACTACCACCGCCATTTTCTTTCCCCATCTGCGAAGTGTAGGGACTTTAATCTGGAGCTGAGGCATTAGTCGTTTGGGACCAGAGGAACGGAAATCTGGCCGTCGCTGCTTCGTAGGGAAAGGAAGGCCTGGGTCCGTCCACCTCCGCATGAGTGCAAAATCATCTTCCATTTTTCCGCCAGAGAAATAAACAGCCTGCATTTCAAGCGCACACCAGTTGAGACGATTGTTATTTTGATGCACTAAGACACTGTCAATTCGACCAACTTCATCCTCCTCCGATTCCTGATCTTGATTTGACATGAGAAACGAAACTTCATTGACGATTTTTGCCTCAGGCGTTTCGAGCAAAGTCTTACTCACCCACCTAAACACCACACTTCCTTCAAGGAAGCGACTTGGGCATGTTGTGACCGGAGAATTTGAAGCGGCAACGTTTCCATCCACTCCTCTCTCGTAAATGGCCAGCGAGCACACGCCTCCTTTCTTATGGCATGTGGCGTGATCAGGTTTGAATGGACAATTAATGTTTCTGTTTTCAGTGGATGACAGAGTTCGTAATTCTTTTGGAGAGATGCCAATCAACGAACGGCCAAAGAGTTCAGCCGCACCATAACGCTTGCTTGGCCGTTGGCGGTTCTGTTCTTGTCTTGGCATCGCGGGAGAATAACTTGCTTGATCTCTCGAGGTCAAATTCAAGAGGATGAGATGTAGATGCCGCGAGTGAGTAGGGAAGGGCCAGGCACCGGCTCCTTGAGTTCTGATTTCTGTGGGGCCCCTAAAATGACATCGCGTTGCCGCGATGTTAGGATTGACCAGTTTTCCTTCTATGCAGCTGGTAAGTAGAAGCTACAACTTGAGTAGGAGCGATGGGAAAATGAGTAATGAGGTAAGCTGCAAAATTTGCGGGCGAGTGAGCGTGCTTGCTAAGTCCATGGGCAATCGGGATGTAACGATCTATGAATGCCCGGTTTGTGGTGAATATGGTTTGAGCAGACAGGCCTTGATGGATCTGGGCACTATGTTCACTAAAGATAAAGCAAAGCTCTCTGCCTTCTTGAGGCAGCGCCATATAAGACAGGACATAATGATCACATTAGTAAGCAAGCCGATGGAGCCCATTTCGACTAACATTCCGGTCACTTCAATTGACGAGATTGTGAACAACTGGTTCCCCTCTAGCGTGTCCGATCGTCTTGATTATGCATTGAAGAATCTACACAAATTATCGTCGCACCCCGGTGCAGAGGTTCCCTTGTTTGCACACAGTGATTATTCGGTTCTTTTTGCAGAGAACCAGCAGGCATTTCAATTCATTTTGGGGACTCTGGAACAAGCGGGTTGGATAATCAGCCAGGGAGGTCCGGTTACTCCGTTGGTGATGCTCACAGCTAAGGGTTGGAACCGAATAGCAGAACTAGAGAGCAACAAACCAGGTGAGGGCTCTAAACAAGTATTCGTGGCGATGTCTTTCGAGGTGAGCCTTGATTCGGCTTATCGAACTGGGATTAAGAAGGCCATTGAGGCTGCTGGCTACAAAGCAATCCGCATTGACCTTAAGGAGCATAATGAGAAAATCTGTGACTCTATCGTTGCAGAAATCAGAAAGAGCCGCTTCATGGTAGCTGATTTTACTGGTCATCGGGCAGGTGTCTATTTTGAAGCTGGTTACGCACTTGGCTTAGGGATTCCTGTCATCTGGACATGTCGAGAAGATGAACTAGCGAACACTCACTTTGACACCAGGCAGTACAATCACATTGACTGAAGGAACGAACTGGACTTGTCTGAAAGGCTCAAACGCCGGATAGAGGCCACAATTCCAGCCTAGACAAGAAGGTTGAAAAGGAGCCAAGAGGCTACCTGAGTAGGTGGCCTCTCCGTTTATTCTCGTTCTCTCCAGGTGAGGTAGGCGCGTCACTATGTTCTTCCCCAGGTGGGCCTGAGGCTCTCTGGAGCGACCTTGGCGGAGGAATGGGGACCCACCGAGCCTCGGGCGATGTGAAAGCTGGAACTGACTGAAGGACTGCGGTCGCCGAAGCGACCGCAGCTGAAGGAATTCCAGAAGGTTCGCGTCGCCGGAGGCCGGAAGGATCAATTCCGGGAGCCAGGGAGCGACAGCGAGCCTCAGGCCCGCCGCTATGTGCCCATCTCCCACGACGCCAGATACTTCACCTGCTCCTTCGTCAGCTGATCAATCTTCATCCCCATGCCGGCAAGCTTGAGCCTCGCGATTTCCTTGTCGATCACCGGCGGGACCGGATAGACCTTCTTCTCCAGCTTCTTGTAATTCCTCACCAGATACTCCGCTCCGAGCGCCTGGTTGGCGAAGCTCATGTCCATGACGCTGGAGGGATGGCCCTCCGCGGTAGCGAGATTAACCAACCGTCCCTCACCGAGCAGACTAACACGCCGACCGTTTTTCAATGTGAATTGTTCGACACCAGGCCTGATAAGGCGCTTCCTGCGGCTCAGTTTCTCCAAGGCGGGAATATCCAGCTCGACGTTAAAGTGCCCTGAGTTACAGACGATAGCCCCCTCTTTCATCACGGCAAAATGCTCACCGCGGATAACCTTGAGGTTGCCGGTGACCGTGACGAAGAAATCTCCGATGAGCGCGGCCTGTTCCATCGGCATGACGCGGAACCCATCCATCACCGCTTCAATGGCCTTGACCGGATCGATCTCGGTGACGATGACGTCGGCCCCCATGCCCTTGGCGCGCATGGCAATTCCACGCCCGCACCAGCCATAACCTGCGACCACGAAGCTGGTACCGCAGACCAGGCGGTTCGTCGCACGGATGATGCCGTCGATCGTGCTCTGGCCAGTCCCGTAACGATTGTCGAACAGGTGCTTGGTGTCGGCGTCGTTGACGGAGATCACCGGGAACTTCAGCACCTTCTTTTCAGCCATGCTGCGAAGCCGGATCACGCCGGTGGTCGTCTCTTCCGTGCCGCCGATCACGTGTTTGAGCAGATCTTTCCGCTTGGAATGGATCAGCGACACGACATCGGCCCCGTCATCCATCGTGATCTGCGGCTTGTGACCGATCGCCGACTGGATGTGCTGATAGTAGGTCTTGCTGTCTTCGCCCTTGATCGCGAAGGTTGGGATGTTGTCATGTTTGACGAGCGCCGCCGCGATCTCATCCTGTGTGCTCAGCGGGTTGGAGGCGCAGAGCCGGACATCGGCTCCGCCTGCCTGGAGGGTCTTCATCAGATTGGCTGTTTCGGTCGTGACATGGAGGCAGGCCGTGACGCGGAGCCCTGCAAAGGGCTTCTCTCGCTGAAACCGTTTCTTGATCAGCCGCAGCACCGGCATGGTGGCTTCGGCCCATTCGATCTTGAGTTTGCCCTGGTCTGCCAGCTTGATATCCTTCACATCGTATTCCACAAATCCTCCTCGTTAGGCGTGAAACGTTAGGCGTAAGGGGTAAGGGGTATTAGAAAAAGGGGGACGGTTCATCCACCGCCCCCCTTCGGCTAGTTCGCACACAGTAGTGATTACAGCCCTGCGTCTTTCCGCAAGAGTTTAGCCTTATCGGTCTTTTCCCAGGTAAACTCCGGTTCGTTCCGGCCAAAGTGCCCGTAGGAGGCGGTCTTTCTGAAGATCGGCCGGCGGAGCTTGAGGTAGTCGATGATGCCGCGCGGGGTCATGGGGAAGTGTTTCCGCACGAGCTTATCCAGAGTCTCGACCGCCACCTTCTCCGTTCCTTTTGTATCGACCAGCACTGAAACGGGATCTGCCACGCCGATCGCATAGGCGAGCTGGACTTCACATTTTTGCGCTAACCCGGCGGCGACGATGTTCTTTGCGATGTAGCGGGCCATGTACGACGCCGACCGGTCCACCTTTGTCGGATCCTTGCCGGAGAACGCGCCGCCTCCATGGCTGCCGTGGCCTCCATAGGTATCGACGATGATCTTGCGGCCTGTCAACCCTGTGTCCCCCATCGGACCGCCGACCACGAAGCGGCCGGTGGGATTGATGTGGTGTTTCACACTCGTTGGGTCGTAGAGCCCTTTCGGCATCACGGGCTTGATGACCTTCTCCATGATGTCGCGTTCGATCTGCTTGTTCGTCACGTCGGGGCTATGCTGCGTCGAGACAACGATCGTGTCGATCCGCACCGGTTTGCTGTCCTTGTACTCCACGGTCACTTGGGATTTTCCATCGGGACGGACCCAGGGCAGGATGTTCTTTTTCCGGACTTCTGCCAGCCGCCTGGTGAGTCGATGTGCGAGCACGATCGGCATCGGCATGAGCTCAGTCGTTTCATTGGTGGCATAGCCGAACATCAACCCCTGGTCGCCGGCGCCGCCGGAATCCACGCCCATGGAGATATCGCCTGACTGCTGGTGAATCGCGGTCAGGACGGAACAGGTGTGGTAGTCGAATCCCCAGGCGGCGTCGCAATAGCCGACATCTTTGATGACCTCACGAATGATATCGGGAATCTCGACGTAGGCTTTGGTGGAGATTTCACCTGCCACGAAGGCGATTCCGGTGGTGAGAATCGTCTCGCAGGCCACCCGGGAATACTTGTCTTTGGCAATGATTGCGTCGAGGATTCCGTCGGAGATCTGGTCGGCGATTTTATCCGGATGTCCTTCTGTGACAGATTCAGATGTAAACAGATAGTTATGTCGCATTGGCCCCTCTGGGTTCAGGTGATCGGTAAGCGGACAAAAGGCCGAATCCGTGCGATAGTATATGAATAGGTCCTCCATTGTCTATTGCCGATTCCTCCGGTTCCTTGACAGTTGTTTTGGGCCACTTGTAAGATGCCTGCATTAGCTTGCACTGACCCAGATGTTCCCAGTCCCCGTGGGATCGACTATCGCCTTCCCCCTACAAAAGTTTCTCACACCACGGCCCTCTGTTCGAAGGTTCGAGGGGTCATCTTTGTGATGCGAAGAGGGGGAGAGGCGATCGTGGCTCAGCGATCGAATCGCGGAGCGAGGAAGGGATGATGAGGCTGGCAATTGCCGGAATGGCAATGTTTTTGATGGTTGCAGGCTCAGGCATGGGTAGTGCCGCGGCGTCGGATGCTCTGCCGGTTGCCGACCGCGCCTTCGTCAAGCTGGGTGAGCCGGCGCCGAACTTCCAGCTGCGGGATTTGAACGGTCATCTGATCACACTTTCGGATTTGCGTGGCAAAGTGGTGCTGCTGAATTTTTGGGCCACCTGGTGCGGCCCCTGCCGGGTAGAGATGCCGGCGATGGAACAGCTCTATCGGATGTTTCAACGGAAGGATTTTGAGATTCTCGCTGTATCCACTGACGCACAGGGTGCGGCGATCACCAGACCGTTTCAGCAAGAGAACCGTTTGACGTTTCCCATTCTCCATGACCCTGACTACCGTGTAGGATTGACCTATGGCGCACGAAGCCTTCCGATGACCTTCCTGATCGATCGACAGGGGATTATCCGCCACCAGGTCTTCGGCGCGCGTGATTGGGAAGCTCCTGAAGCGCAGCAGCTTATACAGATGTTGATGAAATCCTAGCCCATGTCGCAATCGATCACGAATATTTCTCTTGTGGCAGCCTTTTCGGCCGGGTTGCTATCGTTCGTTTCGCCCTGCGTGCTGCCGCTGGTTCCTTCCTATATTTCGTATATCACCGGGCTGTCCATCGAACAGCTGACCGACTCGACTGTGCGGTCGAAGTTCAAGAAAGCCATCGTGGTCAATGCCCTATTGTTTATCGGCGGATTCTCAGCCGTATTCGTGTCCTTCGGGGCGTCGGCCAGCTTCATCGGACAGGTGTTTATTACCTATCAGGATTACATCAGACGGATCGGTGGGGTACTGATCGTCATCTTTGGCCTCTACTTACTGGGGATCTTGAATATCAACTTTCTCAAGATGGAGCATCGATTTCAATTCAGAAGCAGGCCGGTCGGCTATGTGGGATCGTTCTTGATTGGCGTGGCGTTTGCAGCTGGCTGGACCCCTTGCGTCGGGCCGGTGCTCGGGACCATCTTGTTGTATGCCAGCACCACCGACTCGATGTTGAACGGCGTGCTGTTGCTCATGAGCTATTCGTTGGGATTGGGGTTGCCCTTGTTTCTCACGGCTTTGGGAGTGGATCGATTCCTCAGTTATTTCAAGAAAGCGCGTCTGTACTTATGGGGAGTCTCCACAGTCAGCGGGGTGTTGCTGATCGCCGTGGGCGTCATGATTTACGCCAATAGCCTTACCATGATTACGGGGTTTTTGGAGCGGTATGGTATCGGCTGGTACCTGGGGCAGTGACGCAGGGCGGCACTGCCCCAGGTGTGAGTTCTGAGCTAGAAACATTTCACTCCATCTTTCGGGCCTAATTTACAACTCAGGACTAAAGCGTCTTTCTCCTATGCCCGCTCCGCCTGACGTAAAAGCGTACGATGTCTTGGTGGTGGGCATGGGGCCGGCCGGCGCGACCGCCGCCTATGAACTGAGCCGTGCCGGCCTGTCGGTTCTCGCCATCGATAAACAACCACATCCTCGCTACAAGGTCTGCGGCGGGGGCTTGTCGGTCCGGATCGAGCAACTTCTCGATCCAGGGTTCAAGTCCGTTGTCGAAGAGACCATCTTCGGATTTCAGTTTTTGTACCGGGGTGAGAAATCCATCACGATCGAATCGCCCAGTCCGATCGCCTATATGGTCATGCGTGATCGGTTCGATCATCATCTGGTTCAACAGGCACGATACGTTGGTACGGAGATTCATGAAGGGGAGCAATCGCAGTCATTCCGTCACCTGCCGGATGGTGTTGAGATGACCACCGATCGTGGATGCTATCATGCGAAGGTATTGATCGGCGCCGACGGCGCGAATAGCCAAGTCGCGAAGCATCTCTTCCCCGACCGGCGACAACGTTGCATCGCGACATTAGAAAGCGAGATTGAAATTGGACAGGGGGCACAATATCCGGACGTAGGAAAAGCCGTGATCGACATCGGCGCCTGCTCGATGGGATATGCCTGGATCTTTCCCAAGCAGGGGCGGTTGTCTGTTGGTGTGGGGGAGTTTCAGAGCAAACCGGCGAGCCTCAAGAAAACATTCGACCGATTCGTGTGGGGGGAAAAAGGCTTGGCGGGTTTGGAAGTGCCCAAGCCGGTCGGCCATCCACTGCCCCTGTTTAGTAGGACTGAACTGAGTTCGGAACCGGGGCCGGACGACCTTGTGAATGGTCAAGCGATGTTGGTCGGCGATGCCGGGCACCTTGTCGATCCATTATTTGGCGAGGGTATCTATTACGCCGTTCGATCAGGCAAGATGGCCGCGATGGCTGTCCTCAATCAACGGCGCGATCGAAGCAAAAGTTTATGGGACTATGAGTTGGCGGTCAGGGAGCAATTGTATTCTGAGTTTCGAATTGCTTCGCGTCTCGCCGACATTGTCTATACGTTCCCGCGCCTCTGTCACCGGTTGTTGAATCCCTACCAAGCGGTCGTTCAAGTATACTGCGAAGTGCTACAGGGGAAGGAAACCTACCAGTCCTTCATCCGGCGAGCCAAGGGAATCATAAAGTCCTCCACGAGTGAGCTCCTGCTCGAAGCGCTGCAGCTGCGTTGAGTCCACCAATAAATTTCAGTGATCAGCTTTCGGCCTGAAGAGATAACAAAGAAGTTGTTTCGGCGTGAGTGCTTGCTGGCTGCTGAATGCTGCTAGCTTCGAAACGGCTCTAGCAGGCGGTGGAAAAACTCTTGTGACACGGTGGAAATTGAATTACCATCACAACTAGGGTAACAGCAGAACTTCACATAGGATGCTCAAAAAGGCCGTCCGGCAAGGCCGCAGGCGAGTCGAAACCGGAGGCGTACCCTCTGGGGTACGTTGAGGATTTCGATAAGCCGAGAACGAAGCTGGCGGGCTTTTTCAGCATCCTACTGATTAGCACCAGGCGCCTAGGCGGCACTGTACAAAAGCCTGGCTCAATGATGTGGCGGAAGGGAGACGGAACGATGCAGCTGGGACAGAGGGGATGAGTCCATCGGCAAGGCTCGGTTGATTCCCCGATGGGGGGCCAGGCGGTGAGGCTGAGGAAGCTGCCGGTTCTGCCTTGGCCAGCAAGGTTTGGGGGGGTGGACCTCCGATCTTTGCGAGCAGGCTCTTCCCTTCGCTGGAATAGGCGCTGCCGGGATATTTTTCCGCCAGCAACGTGAGCTTTTCGCTTGCCCAATCGTCCGCACCCAGGTCGTGGTAGCTGAGTGCCAGAAAGTACAGGGCATCAGGCGCAGCCGACTTATCAGGGTATAGTTTCATGATTTGTTCGAAACGATGGGCGGCGGCCAGATAGGAGCCCCGTCGATAATAGAATTCCCCCACGAAAAGATGCGTCTGCGCCAAGAGGTCGTGGCATTCTTGTATCTTCTGGAGCGCTGAGCTGTCATACCGGCTTCCCGGAAAATTCTTCCGCAGCCGTTCAAAGGATTCGAGAGCTTTCTGAATGGGGCCAGGATCGCGCTGGATCCCCTTGGTCAGTTTCATCTGACTCTCTCCGACTCGGAATTCCGCGTAGGGAGCAAGGATATGGGTGCGATGGAGATCGAGGAAATGGGTATACTCGACGATCGCCTCCGCATACTCCTCTTTCTCGAAGAACGCTTCCCCTCGCTTCATGATGACATGGGGGTCGTAGTTCTTCTTGATCGAATCGCCCAGAAAAATCTGTTCATCCGTGCCGCTCAGGGCCTTCTTTGCTGTTGCCTGAGGTTTGGGAGTGCTGGAGCAGGCGGTGGTGAGGCAAAACATTGCCATGCAGAGGCCGAGGGCCACTGAAATCCGTGCTGGAGTAGTCATGAGAGGGAACGAGCGTGCCATTACTGTGTGAAAATGTAGCAGGAGCCCCGGCTGAATGCAAGGATTCCCCTCCATTGACCCCTCTGCCACTGAGTCCTATAATCCCGCCGGCACTCCCGCGAACCGTGCTATTCGTTATTATGATCCGAACGAGAATTATTGGGACTGGTTCATACCTGCCTGAGCGAGTACTGTCGAATCGCGAGGTTGGGGCTTCGTTGGGCATTGACCCGGAGGCCGTCACTCGCTTGACGGGAATTCAAGAACGACGCAGGGCTAGCCTGTCTCAAGCCTCTTCAGATCTTGCGGCTGAGGCGGCGAGACAGGCGCTCGAAGCTGCCGGACTCCCGGTCCAAGAGCTGGGGGCCATTGTACTGTCAACCACCTCCCCCGATACGGTCTTTCCCTCTACCGCCTGCCATGTTCAACGAATGCTCGGTTGCTCTACGATACCGGCATTCGATGTGGCGGCTTCCTGTTCGGGCTTCCTCTACGGGCTTTCGATGGCCGATGCAATGATCCGGAGCGGGCAGGTCAAGACCTGTTTGGTGGTGGCGGCGGAAGTGAAGTCCCGTTCTCTCGATCCTGCCGATAGCGATACGGCTCTCTTGTTCGGCGATGGGGCCGGTGCGGTCCTGTTGCGGGGGGAGCCAAAGGCAGGCCAGCTAAGCTCCGGCCTCTGGGGGATCCGTCTCCACGCGGACGGAACCCAGCACGGCCTGATTATGATTCCCGCCGGCGGCTCGCGCCAGCCGACGACGTCGGGGACGGTCGGCGCGAAGAGCCATACGCTACGGATGCGAGGAGCCCCGCTGTTTCGCTTGGCGGTTAAGCGATTGGAACAGGCCGTCCGTGAAATCGTGAAGGAGTTTGGGGTCGATATACAGGACATCGCACAGTTGGTCGTGCATCAAGCCAACGGGCGGATTCTTGACCAGCTCACGAAGCGGCTTGGAATCTCACCGGAGCGGGTCTGTTCCGTGATCGGCTGCTACGGTAATACATCGTCAGCGTCATTGCCGATCGCACTCGACCACGCGGTCCGTTCGGGAAGAATTCGGCCTCACGACATCGTTGTGTTGGGCAGTTTTGGCGGTGGCGTAACCTGGGCGGCAGGACTGGTTCGATGGTGAGATACGCGAGACGAGCGAGCGGAGCGCGACTCGCGTGACGTGCAGGAGGGATGAGGGTTCGAGGTCCGAACTTCGTCTCGCGCTTTTCCCGCTAGTCTCGCCTATTGTTGGACCGGTAGCCGGACAACAAAGCGGCTCCCGGTCGGAGCATTCCCTTCGACCCACACCCGTCCGCCTAGCCCCTCGACAATATGCCTGACAATTGCCAGCCCGAGCCCCGTGCCACCTAGTTCACGCGAACGGGCCTTATCCACCCGATAGAATCGTTCGAAAACGCGTGGGCGATCTTGATCGGGAATGCCGATGCCGGTATCAGTCACGCTCAGTTCCACAGCCGTGGCCATCCCGGGTTGCGCGGGATCGCCCGAAACCGGGTGAGCGGCAACGGTGATGGTCCCTTTCCCAGGAGTATATTTGACCGCGTTATCGAGCAAGTTGGACAGGACCTGTGTGAGCCGGTCTTCGTCACCGAGCACGGCAGGCAGATCGTCCGCCACGTAGGAGAGGAGCCGATGCCCATTCTTGTCTGCCAACGGCTTGATCATGGCCAATGTTCGCTCGACTATGCCCTGGATATGCAGTGGCTCCCGCTTGAACAGGATCTGGCCTGATTCGATCCTTGCCAGCTGGAGGAGATCTTCGAGGATCAGGTTCAGCCGGTCACTTTGTTTGAGAATAATGTTGAGGAACTTTGTGCTGGTTTCAGGGTCGTCTTTGGCACCATCGAGCAAGGCCTCGATATACCCCTTGATCGATGTGAGTGGGGTTCGCAGTTCGTGGGACACATTGGCGACGAAGTCTTTCCGGATAATTTCCAGCCGGCGTAATTCCGTCATGTCGTGAAAGACCAGGACCGCGCACGCGTCATTCTCTCGCTCATTTTCCATGACCGATGCCTCGATATGGAGGCGGCGGCCGCTCGGATGCAGGAGAATTTCATCTTCTTCGTTCATACGTTTCGTCAGGACAGTCGAGACTAACGTATCCAACTTCGGATGCCGGAAGACATCCGAGCAGGGGTGCCCCCGCACTTCCATCCTGGTGACGTCGAACATCCGTTCCAACGCAGGATTGATTTGGAGCACGCGACCTCGGCTGTCCAGGACCATTACGCCTTCGACCATTGAGGTCAGCATGGCCAAGAGCTGGGCCCGATCTTCCGAGAGCTCATCAAGCTTGGCTTTGAGTTGGTCTGTCATGTGGCTGAGCTCGTCGGCTAGAAGGCCGACTTCATCTTGTGATCCGGTCCGAATGCGGACATCATGGTCACCCTTCGCCAGCTGCCGTGCAGCGGTCGCAATTTCGGACAAGGGTTTCGTGATGCCGTGAGCGAGCCATACACTGAGCGTGATGGCGATTAAGAATGTAACTCCGAAAGCGACGGCCAAGTTACGGTGCAGCCTATCCGTCTGACGATCAAGCGCAGCCATCGGCAATCCCAGCCTCAAGAAGACGGGAGGCATCGCTTGATTTGGACTACTCAGGCTGACAGCCGAATACAACGTCCGTTCACCGGTGGTGTGATTCGTCCGGAGATCCGTTCCATGACCGTTGGCAGCGGCTTGCTGGATTTCCGGTCGCGCCAGCTGGTTCTCCACCGCAGTCAGGTTGCTGTCCGATACAGCGCTGTCGGCCAATACCCGCCCATCGGAGGCAATGACGGTCACGCGCGCGAGGGCTCGCGCGCTGAGATCTCTTAGGACTGCCTGTAATTGGTGGGTTGAAGACAACGACTCGGGCTGCGTCAGAAACGGCTGCAGCCCATAGGCGACGAGACTGGATTGAGTCTCCAGTAGGCGGCCCGATTGAGTGATCTCCTGTTGCTCAAGAGAGCGAAGCGTCAAGGTACGGGCGATGAGCAGCCCACAGACGAGCACCAACAGGGTTATGATCGTGACCTTCCATCGGATGGAGAGTGCCATAAGGGACGTGTTTCGTTAACGGTTCATCGTGAATCGCTGAAAGATGTCCGCACATTTCTTGTGTCTAGGAGCCTGTCCGACATTGCCAGTTCTACTGCGGCGAACGAGCTGCAACCATCTGCGTCGTTCTCGGCCCTGAAAAATCCTCAACGTATTCCAGTGAATACGCCTCCGGTTTTTCCGAGCCTGCGGCCTTGCATCTGGTTGTATCTCCTTCGCCTCGTCACGAAGGCAATGTCTGACCGAAATAATCGCCTCGTTCAGGGAGGGGAGTTTCTGCTTGAGTCTTCGGATGTGGACGTCGACGGTCCTCGTCGTTCCGTAGTAATCGTATCCCCAGACGGTATTGAGAAGGATGTCTCGTGTCAGGACTCTACCGGGATTGCTCAAAAGATGTTCGAGCAGGCCGAACTCTTTTGCAGTGAGGGGGACTTCAACTTTCTTGACGGTGACTTCGTGTCGCGCGAGATCCATGACGAGATCGCCATAGCGATAGTGAGCCAGGCTGCCGTCCGGTTTCCGTTCAAGACGTCGAAAGAGGGCCTTGATGCGGGCGACCAGAGTCTTAGGGCTGAAGGGTTTAGTGATATAGTCGTCGGCTCCCAATTCCAGGCCTACGACGGTGTCTGCTTCCTCGGCTTTGGCGGTCAGCATGATGATGGGAAGCAGTGCGGTCTCCGGAGCCGCTCGAAGGCGTTTGCACACTTCGAGGCCGTCGATGCCTGGCAACATCAGGTCGAGAACGACCAAGTCAGGCTTCTCTTGTTTCACTTGTCGGAGGCCTTCCGTGCCGCTCGTCGCCGATACGGTCCGAAAGCCCTCTTTTTCCACGTACAGTTTGACCAGCTGGAGAATGTCGTGCTCATCCTCAACGATGAGGATTTTCTTGTGCGCGGGGGGTGACATAGCTAGTGGTCTGAGCCTACGGGGGCAGGATAACTCTGTCAAGCGGGGAAGCGGAGTTATCTGACGTTGCTCGCTGCTTCCGGAACGTATTCGTTGAAAAGGGGAATGAGGTGCGGGCCAATTGTGTTGACGGAGCCCGCTGCTCTGACGTAAGGTTGCAGCAGTGATCAGTGAGGATGTGGCGCACGAGGGTGGCCTGTACTCAGTCAAGGAGAGGTGGCAGCTATGAAGATCTATCTCGCCAATCCGCGAGGTTTTTGCGCCGGAGTCGACCGGGCAATCGACATCGTCGATCTTTCGCTCAAGAAATATGGCGCGCCGATCTACGTGCGGCATGAAA
Source organism: Nitrospirota bacterium (assembly GCA_016219645.1). Classification (NCBI taxonomy): domain Bacteria; kingdom Pseudomonadati; phylum Nitrospirota; species Nitrospirota bacterium. Next base: position 171,807 of record JACRLR010000018.1, read on the forward strand.
TCGTCCATAGCCGGCATGTTGTGAACTCCCTCCGCACCAAGGGCGCCGTGTTCGTGGAAGAGTTGTCAGAAGTGCCGGAAGGTTCGGTCGTGATTTTCAGCGCACATGGAGTAGCCAAGTCGGTCTGGGACGAAGCCAATCGGCGGCGGTTGCATGTGATCGACGCCACTTGTCCGTTGGTGATCAAAGTGCATAATGAGGTCAACCGCGACTATACGCAGGGGTATGACCTTATTCTGATCGGGCATGCAGGCCATCCTGAAGTGATCGGGACACTCGGACAGATTCCGGACAAGTTCCATCTGGTCTCCTCAGTAGCTGATGTCGAGAGATTGCATGTCGACAATGTCCACGACCTGTCGTACGTCACGCAAACGACGCTGAGCGTCGACGAATGTCGGGATATTGTCGGCGCGCTCCATCAACGGTTTCCGCATATCAAGGGCCCCCACCAGGAGGATATCTGTTACGCGACGCAGAACCGCCAGAACGCCGTGAAAGAACTCTCCAAGCTCGTCGACGTCATTCTCGTCATCGGCTCTCCGAACAGCTCGAACTCCAACCGGCTGCGCGAGTTGGGGGAACAGTGTGGGATTGCGTCCTACTTGATCGATGCCGCGTCGGACATCGATCCAACGTGGCTGACGAACGTGCAAGCGGTTGGGATTACTGCCGGCGCTTCAGCGCCAGAAGTTCTGGTCGAAGAGGTCGTAACATACCTCAAGACATTTGGGACCGCAGAGGTTCAAGATCTGACCGTCATCGAAGAAGACGTTGAATTTCTTCTTCCGAAGGAACTCATTGCCATTGAATCTTTCAAAAAGCCAGTCGGGGCTTAGGCGAGACATCCACACCTCTCGCTGATGCCCCTCCCTAAATGTTGTAGGTCTTCTCCCTCCTTTCTACCATAGGCAGTATTTTTCTTTGATTTTTCTCTGGCGTCTGTGCTACAGAACCAACGATCTATCCGGCTTTGTCCGCTCGAAACATGCTATCGAAGGAGTCGCCGATGTATTTGAAATCCATCGAGATGGCGGGATTTAAGTCGTTCGCAGAAGCCCGCATCCAATTCCCCGAAGGCGTGACCGCAATTGTCGGTCCAAACGGAAGCGGGAAAAGCAATGTCGTCGATGCCATTCTTTGGGTACTCGGCGAGCAGAGCACGAAGGCCCTGCGGAGCGAGAAAATGGAAGATGTCATCTTTAACGGAACCGAAATGCGGAAACCTCTCGGCCTAGCCGAAGTGTCCCTTGTGATTAGCGGGCTGGATCGGGTTCATGTGGACCCCCTGTCCGGTCTGTCGAATCAGCTGTCTGAATACCAAGAACTCATGATTACGCGCCGCCTGTACCGTAATGGCGAAAGCGAATATCTCATCAATAAGACCATCTGCCGATTGAAAGATGTCCGGAGCATCCTGCTGGACACCAGGGCTGGCACGAAAGGACACACCGTCATTGCGCAAGGACAGATCGATCAAATCCTGAACGCATCACCGCAAGATAGGCGTGAGTTGATTGAAGAAACTGCCGGCATCGTTCGTTACAAAAAACAGAAGGCCGAAACGCTGCGCAAGTTGGATGCGACGCAGCAAAATCTTCTGCGGGTACGAGACATCATTGCAGAGGTAAAAAAGCAGTTGAATTCCCTCGATCGCCAGGCGCGGCAGGCGCGGTCCTATCAGACGTTGCAGCAAGAGGCCAAGGTGCTGGAGATCCGGTTGTTGACCAACGAATACCGTGCTCTTCGCGCGACGCTCGAGGAGGTGGAGTTGGAACTGCAGACGTTGGGAGACCGCGAGTCGGGGCAGTCCGCAGAGCTGGCGCGTGTGAATACGGAACTCGAGCGAATCAAGCTCGCAATGGCCATGGCAACCGAGGCGGTCGGACAGCGGCGCGAGGAGCTGTCGAAGGTTGAACAGCAACTGGCGCTGGCGCTGACGGCCGCAGAAGTCGAGCGTAATCGTGAAGAACTCTATGCGCAGCAGCAGAGTCAAGGCAGACAGGAACTCGAGCGCCTGACCCAGGAGCAGAAGCAAGGCGCGGACGAGGTTGCGACCCTTGAGGAGGCGTTGGCATCGCTCGAGCGTGAATGTGCGGAGCGGGAGCAGGTATTCGCGACGCTCGACCGGGAAATGAAAGAGCTGGGGCACCAACGATCAGCCGTGTTGGCCGAAGAGGAACGAGGGCGTCAAGACGTACTCAATCTGGCGATATTGGCCGCGAATACTGAGCAGACTCTGGTGCAATTGGCCGCTCGCATTCAAGAGGCAGCGGATCGTGAAGGTCGGTTGGCCTCCGAACGGGAAGACTTTCGCCTGCAGCACGAGACGGCAACGGACAAGCGTCAGGCACTCCGGCAGGCCTCGCATGACGCCGAGCAATTGGTTTCAAGCCTGCGTCTGCAACGGCAAGCAGTTGAGGAAGAGAACGAGCGCCTGTCGGGCGAATTGGCAGAAGTCGACCGGTTTATATCTCAACAGTCTGAAGAGTTGGCCGCAGTGGATTCTCACCTACGAGCGCTGCAGGGGGTGCTCCAAGAGGACATGGGTTATGGGCGGCGCGGTGACGAAGAATCGACGGCACTCAAGGCCTGTACCGGGGTTCGTGATGCAGTTGCCGAATGGTTGGTTGTACCTCCTGGATGGGACCGGGCGGTGGAAGCGATTTTGGGCGAGCGGGTCAGGGGGTGGTTTGTCGACAATCCCGGCGCAGCTTGTGAAGCGATTGAGTTTCTCAAGGGAAAGGATCTCGGTCGTGGTACGTTTATCCCGCAGCAACCTCGCTGGGCAGCTCGGGACAGGGCATCCGACCAGTGGTGGCCTACAATTGAGGGCCAGCCCGGTGTGGTTGGACGTGCGATTGACCTGATCAGGGTGGAGGGTCAACGTGAAGCGGCTCGGGATTATCTCTTCGACCGGGTCGTGTTCGTCGAGACCCTTAACGACGCGACGGTCTTATGGGAACAACAGCCCAGCGCTGCTCCCGATGGCCCCATCCTCGTGACGCGCGCAGGCGAGGTTCTGGATGCAGCAGGGGTGATTTCCGGTGGGCAGGCTGGTGCAACGGGAGGGCTGCTGCAGCGTCGGCGAGAGGTACTTCGTTTAGAGGCACAAGGCGTCTCCCTGACGGGGTCTGTGGAAGAAGGGAAGCAGCGACGGGAACGATTGCTGGAGCAGGGACAGGAGTTGCGTGAACAGAGTCGGCAACTCGCGGAGTCGCTGCGTGACGCTGAAATGCAAGAGCTTTCACTGCGGAAAGACGAAGCAGGACTCCAGCATATGCTGGGAGACCTGACCCAGCGGATCGATACATTGACGGGAGATGCGCAACGAGGCTTGGCGGAAGCGCAGCGGCTCAATCAAGAAATCCGTTCCGGCGAGGCGCAGCTTGCACAATGGATGGCGGAGAAGGCCGGGCAGGAAGCCGAACTCACCCGTGTGCGCGAACGGGTACGGCAGATTGATCAAGATATGCAGGGGATTCAGCAGCGATGTACAGAGGCACAATTGGCGGCGCAGGACATCCGGACAACCAGGGAGCATCGCCATCAGGACCTCCTACGGATTCGGCAGGAGCAGCAGGACGCGACCGCGCGTATTGAGACCTTGACGCGCCATGTCGAAGGGCTCGCAGCCTCAATTGAGCAGAGCCGGGCTGAACGTGAGCGACAGGAAGGGCGTTGTCGCGAATTCGGCGAGTCGGCAGCTCAGGGCAAGGCACGGCTGGTCGAGATGCAGGAGCAACAGGCTCAGGACATGGCGGAGGTGCAGCGGCTCGAGGCCGGGCTGGAAGATATCCGGCGCGTGGTCTCGTCTCTCCGCGAATCCCGCATGGCGGTGGAGGTCAAGAAGGCGGAAATTCGAGTGCAATTGGGGACTGTCGAATCGACGCTCCTGGGGACATACCAGGTCGATCCGGCAACGCTGCTCGATCAGCCGGTCGTCGAGCTGGCGCCCGACCGACTGGCCGTTGGGGAAGAGCCGATTCCGGAAGGCCGACCGGCAGTCGATGAGGCAACGCTCCGTGAGCAATTGCAGAAGATTCGCGAGAAGCTGGATCGCTTGGGGCCGATCAATTTGGCAGCCATTCAAGAACACCAAGAGTTAGACGAGCGGCATCGATTCCTGACGACGCAGGAACTAGACCTCTCCACCTCCATCGGCTCGCTCAAAGAAATCATCCAGCGCATCAACCGTACGACGAAAGACATGTTCGCCAGCACGTTTGCCGAGCTCCAACAGAAGTTCAGCGAGGTATTCGTAAAGTTTTTCCCGGGTGGTCGAGCCGAACTGCAGCTGGTCGAGGTGCCGGCGGACGAGACAGGAGAAGGGCGCGGCCCGCAGGAACCGGGTGTCGATATCGTGGTGCAACCACCGGGCAAACGATTGAAGAGCATCACGATGCTCTCGGGTGGTGAAAAAACCTTGACGGCAATGGCGTTGCTGTTTGCGAGCTTCTTAATCAGACCGACGCCGTTCTGTATTCTGGACGAAATCGACGCCCCGTTGGATGAAGAGAACATCGGACGTTTTACCGGCGTATTGCGTGAACTGTCCCGGGACGCACAGTTCATGGTCATCACCCACAGTAAGCAGACGATGGCCATTGCAGACTCGCTGTTCGGGGTCACCATGGAAGAGCCTGGGATCTCAAAAATTGTCTCGGTAAGGCTCAGCAATTTGCAGCCAGTTTGAAAAGAGCAGGTCGGCTAAAACATCCATACTTCAGAGGACTTCCGTACCTCTGTTTCTTGACGTCAGAGTAGGGGCTCTGTTATATACCCCCACAGAGCCCGACCTATGGGCGGGCCGCTCGTCGCGTGAGCTTTGTGGGGCCAAGCGAGTCACGCGAAGGGTCCAATTCATCATCTACAATTTTCAATAGACCGATAGAATGAAGCTGATTCGAACACTCCTCGATCGTCTATCCGATAGCCTCTCCCTCTCCGTTCCGGAGATGCGCGGGCTGGCGACCGAGTTATCCAACGTTCCGCCGTTGCGGCTGGTGTCGGACAAGTCCGTGCTGTCTGCACCCATCGATTCTGCGACACGTCGCCAGGCCAACCCGATCAGCCAAGTGGATACGCTCGACGACGCGATCCGGCGCAGTCAAGCCTGGTTTCTATCCAGGCAACATCCAGCAGAGGGGTACTGGGTTGCGGAGCTTGAAGCCGATACGACGTTGACAGCTGAGTATCTCATGCTGCGGCGGTTTCTCGATCGGGTCGATCCAGAACGAGAGCGCCGAGCCGTGCACTATCTCCGTGCCATGCAATTGCCCGATGGCGGATGGCCGATTTTCTACGGAGGGCCTTCCGAGATCAGCGCCTCTGTGAAGGCCTATTTTGCCTTGAAGTTGAGCGGCACTTCCGCAGACGAGCCGTTCATGGTTCGGGCCCGTGACCGAATTCTGGCCATGGGTGGAGTGGTTCAAGCGAATGTGTTTACCAAGATCGCGCTGGCGCAGTTCGATCAATATGACTGGGAAGGCATCCCCCACATGCCGGTTGAGCTGATGCTGCTCCCAAAGGGGTTCTACTTTAACATCTATGCCATTTCCTATTGGTCCCGCTGCGTCTTAACTCCACTGCTGATCATCTTCGCGCACCGACCGGTGTGTCAGATCCCGCGGGAGCAGGGGATTGAGGAGTTGTATCATATTCCGCGGAAGGAGATCCGCTATTGGAAGTTCCCGCCGTTCAACAAAGATCAGAAGTGGTTCACCCTGCATAATTTCTTTGTCGCGCTGGACGCGATGCTGAAACTCTACGACCGGGTGCCTCTCATGTGGTTGCGCGAGAAAGCGCTGCATCGTGCCACGACCTGGATGTTGGAGCACATGAAGGGCAGCGGCGGGTCGGGGGCGATTTATCCGGCCATGGCAAATTCAATCGTCGCCCTTCGCTGCCTCGCCTATCAGGTCGATGATCCATTGGTTCAGAAGGCGCTCCACGAAATCGAATCGCTGGAAGTGTACGACACCGTATCGATCGGTGATCAGCGCGTCGAGGCACTGCATCTTCAGCCCTGCCACTCGCCGATTTGGGACACGGCGTTGCTCATGAACGCCTTGAGCGAGACCGGGATGCCGGAGGACCACCCATCGCTTCAAAAGGCGGCGGCGTACATGGTGTCGCGCCAAACGAAAACGGTGGGAGATTGGAAAATCTCGTCTCCCGATGCGGAGCCGGGAGGGTGGTACTTCCAGTTTGAGAATGAATTCTATCCCGACGTCGATGACTCGGCGGTGGTGTTGATGGCGCTGTCGAAAGTCCGGATGGATCAGACCGTCGAGTTACAAGATTCCATCCAGCGGGGAATGAATTGGGTGCTCGCCATGCAAGGATCCGATGGCGGGTGGGGTGCATACGACAAGGACAACAATCGTGTCGTGTTCAATTATATCCCCTTTGCCGATCACCATGCCTTGCTTGATCCGAGCACATCCGATTTGACCGGACGCTGTCTCGAGATGCTTGCGGCGTTGGGCTACGATCAGACGCACCCAGCTGTGGCACCGGCCCTCCGGTTCCTCAAGCGAGAGCAGGAGGCCGACGGCAGCTGGTACGGTCGGTGGGGCGTCAACTATATCTACGGCACCTGGTCCGTCCTCGCCGGTCTCCGTGCGATTGGGGAGGATCTTTCGCAGCCCTATATTCGCCGCGCGGTTACCTGGCTTGAGTCGAAGCAGAATCCCGATGGCGGGTGGGGTGAATCTTGTCTGTCTTACGGCGACCCTGCATGGAGCGGGAAGGGGGACAGCACGCCTTCTCAAACGGCCTGGGCCATCATGGGACTCATGTCAGCCGGCATGAGCGACGCCTTCAGTGTCGCTCGCGGCGTCCAATACCTGCTGCGCCACCAAATGAAAGATGGTTCATGGGAAGAGGTCCGTCATACAGGGACCGGATTCCCTCGAGTATTTTATCTACGCTACCATTGGTACTGTCGGTACTTTCCCTTGTGGGCCTTGGCGATGTATCGGAATCTGCGGACGCGCGGGAAGATGCGGGCTGACGAAGTACGGCAGCAGGTCCTCGCGTCCCGGTGTCATCGAGCCGGTCGTTGAGCCGCCCGCCGACGTCTTCCGTTGGCGCGGACCACTCCCACTCAGGATCTGCAGTGAATCCCATCGCCATCTTTGCTGCGACTCGTTGGGAACTTCAGGCCGTTCGCCGTGCCCTCACGACGGATCGTGTCGAGGTCGTTGCCGGTGTCCGCTGCCATATAGGGCAGCGAGGGAATCGCGCCTATTGGCTCATGCAAACCGGCGTCGGTCCTGTTGCGGCCCGTGCAGTGGCGGGAGGGGTGTTGACGGCCCAGGCGATGTCGCTGGTCATGTCCACGGGTTTTGCCTGCGCGCTCGTGCCGGCTCAGGTGGGGGACCTCATCGTCGGCACAGGGGTCTCCTCGGTGCAGGGGGAAGGAACCTGGACAATCGGGAACGATCCTGTGTTTTGCGATGAGACCGTATGTGAAGGCCTTCTGGCCGTGGCGAAAGACGCAGGGTTAGTCGCGCGGGTTGGAACAGTCGTGTCATCGGACACCGTGGTGTGGCAGGCGTTGGAGAAACGCCGGTTGCAACGTCTGACCGATGCAGTCGGACTCGATATGGAGAGTGCGGCACTGGCGGCGGTCGCTCAGGAGCGGGATCTTCCGCTGGCGATCGTGCGGACGGTTTCTGATTTAGTGGACGAAGATCTTCCTCTTGACTTCAATCTTTTTCTCAGGCCCACTGGTTGGTTCAATGGCATGCAGGCGCTGATGAGTCGGCCTTCCAGCCTCGGGGGGCTGAATCGGTTGCGAAAGCAGAGTCGGGTGGCGGCGGATCGATTGACGGAATGGTTTCAGCGTTATGCCGAGACAGACAGATAGTGAATCGCTTCGACGGTCAAGGAGTCTGTCCGAATAATCCGAAAACGATGCAGATGCCGGTAGATTATACGCCGCAGCAGAATGGCAGAACTTGGACAGGCTCCTGAGGTAATCGATGACGAATGTGCTCGGACAGCTGGGGGCGTGGACGGTACACCGTGTACGGGAAATGGGCCGCATGTGGATGTTTATGCTGTCGTCTTTCGCCTGGCTCGCAAGACCCCCCTTTCGATTCCATCAAACGATGAAACAGCTTCACTTTGTCGGGTACAAGTCCACATTTGTCGTCGTACTGACGGCGGCGTTCACGGGGATGGTGTTGGCGCTGCAAGGGTATTACACCTTACGGAAGTTTGGCTCCGAGGGGTTGCTGGGTTCCGCGGTGGCGTTGAGTATGATTCGGGAGTTGGGGCCTGTGCTGGCTGCGCTGATGGTGACTGCTCGGGCTGGATCAGCCATGACTGCTGAGATCGGTATCATGAGGATCACGGAGCAGATCGATGCACTTGATACCATGGCGATCAATCCGCTGCAATACTTGATCGCGCCGAAACTGGTAGCCGGCCTGATCGGGGTGCCGTTGCTCGTGGCCATATTCGATGTGGTCGGTATTTATGGTGGTTCCCTCGTCGGTGTTGATTTATTGGGCGTGAGCGAAGGGGCCTACTGGAACTCGATCCAATCAGCCGTGGAATGGAAAGATGTCTACGGCGGCATTCTCAAGTCGATCAGCTTCGGGCTGATCATCAGTTGGGTCTGTTGTTATAAAGGGTTCTACACGAGACAGAGTGCCGAGGGGCTCGGGCGTGCGACGACGGAAGCGGTGGTCCTCTCGTCGGTACTGATCCTCGTAAGCGACTATTTCCTGACCTCGGTGCTGCTCTAGAACCGTAAGGGGTGAGGCGTGAGGGGTGAGGCGATTTCAAAGAAGCGAAGTTCTGCGCCCCTTACGCCTGACGCCTTACGCCTCACGGAACACGCATGATCAGGCTGCTCGGGGTCGAAAAACAACTCGGTGGGCAGCCGGTGCTGCAGGGCATCGATCTCTCGATCCCTGTCGGCAAGCTTACGACCATTATCGGTGGCAGTGGATCGGGGAAGAGCGTGCTTCTCAAGCACATGATCGGGCTCATGCAGCCGGATCGCGGTGAGGTGTGGGTTGGAGATGTGGAAATCTCCCGTCTGTCTGGCACACGTTTGAACGATGTGAGAAAACAGTTCGCAATGCTCTTTCAAGGAGCTGCGCTGTTCGACTCCCTCTCGGTGTTCGAAAATGTGGCATTCCCGTTGCGGGAGAAGTTGCGCATGAAAGGCCCGGACGTGGCGCGGCGGGTCGAAGAGAAGTTGGAAGAGGTCGGATTGGCAGGGATGGGACATAAGTTTCCCGCCGAGTTGAGCGGGGGCATGCGGAAGCGGGCTGGTCTGGCACGGGCCTTGGTCATGGAGCCGGGGATTATCCTCTTTGATGAACCGACGACAGGGTTGGATCCTCTGATGGCGAAATCAATTCACGATCTGATCGTCACCATGCAGCGGCGGTTCGGTTTTACTGCAGTCATGGTCAGCCATGAAATCCCGGAGATCTTCGGGATTTCCGATTGGGTGGCGATGCTTCGAAAAGGGAAAATTGTGTTGATGGCCACGGCTGCAGAATTCCCGCGGACCACAGATCCGGAGATTCGGGAATTCATTTCAGTCGGTGGCACTGTGATGCTGCCCAATTCGCTCGCTGAGTAAAGGAGGACTACCGGGGATGGAAAAAACCAAGCTGGAAATCGTGGTCGGCGTCTTCGTGCTCGTCGGCGTATTGTGCCTCGGGTATCTCTCCATCAAGCTCGGGAAACTCGAGATGATCGGCGGCGATGTCTATGAGGTCGAAGCCCAGTTCAACAGCGCCTCGGGGCTCAAACCTGGTTCGACGATTGAGATCGCCGGGGTCGAGGTCGGCAGGGTCCGGGGGATTACGCTCGTCGAGGATCGGGCGAAGGTGAAACTGGCAGTCAATAAGACCGTGAAACTCTATACGGACACCATTGCGTCCATCAAGACGCGGGGGATCATCGGGGAAAAATTTTTGGCCCTGAATCCGGGAGGGGGGGGCGACCCGCTCAAGCCGGGGGATATCATACGCGATACCGAATCGGGGCTCGATCTCGAGGAGCTGGTGAGCCAATTTGTGCATGGGAAAGTGAACTGAGCTAACTGGTTTGGCTGGTTGATTTGGTTTCTTTGGTTCATCTGGTTAGTTTCGTTTGACTACCTAACGAGACAAACTAAATAAACCAAACAACATTCTGATGCTGGAGGAGGGCACATGGAGATCAAGGGATCCGCTGCGACACAGGCGCAGCGATGGAGTTCGAAGTGGTTGCTCAGCGGTCTAGCCGGTCTGTTGTTGTTCGGCGGAGTTGCCGTCCAGCCGGCAGCGGCCGGCGGTGCGACGGAGGCCATGAAGCACACCATCGATCAGGTCCTCACAACCATTCAGGACAAAGAACTCAAACAACCGGGGAAAGCTGAAGAACGCCGGCACCGATTGGAACAGATTGTCGGAGACCGGTTCGATTATCAAGAAATGTCGAGGCGGTCGCTGGGCGCTCCCTGGAATACGTTATCCGACAAAGACAAACAAGAATTTGTCGGACTATTTCAGACCCTCTTGACCAACTCTTACGCCGACAAGATCGAATCCTACTCTGGAGAAGGTGTGAAGTATATCAATGAACGGACTGAGAACGACTATGCCGAAGTCAGGACAAAGGTATTGACTGGTAAGGTCGAAATTCCGCTCGACTACCGTTTGCTCAACAAGGGTGGTGATTGGCGGGTGTATGACGTGGTGGTGGACGGTGTGAGTTTGGTGAATAATTACCGGGGACAGTTCTCGAAGATCCTCCGGTCTTCAACCTACGCTGACCTCGTGGACCAGCTTCGCAAGAAGTCCGACAAGATCAAAGCCCAGTAACCCAATTCAAGAAGTCATGACGATCCTGCACGGCCTCCTTGCCGTTGTCATCCTGTTCCTTGTGGTGAACGGCGGCATGCTGCCGGACTGTGCCCGGGCTGATGTCCAATACTTTCCGGTTCCCGCTGTGTCCAGCAGCAAGAATGACGGGAATGACGCCGGCTTGATCCTTCCGATTCTGGTCACTGAGCCTGATGGAGAGCTCAAATACATTATCGCTCCGATGCTCATTCAAAATTCTATCGTGGGGACTCGCGGGACGATCAATCTGTTTCGATACGAGCCAGGGGGACGGGAAATGCGGCTCATCGGATCCTATACGGAGGAGATCGAGCGGAAACTGTTATTCAGTTACACCGATCCGGCCTTCAGTCAAGGGCGCTACTCGTTGAACTTCGGTGCCTCGTTTTTCAAGAACGCCACGGCTCGGTTTTTCGGTTTAGGGCAAGCGACCTCAGAGTCAGCGGAGACGAATTACACCGCGCGCGAAGGGCGGGCGAACTGGCGTTTCGGGGTCCATGCGAATGAAGTCACTCAGATTGCCATTGGTCAGCGATTCCGTCAAGTGACTCTGCAGGGGGGTGGGGCAACGGATCTTCCCTATACGGGCAACCAGTTCCCTTCCGTCGACGGCGTTCAAGGCGAAACCCTCATTCTTGGACACCGGGCGACGTTCTTTTACGATACGCGCGACAATCTTATCTCGCCGACCGATGGGATGGCCGTGACGGCCTATGCAGAACTGAACCAAAATATCCGCAACGGCGATCATCCCGTCTACTCCCGTTATGAGCTCGAGATCAAGAAGCTGCTACCGAGTGAGTCGAAACACGCGATTCTCATCATGCGGGCGGATCTTCAGGCTACGATTGGGGACCAAGTACCGTTCTTCGAGCAAAGCTCCTTGGGAGGGCAAAACAATTTGCGAGGCTATGGTGTCGATCGCTTCATCGACAAGAATCTTGTCGCGCTGAGTATCGAAGAGCGTATTCATCTGGCACGAGCGAAGGTGGCGGGGGTGATGGCGGACTTTGAGATTGCGCCGTTTCTGGATACGGGACAGGTGTTCAATGATTTCAAAGACGTGAGTTTTAAGGATTACCGTTTGACACCCGGTGTAGGGTTCCGCGGAATTGTTAGGCCCAACGTCGTCGGACGCGTTGACTACGGCTATAGTCAGGAGGGTGGAGCGGTCTTTGCCGGACTCGACTTCCCATACTGATCCATCGTCGCGAGGTATCATTGGTCGCGCGATATTTGGTCTGGCGCTGCTCGTCTGGCTCCTCTCCTTCGTCTGTGCCCAGCCATCGCCGGTCAAGGCGGAGGGGTTCGGTCCGTTTCCTGTCAGAAATTTCCAGCCCTTTCAGCAGCTGGTGTTGACTGTTCCAGGCGACCGCGCCGCCGTCGTGAAACAGGGTACTCTGGACGTACGGTTGGAACTTGCGGAGACGGCCAGTATCTACGACGATAATTCGCCGCCGATGAACGTGACTGTCAAATTTGAAACTCTCAGGTCCGGCCTCTTTCTTCGTTATGGTGCCACGGACAGATTGGAACTCGGGCTAGAGGTGCCGGTTCTCTATCGGTACGATGGATTTATGAATGGAGCCATTAAGGGGGTCGAGCGGGCCACGACTGGCTTGAATCCGGACCAAGCTGCGCTTGAGAACACCAGCTACGTGTTCAATGTCACTCGGAACGGTCAAACAATTATGAGCGGAGGTCCTGGTGCGACAGGGTTGGGGGATACGACGCTGATGAGCAAATATCAGTTCCTGAAGGAGGGGGCGGCGATGCCGGCTGTTTCCCTCCGTGGCGCGGTGAAGTTGCCGACGGGTGATCAATCGGCTTTTTTCGGAAGCGGAAGTCCTGATTTCGGATTGGGTCTCGCGGCTGAAAAACTTGTGGCTGGCCGATGGATACTCTATGGTAACGTGACCGGAGTTGTCCCGACCGGAACCATAGCAGGTTTTGGCCTGCACCCTACCCTGTCCGGGCTTGCGGCCATCGAATATCTCTGGTCAGAGAATCTGTCGGTCACAGCCCATTTTAACTACTATTCATCGCCATTTTCCGGGACCGGCTCGAATGTATTCGACAAGGATGTGACAGAATCAGTCCTAGGGTTCAGCTATCGCGTAGCCCAGCCTCTGTTGTGGCAAGTCTATGCAGTCGAAAATCTCGACTTCATTAGGGGGAGCGCAGCCGACTTCACGCTCTCGACGGTGTTGACCTATCGATTTGAGTCATGAGCGATACGGAAGATTCGGTGGTGAGAGAAGCTAACACCTTGACAACATGGGACTCTCATGTGAAACTCATCCCTGCGAGCGTCCAAACTGCCACACCGCTTTGCCAGTGATCATCAGGGCTTAGCTTGTTGTTACAGGGGTATGTGCGTACGCATTGACGCAAAGGAGCATCCGCTATGTCGATTTTGAAGACCATTCACAGTCCGGCTGATCTGAAACGGCTATCGCCAACGCAGTTTCCAGCCTTGTGCCAGGAGCTGCGGGAACAGATTATCGGCGTGGTATCCAATGTTGGAGGTCACCTGGCCTCGAACCTTGGAGTCATTGAACTGACTGTGGCCCTACATTCTCTGCTCAACACCCCCAAAGATAAGATCGTGTGGGACACGAGCAATCAAGCCTATGCACACAAGCTGCTGACGGGACGCCGCGAGGGGTTCCATACGCTCAGGCAATACGGAGGGTTGAGCGGTTTTTGTAAGCGTGAGGAAAGTGAATACGATACGTTCAATGCAGGCCATGCGGGAACCGGCGTATCCGCTGCCTATGGCATGGTCGAGGCGCGTGACCAGTTGAAACAGCGACACAAGGTCGTCTGCATTGTTGGTGACGGGGCGATGACGGCCGGGATGACGTTGGAAGGTTTGCAGCATGCCGGAGGGCTGGGAAAGGATTTCCTGGTCATTCTGAACGATAATCAAATGTCCATTTCGAAGAACGTCGGAGCCATTTCCTCCTACTTAAACCGGACCATCACCGGAGACTTTTATGACAAGATGCGGGAGGAGACAGGGCAACTGCTGGGGAAAATCCCCCATATCGGTCAGGACGTGCAAAAGTGGGCCCGCCGGGCTGAAGAGCTGGCCAAGGGAGCAATCCTTCCAGGGCTGCTCTTCGAAGAGCTCGGGTTCAGGTATGCCGGGCCGATCGATGGACATAACTTCGAGCATCTGTTGCCCACCTTGGAAAATGTATTGAAGATGAAGGGGCCTGTATTGCTCCATGTCGTGACGAAAAAAGGGCTGGGCTATGAGCCCTCGGTGAAGAATCCTGTGTGGTTCCATGCCTGTCCGCCCTTTGTGCGGGAGACCGGGGTGCCGGCAAAGAAAGCTGCGCGGCCGTCCTATACGCAGATTGCCATCGAATCATTAGTCAAGCTGGCCCGAGCGGACAAGCGGATCGTCGCGATTACAGCTGCAATGTGTGAAGGGACTGGCCTGAATATTTTCGAGAAAGAGTTTCCGGACCGGCTCTATGACGTCGGGATTGCCGAACAGCATGCAGTGACGTTTGCCGCAGGTCTTGCGACCCAAGGCCTCCGTCCGGTGGTGGCCTTGTATGCCACCTTCTTACAGCGTGCGTACGACCAGGTGGTGCACGATGTCGCGACACAAAACCTGCCAGTGACCTTCTGCATCGATCGCGGTGGACTGGTTGCGGAAGACGGGACGACACACCACGGGGCATTCGATTACGCATTTCTGCGACACATTCCAAACATGGTCGTCATGGCGCCGAAGGATGAAAATGAGCTGCAGCATATGATGAAAACCTGCGTCCTGCACGATGGGCCTGCTTCGGTGCGCTACCCGCGTGGACTCAGCCTGGGCGTCGCGATGGATAAGGAGCCGGAGGCATTGCCGGTCGGAAAGGGTGAGTTGTTGCGCGATGGCACGGAGGTGGCGATTGTGGCCATCGGTGTGCCGGTCTCCCCTGCCGTGACAGCGGCGAAGCGGCTTGAAGAAGAAGGTATTTCTGCGGCAGTGATTAATGCCCGTTTTGTGAAGCCTCTGGACCAGGACTTAATCGTCGAGGTAGCGAAGCGGGTTCGATACGTGGTGACGGTTGAAGAAGGCTGCAAAATGGGAGGGTTCGGCTCAGCCGTGCTTGAAGCCCTGTCCGATGGCGGCGTGACCGGTGTGACGACAAAGATTTTGGGGTTGCCGGATTGGTACATCGAGCAAGGGCCGCAGGATTTCCTGCGCGAACGATATGGGTTGACGGCGGACGGGATCTATCAGAGCGTGAAAGAGTTAATCGACAAGACACCAGCTGTGCCACGAGAACAGTTCACCTTTGCGTCATCGCTCGACCGGCTTCCGCATGGAGATGAGCAGGGAAGCTGACGGAAGGCGTGAGGGGGTAAGGCGAGAGTTAGGCGAATGCATATCACGAGACGGAAAACCAGGCAGATTCAAGTCGGCAAGGTCAAGATCGGCGGAGACGCCCCTGTGTCCGTTCAGTCGATGTGTTCGACGGATACGCGCGATACCGCTGCGACGATCGAGCAAATCCGCCAGCTGGAGGCAGCAGGGTGTGAAGTGATCCGTGTCGCCGTGCCGGACGATGAAGCGGCGGCTGCGCTGCCCAAGATCAAAGCAGCCATGACCGTCCCACTGATTGCGGACATTCATTTCGATCATCGACTGGCATTGAAAGCCGCGAAGGTTGTGGACTGCGTCCGGATCAATCCTGGCAATATCGGGGCCTGGTGGAAAGTCGAAGAAGTCATCAAGGCTGTGAACGATCACAACATTCCAATCCGCGTGGGAGTCAATGGCGGCTCGCTGGAGCGGGATCTGTTGGACAAGTACGGGTGGCCCTCACCGGAAGCGCTGGCTGAGTCTGCGCTCAATGCCGTCCATGCCCTCGAGGATGTGGGCTTCACGAACATGAAGGTGTCCCTGAAGGCGTCGGATGTACACCACGCAATCGATGCCTACTGGTTGTTCGCCCACCAGTCGGATTATCCGCTGCATATCGGAATTACAGAGGCAGGAACAGCGATGACCGGGGCAGTCAAATCCACCATGGGTCTCGGGTACTTGCTCTCGCAGGGGATCGGCGACACCTTGCGTGTATCGCTTGCGGCTGATCCGGTCGAGGAAGTGAAGGTGGGATTCGAAATCTTGAAGTCGCTCGAACTGCGGCATCGAGGGATCAATGTCATTGCCTGTCCGACCTGTGGCCGTGTAGAGATCG
This sequence comes from Nitrospirota bacterium, assembly GCA_016219645.1. Lineage (NCBI taxonomy): Bacteria > Pseudomonadati > Nitrospirota > Nitrospirota bacterium. The sequence goes on from JACRLR010000018.1 coordinate 187,882, forward strand.
ATGTGGTCAGAATGGCCAATGAACTGGAAAAGAAGCTCGGCCATATTAAGACCCCCCTCAACGTATCGGTCCTCGGCTGTGTCGTGAACGGGATCGGCGAAGGGAAGGAAGCGGATATCGGGATCGCTGGAGGCGAAGGCAAGGGTATCTTATTTAAGAAGGGCAAGCTTGTCCGCAAGGTGCCGATCGAAGAGTTGATGGATACGCTGATTTATGAAGTCGAGCTGATGGCCAAAGAAAAAGATGCTGAAGGAAACGGGGAGGTCATTGCTCCTTCGAGTGAAGGATGGGAGTCCCTTAATCCTGCATCAGATCGGTCCTCGACACTCGGAAAAGAAATTCCAGTTCTCTCCAGTAAGCGGTAGATCCCACCTTTAGCAGGATGCTCAAAAAGGCTGTCCAGCAAGGCCGCAGTGAACGAAGAGGCGAGGCATACGATTCGGTATGTTGAGCTTCTGAGCGAAGCGAGAACGCCGCTGGCAGACTTTTTCAGCATCCTGTGCTAGCCTCTCGCCTCTTTCCCAGACTATAATGCGTGCTTAGGGCGCCGTACCCAAGTGGTTAAGGGAGCAGTCTGCAAAACTGCGATGCAGCGGTTCGACCCCGCTCGGCGCCTCCACACCGCACTGGTGCGTGGTCTGTCTGGTTCATCTGGTCTATCTGGTTTGTTTGGTTCATTGAGTTGGTCTGGTTCAACCAAATAGACCAGACAGACCGAACAGACTAAATGGGCCATCCCGATACCCTACCACTCCCCTGCCGGCCATCGACGTCCTGCCTCCCGGAGCGACCCTTCCAGACTGCTCTGGGAAGAAAGTCCGGCAGAGAACGGATGACTTGTGGAGATCGTCGTACACATGGTGGTGGAAAGTAAATTGACGGGCGACAAAATGGAGTGCTAGAATCTCAAACGTCTACAACCTGCTAGTTCGGTGGCCGGATCGCCATCGTCACCATTACAGATTAAAAAGAAGGAGAGAGAGGAATGGCCGTTCCACTTTCCCAGATGGCTACTGTCACGAAGTATGTGCTTGCCCAGAAGATGAAAGGGGTGAAGCGGTATCCTCTCGTGTTGATGTTGGAACCCCTATTCCGTTGCAATTTGGCCTGCGCCGGCTGCGGAAAAATTCAATATCCTGATCATGTGCTGGACAAGCGGCTCACCCCCGAGCAGTGTTGGGCGGCGGCGGAGGAATGTGGTGCTCCGATCGTCAGTATCCCAGGCGGCGAACCCATGATCCATCCCGAGATGCCCAAGATTGTCCGTGGGTTGGTTGAGCAGAAGCGGTATATCTATCTCTGCACCAATGCAATTTTGATGGAGCGAAAACTCGACGAGTATCAGCCTTCAAAGTTCCTGACATTCAGCGTCCATATGGATGGCCTGAAGGACGAACACGATTTAGCTGTGTGTCGAGATGGTGTCTATGACGTGGCGGTGAAGGCGATCAAGGCGGCACTGAAGCGGGGACACCGCGTTACGACCAATACGACTCTCTTCGACGATGCCAATCCCGAGCGGGTGAGGAAATTTTTCGATGCCATGACGGAGCTCGGCGTCGAAGGCATGATGATCTCGCCTGGCTACAGTTACCAGAAAGCGCCGGACAAGCAGCATTTTCTGAAGCGAGAACGCACGAGGGAATTATTTTCTCGTATTTTGGGGAACCCAAAGAAGGAGTGGCAGTTCAATCAATCACCACTCTTCTTGGATTTCTTGATGGGGCGGCGGGAGTATCAATGCACCCCCTGGGGTAATCCGACCTATAACGTGTTTGGATGGCAGAAGCCCTGCTATTTGCTGCAAGAAGGCTACGCGAAGACGTTCCGTGAATTGATGGACAGCACGGAATGGAATCACTATGGAACAGGGCGGAATGAGAAATGCGCCGATTGCATGGTGCATTGCGGGTATGAACCGTCCGCAGTCGAAGATACGTTCGGAACGATGTCCGGGTTCGGCCGGACCGTCAAGCTGACGATGGTCCCCACCTCGCGATGACGGGCTGCGTGAAGCGTCGTTCGTCTCTCGTCGTTTGCACGAAAGACACACGCTTCACGAGACACGCTTCACGTTTCACGACTCCTCAATGACCGATACCAAGAATCACAGTGGTAGTGTGACCGGATCGCCGCAAGGCCGCGTATTTCAGCCGGCTTCCTTCTCCGAACTCGTCGAGGCGGTAGAGGTGGCGTTTGATTATCGCGGCGATGTGACTATATCATTGAAATCCGGCGAATCCCTCAGTGGATACCTCTTCAATCGCCAGGTCAGGGAGTCCGATTCCTCTATTGACGTGTTTCCTTCCGATGCTTCTCCGGCTCGCCAGATCCGGTATGACCAGATCGTGACAATCGCCTTTACCGGGGAGGATACGGCCACTGGGAAATCCTGGGAAAGCTGGATTGCCAAGAAAGAATCGGAGCGACGAGCCGAAATCGCTCGTGTCGCAGCCGACGCAAAAGCGCGAGGAATCTTGTAAGGTCCCTTTTTCCCCTTCTGCTCTCCGTTCTGTTTTTCATTCCGAAGCCGCATCGTTGAGCACAATCCACAAGTGCTTGAAAACAGGCTCACCCGTCCATTATCTCTGAGTGCCACTTCGTTGACAACGTGTAGGGGCTATGTTAAAAATTGCCCTTTAAAATTGGCCAAGGTCTGCCAAATTGGGCGAGACGGACGCTACGCTCGGCGACGGAAAGAGTCGTCAGTCCGGAGCATGTGAGGCACATACAGGCTGTACAGAATAGGTCACGCTGGCGGGAATGGATCCTGGCCATTGCGGTATTGGTTGGGCTCCCTTCTGTGGTGTCTGCGACGCATGAAGCTGACCATCGGTTTACGGTCGAAGGGTATGTCTGCGGAGCTGATGGAAAAAGCAGTGCGGATACTGATGTGCTCGTCAAGGATACCAGGATTTCCTACGGACAGGTCGTAAAGACTGACGGGGAGGGGTACTACAAAGCGTCATTCCACCTTCATAACGACAATCTTGACGACCCGCTTCTCATTGAAGCCAAAGGAGAGCGGCAAGAACGGAAAGTATCGTTTGACCCAAAGGATTTAGAGACGGAGCGGGTCATCCAGGTCAATTTTGGGAGCGGTTGCGTACGAGACAAGGGTAGCGATTTTTTATGGCTCTATCTAGGGTCGGGGGCCATGGCGGTGGCAGTCGGCGGCTTCATTGGAGCCAAATTGATTCGTTCAATGCGAAGGCAGGAGCCGAAACGAGGGAAGTCCCAGGGGAAGCATAAGAAGTAGCCGATGCAGTCCGTGGGGATGGCGTGCACCTCGCTGGATCGGTAATCGGAGTAGCCGGGGAGTACGAGTGTCGTCACGGTATTCTTTAGATTTTCGCTTTTGCCGGGTAGGGAGCTTCCTGGTGGAGGCATTTTTTTTGTCTTCGTCTGAGAGTGACCCGTCTTTGATAGAGCGAGGAAAGAGGAACGGATGAAGGTCATGAAACAGTTTAGAGTCTTGCAGCTGGCAGTCCTCGTGGGAGTAGGGCTTTTCCTGACGGCATGTGGAGGAGAAGGAGGTGGGGAAGGGCCGATCGTCCCGCCGCCGCCGGCCCCTGCTGAGTGGGCTGACAAACATATGCCGTCTGACTGGTGGACCGACGCGGCCAAACTCGAAGAAGGGCGCAAACTTTACACCGGTGAGACAAATCCTGATGTGAATTGTGGGAGCTGTCACGGTAAGGATGGGAAACCGACCAAGGCCGGCGCCCGAGACTTTCGCGTCTCGGATCGGATGAAGCTCTATTCCGACTCAGTGTGGGCCTGGCGGATCGCCGAAGGAGTTCCCAATACAAAGATGAAGGCATGGAAGAGCAAGCTGTCGGAGGAAGATATCTGGAAGCTTGTGTTGTTTACGGCGAGCTACGGGTTGCCTGGGAAGAGATGGGACACCGCAACGAAATCTTGGGTTGATGCGGCAAGTGCCTCGGCAGCTCCTACTGCAGTTCCCGCTGTTCAGGAACCGGCCGGCAAGTGATGAGGGGTTCGTTCCAGCAGTCGCGACAAGCAGACTGCGGAGAGGTTTGTGGGTACACCGGGACGTCATGGGGCCTCCTGGTCCCGGATACGAGGATGTACTCCACGTAGGATGTTCAATAAGGCTTTCCAGCAAGGCCGCAGGGAGCGCAGCGGGGACGCGTACGCTTCGGTACGTAGATTCTCCGAGTGCTGCGAGAACCTCGCTGGTAGATTCTTCAGCATCCTGCCAGATCTTCTCGTTGTCCCCGTTCATGTTTTTGTTGAATTGTCGCACGGTTCACGGTGAAATGACGCTAGTCGGTACAACCCGCAACCTCCTGACGCCCAAGACCTTCGGTTGCAGGGAATGAGCGGGGTGAAGAGCGGATACCGTGGAACCGGAAAAGAGGATGGGCCTTGGCCGTCTCTTCGATACGCTGGCTTTAATCTTAATCTAATGACAAGAGCGTATGCTGCGGATATCTCGATGTCGGACGGCCTCCTAGCGAGGAGAGGCGTTGAAATACTATGAAAATGTGGCAGCGCGGTCTGACGTTCGTCTGTGCGCTCCTGGTGTTGTTCGGCGGTGCGGCCTATGCCCAAACTCCCGGCCTGTCTGCGGTGGAGTTTCCCTATACAGGAAATCGGACCGCCGTATGGATTGTCGCCCAGCTGCACACGCTCTTCGGGGCGTTCATTCTCGGCGCCCCGATCTTTATCGTCATCTCAGAATGGTTAGGCTATCGGAAACAGGACCTTCGGTACGACCGCTTGGCCAAAGAGGTCACCAAGGTCACGGTCATTCTCTTCAGCATAACGGCTCTGACAGGGGGCCTGTTTATTTTCGTGCTCCTCGCCGCATACCCGCAGTTTACCTCGTGGTTCATCAATCAATTCTATCTCGTGTTTGCGGTGATCTACCCGCTTCTGTTCATCGGTGGGACGATCGTGTTGTACGCGTATTTCTACACGTGGGATGCCTGGAAGGGTGAAAAGAAGGGGCGGCATATCGCGCTTGGTGTGCTCCTCAATCTCCTCTGTATGGTCACGATGTTTGTGATCAATGGCCCGACATCGTTCATGAATACTCCGCTGAAGGGCGAAGGTGTCTCGCCACAAGATCTCCTGGCAGCGGCGAGCTTGTGGGAGAAGATCGCCAATCAAAGCTGGATGCCGCTGAATCTCCACCGGATCGACGGTAACGTGGCGTTCGGAGGATTCGTGACAGGTATGATCGCCGCCTATATGTATATGGGGGCAAAAACGCAAGAAGATCGGGCCTACTACGATTGGATGGGTTTCATCGGAAATTTGATCGCCGTGGGCGCGACGCTGTTCCAGCCCTTCACGGGATTACTGATGGCGTATGAGATGTGCGATTACGATTTTTCGTTCTGTCCGTACATGATGGCCGACCAGCTCTCGATGTTTTTCGAAATGCAGGGGGCAATGGTCGGACTGATGTTCCTGGCGATCAACTATTACGCCTGGCTCAGTCTAAAGCGCATTGAGGGGGCCGAAAGGGTCCGGATGACGATCCTGACACCCATCGTCATAGTGGCGTTACCCTTCGTCATGATGGCGGTGATGAATATCTATTGGATTCCCGACCCGAAGGGGCTGCTGTTCCTCCTGCCGTTGATTCTGGCGCCATTTCTTTTGGGTCGATTCATCCCGTGGACGGTCTCTGCGCGGACGGTGATTAAAATCGGCTTTTTGATGATCATCGTGAGCGATGCGATCTGGCTCACTCCCCGCGGATTCGCGGCCACCGGCGCCAATCTGGCGCCGGGGTTGGAACTGCCGTCGGATTGGGACATCCTGGCCACGATGCCGGCGAAAGTTTCCGCGATGTTCACGTTGGTGTTTGCCACGGTCGTCAACTATATTTTGTATAACCGGGCCATCAAGCAAGGCATGATCCACTGGGGGAAAATAGATTTCACCTCCCAGTTCGTGTTGATATTCCTCGCGTTCACGTCAATCTGGACGATGGGTTTGATGGGCGCGGTCCGTTCGCTGGTGCGGAAGTTCTTCCACACCTACAGTTTGGTGCCCGACCTCACCGCGGAGTCGTTCACGCCGACTCTGTCCTATTCTGCCTGGTGGATTACCGGGATTACCGTCGTCTTTTTCGCCGTCGTAAGTTTGGCTATCATCGTGGCGCTTCGGCCTTCCGAGTCGAAGGGCCATGTACCCGAACGCACCCCTGTGCCTGCTAGGGCCAAGTAACGGGTGCGGAACGCCTGCTGAGAGAACGAGAATCGCATGGGCAATGTGATGAAGAAGCTGGCGATCGGTCTGGTAGTGGGCGGTGTACTGGTCGGCGTCGCGAGGGGGCTCGAGTTTCCCTTCGTCTTTCAGATGCTGTTCCTTGGCTTCGCGATGCTGGGGGCGTTCGTTTTCATGCTGCTGGATGCGCCGCCGCTCAGGACTATGAGCGGGGGGAAATCGGTGTTTGCCCTCGTGGCGTTCTATCTGCTGTTGTGTGCAGTCTGTATCGCCGGCGCGGCGTTTCTGCCGCAATTTGACCCCGAAGATGAAAAGGGGAAGATCGCAAAGATTTTGAAGTCCCAGATCGAGGCCTCTGAAAAGGGGAAAACCGAGGAATTGATCGCGCGTGCCAAGGCGCTTGATGAGCAGGTCAAAGCCCTGGAGGTGCGGCTCAAGGCACTGGGCACGGATCAGGTCGTGCCGGCGCCGCAGCAGGCCGGGACGCCTCCTGCCCCAACGCCCAGTGTGGCGGTCGGCGATTTTATGAAGCTGGGAGAAGAACAGTGGCAGCTGATGGAATGCTACAACTGCCACAAGCTGAGGGGTGAGGGTGGAAAGAAGCGCGGTCCGGAGCTGGATAACATCGGCTCGTTTCTGACGGTCGACGAGATTAAGCAGAAAATTAGCGATCCCAAGAGTTTCATGGCCGAGGGATTCGAGAAGGAATGGGAGAAGGGCAGGATGCCCGACAAGTTTAAAGACCTCATGGAGCCAAAGGATCTTCAGGCGCTCGCGTCCTGGTTGGGGACATTCAAGAATACATCGGTCAACACGCCGAAGCCGATTAAGAAGAAGTAGGATGCAACCTAAACTGAAATCGAAGGTCCGCTGTACGGATCGGGAAATCGGAGAAGTGACCAAGGTCATCATGGACCCGCTGTCTCAGGAGGTCAGCCATGTCGTCGTATCGATGAACGGCTCGGGTGAACGGCAGGTGTTGATGGGGGCGGTCCACACCATCACGGACGATCTGGTGCAACTACGGTCGTCCTCCGCCGAAGTCATAGCCTTGCCGCCCTTCAAGCGGGAGGACTATGTCACGCTGCATGAAGTAGAGATTCCCGGCCTTGAGAGACATGTGCACGTCGAGTCGGGTGAAGTGCTTGTGCCGCTCCCTGAACTGGAACGAAACGTCAAGCGACGGACGTTCTTTGCGAATTTGACCTATGTGACGGGGCTGTTTATCGGATTGCCGCTGGTCTATCCCGTGCTGAAGTTCTTGATGAATCCGATGTATGCCTCGTTGGACAACCGTTGGTTGATGGTCGGCAACATTGCGAAAGTGAAGACGGAGGATGTCGGAACCCAATTCCAGTACAAACGCAGGGTCAAAGAAGCCTATATGCCCGAATCTGAAATCGAGAAGAATGTGTGGGTGGTCAAGGCGACTCCCGCGGTACTGGAACGAGTCTATCAAGGGAAGGATTTGGAGTTTCGGGATGCCGCCGGAAAACCCATCTGGACCAATAAAAAAGACATCCCCTACCTGGCATTTTCTGGAAAGTGCCCTCACCTTGGGTGTGGATTTAAGTGGCGAAATCACAAGGTGCTTGGGCCGGTCTTCCTGTGTCCCTGCCACTTGAGCATCTATGATGCGTCCGGCAAGGTGCTGGATGGTCCTGCCCCGCGCCCCCTCGACATGATGCCGATTCAGGTGTCTGCGAGCGGCGAAGTGCACATCATCGACATGGAATTCAAAGCCGGGACGAAATCCCAAACGCGGATCGTGTGATGAGCGAGGATCCTTCTGCCGGCACGCAGATATCGGTCACGGAGCGAGTCTTCACCTTTGTCGATGAGCGGGTGGGGCTGAAGCAGCTCACCGCGAAGATGCTCAATGAGTCGGTCCCGGGCGGCTCACGCTGGGCCTATGTTTTCGGGTCCATCCTGTTGTTTATCTTCATCATGCAGGCGGTCACGGGCGTGCTGCTGATGTTCTACTATGTGCCCACCGCAGACCATGCCTATGCGAGCACCCAATATATCATCCATGACATCGACTATGGATGGTTCCTGCTGAGTTACCATTTCTGGGGCTCCTCCGCCATGGTTCTCTGCGTCTTTGCGCACATGTCTCAGGTCTTTCTCTGGGGTGCGTATAAGAAGCCGCGCGAACTGATCTGGCTGGTCGGGTTGGCGCTTTTCGCCCTCGTCATGGGATTCGGCTTTACGGGCTATTTGCTTCCGTGGGACCAGCGAGCCTTCTGGGCCACGACTGTCGGCGTTGAGATTATGGATAAGGTGCCGGTGATCGGAGACTTCATGGCGCGCTTCCTCAAGGGGGGCCCGACCCCGGGGCAGATGACCTTGAGCCGGTTTTTTGTCATTCACGTCATGGTGCTTCCGGCAGCTCTGATTGGGTTGGCAGGCCTGCATCTCTTCCTTTTTCGATGTGCGGGACCGGCTGGCCCTTTCAGGGGTACAGCCATGGAGTTGAAGGCGAAGACCGACTACTTTTTCCCACGGCAGATTTGGAAGGATGTCGTCGGGATGGCGGTCGTCTTTGCCTGTATCAGCGGATTGGCCTTCTGGGAGCCGGTCGTCTTGTTGGATGAAGCGACACCTGACCCCGGCGATTATCATCCCGAACCGGAATGGTACTTCTTATTCATATTCCAGCACCTGCGTCTGAGGATGTTCTCCGGCGAGTTGGGGCAGATTCTCGGTTCAATCGTATTTCCCGGTCTCTTAGGGCTCGTGCTGGTTTTCCTGCCTTTCTTCGACCGAAGCCCCGAACGGAATATTTTTAAACGGCCGATAGCACTTATCGGATGGGTGGTACTCACAGCTTCGATTCTGCTTTTTACGGTGTCTGCCATTATTAATCGAGAGTTCTTGGATTAGCAGGATGCTGAAAAGATCTGTCGGCATGAAGAAGGTTGAGGTTCAGGCTAAGGTCGAGGCTTGGAGGAGTGCGTTGGGCCTTCACTCAACCTCAGTCTGCCTGCCCGCCTGCGCTCATCGTTGGATACCTGCATGAACGATCCCATGTCTCCCACCAAGCTTGGGTTTGGCATTCTCTGGCCCGCCTTCTGGACGGGCTTGCCGATCAAGCTTGCCATCGCAGTACTTTTTCTAGCCTTCGGGATTGTGCAATTTGAAACCAGGATCGCTCTCGCGTTCATGATGCTCCTGGCAAGCCCTGTGACGGTGTTTGCCCTTCCAACAATCACCCTGGGATTGGACTCGCATATCGGCGAAGGAGCGGGCATCGTATTACTGTTTCTACTGGCAATTCCAATCGATATGTGGGCGCTCAGAGTCGTCGGCCGAACGTTTTTCCTCGAACAATGCCGTCGTGAGCCACCAGCCGGTTTGGGGCTGACCCTCTGGTGGAAGTGCGCATTGGTCGGCGCCATTTACCTTCCGATCCTCTGGTTCGTTCAGAGCGCGGTGACCGATGCCTCGATCTCTGCGGCCCATTCGCTGTTCGAAGACGGTGTTCTGGAGGGGACTCCGATTGCGGAGCGAATCAGCATTGAGCTGACCCTTTGGGGTACCGTGGCCACGGCAACGCTTTCCTTGATGCTGATCATAGGCTTTTCGCTGGTGGGGCGGATGATTCGTGGTACGGTGCAGATGGCGCCGCATGCCTCGGAGAATTATGAAGGCCTGATTGCGCGCTGGGACTTGATGCGGGTTCCGGTAGATCAAGGGTTACTGCTGACTGTGGTGTCCTGTGTGGCTGTTGTGCTGTCGATCCTGTTCTGGTTTTCTCTCCCGCAGTTTACACCGCATCCCCACGAATGTTGCAAGAAGGTAGAAGCAAAGGCCGAGCCGGAGATCAAACCGCTCGACGTACTGACAAAAAACGAAAATTTGATTGCACAGCTTGCGGCGCGGGTTGAATTTTTGATAGAACAGCAGGCGGCCGCGAACCTGGAAAAGGAAAAGAGTAGGCCAGTAGGCGAGGCAGCGATGAGTGAGCCTGAAACGACAGGGTCCGGTGCGCCCGCCGCCATGAAACCATAAACGTGGGAGATGATGAGGTGAGGGCAATGCAACATCAGGGTGGATGGATTCAGCGGCTTCTCCAGGTCTGTAGGGATCATGGAGGTACACTCTCGATGCTCGCGATAGTTGCGGGCCTCTTTAGTCTCCCCGTATTGGCCTTCGGGGCCGATGCCGCGCCGCCGGCTCCGACCGAGTATCGTGATGTGCCTTACGTCGGTGCCCGTAACGTGATTTGGGTTATCGCCCAGTTGCATTTGCTGCTCGCGGGGTTTGTGCTGGGTGTGCCGATGTTTGCTTGGGTATGCGAAATCGTCGGCTGGAAGGGCGGTGAAAAGCGGTACGACAAACTCGCCAAGGAGTTTACCAAGCTCCTGACCTCCGCCTATTCCACGACCGCCCTCTTCGGCGGCATCCTCTTGTTCCTGCTGATCGGGTTTTATCCCAAATTGATGAATTACCTGAGCGATATTTTCTTCCCGTCGTTTATTGTCTACTGCATCCTGTTCTTGGCTGAGACCGCAACCCTCTACCTCTACTGGTATGGCTGGGACACGATGCAGGATGGCGGGAAGAAAACCTTTCATATTTTCCTCGGCTTCATGCTGAACTTCTTCGCGTTTTTTATCATGATCATCCCGAACTCCTGGGCGACGTTCCAGTCCAGTCCGGTCGTGCTGGCTGAGGGGTCGGATATTGCACGGGCCTGGGCCGCAACATGGAACCCGACCTGGTGGCCCGTCAACATTCACCGTATCATCGCGAACGTCGTGCTCGGGGGCTACATCTGCGGTGCCTATGCCGGGATCCGCTACCTGTCCGCGAAGACCGCTGAAGAGCGCAGCCACTACGACTGGATGGGCTATGTCGGGAACTTCATCGGGGTCTTCGGTCTCTTGTCCCTTCCCTTCGCCGGCTATTGGCTCATGCGTGAAATCTATCAGTACAACCAGCAGATGGGGATCACGCTCATGGGCGGCTTCCTGTCCTGGCTGTTCATTCTGCAGGCCATGCTCATCGGCGTGCTCTTTCTAGGATCGAACTATTATTTCTGGATCGGGATGACCTATCGCATCCCGGGATCCGACATTAAATATAAGAAACAAATGTTGGCGATGCTGATCGCGCTGCTGGTCTGCCTGGGTATCTGGATGACGCCCCACTCACTCGTGGCCAGTATGGAAGAAGCGAGGAAGATGGGTGGAAGTCACCATCCGCTGCTCGGCGTCTTCGGCGTCATGTCGGCCAAGATGACCGTCGCGAATCTCATGATCCTCGTCACCTTCATGAGTTTCATCATGTATTGGCGGGCCGGTAAACAGGAAACGGTGGGCTGGGCAAAAATTGCGAAAATCTTCATGGGTTTCATCCTTGCCGTTTCGGCGATCGTGGTCATCGTTCTGGGCGTGTGGGGCTACTTCGTGCCCGCGATCGTCCGCATCAATTATTTCTCCACGTCGCAAGTATTGGTCGTGCTTGCAGTCCTATTGACGATCACTCCGCTGACGAGCATTCTGCTGAAGACCGCCAAGGTCACGACGGAAATGAACTGGGGCGTGATGCCTCCCCGGGCCGGCTATTCCCTTGTGCTCAATGCCATCATGATCATCCTCCTGATGACGCTGATGGGGTACGCACGGTCGTCTTCGCGCGTCCATTGGCATGTCTATGGTGTGCTCCGCGATACATCGCAATATGCGTACTCCCCCGCGCTCGGCTATGCCTCAGGCATCATGGCCTTGTGCACATTCTTATTCTGTATGATCGTGGCATTTATCTTCTGGGTTGCCACCATGGGCGATAAGGCGAAGGCGCCGGCTGTATCGAGCAAAGCGGGGCTGCCGCAGGGCCTGCCGGCGATGGCCGGCGCATCGAACGCGCTCGATGAACCGAATGCTCGCAAGTTGTGAATCATGGACGTGGGATTGTGAGGGCAATGCAGTATTGAGGGCCAAGCACTTCTTGCTGCCCAAAGGGGATATATGAGTGAAATCGTTCGACTACAGTTGATTGGTCTCGGTGTGATGGGGCTGGGCATTCTCGCCCTGCTTTTTATTCGAGGCACGTTCATCCGAGTCACCGGATTTGTCACGATTATACTGGGCCTCTTCACGCTCGTGTCATTGTCGATTCCGCAAATGGCGTCCCTGCCGCCGGTTGAGGAGAAGTTCGACATTGCCACGGTCAAAACACCAACCGACTTGGCGGCCATTGGGCAAAAGGTTTTTTTTAGCAAGGGGCAGTGTGCCCTGTGTCACACCATTGGTCCCAGTGAATCGGCACGCTGCCCGGATTTAAAGGGAATCGGAGCCAAGCTGAGCCGCGAGTTTCTGTATGAGAGTTTGACGCAGCCGCAGGCCTACATCTATCAAGACTATCGCGTTGAAGGGATGGCGAAGGAGTATCCGGCCACCATGCCCTATATCAATAAGAATCCCATCGGACTGTCAAGGAATGAGATTCTCGCTGTTATTGCATTCTTGCAGCAGATGAGCGGGGAGCCGATTTCCATTGCGGTATCCGAGCTGGCGGCGCCTGAGCAGGCCCCGGCCGTTCCGGTGCAGAAGGCAGCCGAGTCCGTCCCGGTAGCCGTGGCGCAAGTTCATTGAGGAGGAATGTATGAAGGGTGCATTGGTCACGCCCATCATTGTGACGGTGGTCGTCTATCTCTTCTGCAAGTTTATTGTGCCCATTATACCCGGCTCGGCGCCGCTGCCGTCCAGCGTCATCATTCTGTATATGATGTTGACCATCTCGGGGATCGGGATCTTCTACACACTGAGCAAAGATTCCAAGGATGCCTTCTGGGGCCCGATCGAGCGATTCTTGACGGGAGATGGTATCGGCGGAATGCAGGCGTTACGCTGGGGTGTCCTGATCTGCTTTCCGTTGCTTGTCGGCTGGCAAACTTATAACAGCACAGCGGTCAGCGATCAGCCTCCCTCGGAGAACCGGACGATTCATCCGGCCCCGCCGGGCGAATACGCCGGCCTGTCGAATCCTGTTGCCAAGACCCCGGATGCCATCCAACAAGGGAAGGGTTTCTATGCCGCCTATTGTTCCCCCTGCCATGGCGGAAACTTCGACGGCAAGGGATCGGCAGCGAGAGGATTCAGCCCTCCTCCGGCGAACTTCGCGGACCCAACGACAATCGCCATGCTCCAGGAAAGTTATCTCTTCTGGCGCATCAAGAAGGGCGGCGTCGGCCTCCCGATTGAAGGGATGCCATGGAAATCCGCGATGCCACGCTGGGAATTGGAGCTCCCCGACGAATGGATCTGGAAGATCATCATGGGCGAGTACGACGGAGCGCATCAATCACCGAGGACGTGGGAATGAGAAGGCGGGTCTGATGTCTTCCGTGCTCGCGGACCGCGCGCCCTCAGAAGGGCCTCGGTCGACGCGCGCAGTAGAAGACAATCAGACCCGCCCAGCGGGAGACGGAGAAAGAGGGAGCTTATGAAGCATGGTCTGAGTCGAATCGTTCCGAACGTCGCCGTTGGCGCCGGGCTAGTTCTGGGACTGCTGCTGGCACCGCTGGCGGCCCAGCCGGCTTGGGCCGAAGAAAAGGCCCCAGCCAGCGCGTCACCCGAATCGGCATCGGAAAGTAATGCAGTCACTGCTCCGTTGGTGAAGGGTGGACTGCCGGCCGATGATCCAACAGCAGCAGTCTGGAACAGCGCGCCCCAGGCGAAATTCCCGATGTCGCCGCAAGTCCATTGGCCGAACCGCATTCTAGATGCCACGGTCAAGGATTTGAGCGTGCGAGCCTTGCATGACGGAACCAAGGTCGCCATTCTTTTGGAGTACGCAGATCCGACCGAAGATGCGGACGATGCAGCTGCGATTGAGTTCATGGTGGGCGATAAGAAGGCCCACTTTGCCCATGGTCAGCCGATGTTGCAGGTGGAAGGCGGGCCGGTCAATATCTGGTTTTGGAGAAACAAAGATGCGAAGGGCGTCGACATGAATGCCATGGGCTTCGGCACCCTCAAGACGCAAGAGCATCAGGACGTGCAGGCCAAAGGCGTCTATTCCAACGGGACATGGAAAGTGGTCTTTACCAGGCCGCTCGAGACCGGACATCTTGAAGAAGATACGCAGATCCCAATGGGCGGGTTTATCAATATTGCCTTCGCCGTCTGGGATGGCAAGAAAGACGTCAGCGGCGCGGTGAAGGAGAAGGGGTCCCAAAAGGCGGTTTCCTCCTGGTGGAATTTCCGCGCAGAGGCGCCGCCCAATTATTCGGGCTACTACTACGCGGCCATTGCGGTGGGTTTGGCTTTCGGATTCCAGTTTTTTCTGATCCGTAATCTCAAGAAAGGGCCTCGAGCATGAAGGCGGTCCCCTTATACGTATCGGGAGTGGTGAGTGCGCTGATCGGCATCGGGGCCCTGGTTGCCGGGGGTTGTGCCAACGATCAGCAGGCGAAGGGGCATGAACTCTACAACCACTATTGCTCGCACTGTCACGGCGAGAGTGGACGCCAGAACGAAGGGTATAATTGGTCCTCTATGCCGGACCCGAAGCCCAAAGACCTCACGAATAAAGCAGAGATGAGCACGCTCAAGGACAAGGACATCTTCGAGACGATTTACCGGGATATGAAAGATACGGGTGAAGGGGGCGACGAGATCGGCGATGACGAGTTCGGCGTGCCTACCATGCCGACGTTCAAGTACACCCTGTCGGAAGACGAGATATGGGCGATTGTCGGCTATGTCCGGGGCCTCCACGGCACGAAATTGGAGTTCAAGGTCGAAGAGAGAAAGAAACAGTTGGCTGACGCACTCACGGCGGCTCAAGCCAATTTGGACCAGGCGACGAAGGCATACGAAGAGGCTGAAAAGAAGGCCAACGATGAGGCTGAAGCGAAAAACGTCGATGTCGACGATGCGGCTTATGCCAAGGAATTGGCTGCCATGGCTCAGGCGAAAAAGGATCGTGATGCGGCCCAGACCGCGGTCAATAATTTTTCGTCCAGGCCGGGGAAAGGCCAGAGTGTGGCCAGGCCCGATCTCACCGTGAAGCCGGCAGAGATTCCAAAGTTGGTGGAGATCGGCAAGCGGTATTATGAGGACAAGTATGGCTGCAACGGCTGCCATGCCATCGGCGGTGAGGGAGGGAAGGTCGGGCCGGCGCTCGATCGAGCAGGGTTCAGATTGAATGCGACCTGGGTCTATCGGTGGCTGAAGAACCCACAGGCGATGGATGCAGAGACCAGGATGCCGGCGCTCGGGCTCAGTGATGCCGATGCCAGGGCCGTGACGATGTACCTTACTACGTTGCGCGCGCCCGCAAATCCAGAGGGTTCGACCAACAAGCCGGAAGAGCCTTTACCCGTCAGCAAGCCGGCAAGCTGATCTCAGAGTAGGAATCCCGCGACCATTCCGAAGAAGACGGCGGCCCCTACCCACACATGTTGCTGAAACATGTGGAAAGCGGTGGGAGTCGACACAGCCTGCCTGAGCTGCAGGGCTTGTCTCAGACACCACCAGCCGATGGCCACGAGTACTCCATAATAGATCCAGCCGATGTCGGCAAGCCAGCCCGCGAGTCCCAGCAGGAACAGCATTGCACAAAAGACTGTCCCGACGGCGATCCACGTCGATGAACCGAACAACAGCGTCGAAGACTTCACCCCGATCCGGCGATCATCCTCCCGATCTTGCAATGCGTAAATCGTGTCATATCCGATCGCCCAGCAGATTGTGGCAGCGAACAGGCACCAGGCTGGCGCTTCGATAGCCCCCCGCGAGGCGGTCCAGGCCATGATGGTGCCCCAGCCGAAGGCGATCCCCAAAATGGCTTGCGGCATGTGGATGACGCGTTTCGCGAACGGGTAAAGGGCAGCCAAGAGGATGGCGATTGGACTCAAGAAGATCGTGAAGGGGTCAAGGGATAATACGAGTATTGCGGCCAGCAGAAGAAAGAACCCCACGACCATCAGGGCATGTGTGACGCTGAGTTCACCCGAGGCAAGTGGACGGACCCTTGTGCGGGTCACATGCCGATCGAAGGAACGATCCGCTAAATCGTTCAAGACGACTCCCGCACTGCGCATCACAAATGATCCAATGACAAAGACGATAAGCAAATGAAGCGGAGGCGTCCCGCGAGCGGCGAGGACCAGGGACCAGAGTGTCGGGAGCATGAGCAGCCATGTTCCAGTCTGGTTTTGGAGGCGAATGAGTCGGCTGACAGCCGACCAGGACAATTGAGGCGGTACTGGTGATCCCGGTTCCGGCGAGGAAGATCTCGTCATGGGGGTCAACTTAGCCGAGGGGTGTGGGGCTGTCAACGATACAGAAAGCGTGGCGCGTGAAACGCGCGAATCGGATGTTTCTCTTGTTTGTTTGGTTTGTTTGGTTTGTTTGGATGAAACTAGTCCAACCAGATGAACCAAATAAACCAAATAGACCAAACAAACCTGGCCCGTTGTGCTCCCCGGATGTTTTTCTGTATAAGAATGCTTGTGCAGGTCATGGATTCAGCGCGTCCGTCCCTCTTGCTTCGTGCGGCCTCAGGGGTTGTCGCGGGGCTGTCTATTCTGACGTTGACGAGTTGCTCGTTCTTCTCGAGAGGAGGGGGCGCGGTCGTCGGATACGATCTTCCCCTGACGGTCCAACTTCGATCTGACCCAAGCATCGCCGCGGCTCAGCTCGCCTATCAAGACGCCTGCGGCCAAAGGCAATCCTTGCCGGTCGGGGCTCTATTACAAGACCTCCTTGAGCGAAAGACAGGCCGTGTCTTTGAAAGGGTCCTTCCGGATGGGACAGGATCCCCCTCGGTTCCTGATGGCTATGTCGATGCATCGTTGGGGCCTGCCTCCGTCGACCTTGCGATCACCCGTAAGGCCAACAAGAGCTACCCTGCCATGGTCACTGTGGGGCTGGACTTTGCCTATAGGGCTGCCGATGGGGTAGTCCTCTACAGCAAGAAAATTCAGAGCATCGGCCGTGGAGATGTCGAGGTCACCGATGCGTCGTGCGAGGTGAAGGGACTCGATGCGATTGCCAAAGAGGCAATAGGCTATGTGACAGATGGCATGGCCGCGTATCTTGGCACCTCTACCAAGATCGGCGAGGCTGCTCAAGCACGCAAGGCTGGCGGGTCCAAGCCGGCAGGGCAGGTTGCGCTTCAGTCATCGGCAGTCGCTCCTGCGCCTGTTTCAGCGGATGGACCTGCCACGGTGGTGTTCCGTGCGATCGTCCGCCCTGAGAATCACAATCAGATGTTGAGCACCGGTGAAGCGGTCGCGATCGAAATCGAAATCAAGAATGAGGGACCGGGACCTGCAAGGGCTGTCGAGTTGTCGGTAGCTGCTTCGCCTGCCTTGATTGAACGGATTCCCAGCAGGGTATCGGTCGGCGATCTCCAGTCCGGTGAGGTGAAACACATGGTATTGGAGGGCAAGGTTGGCAGGGTCAATAACGCCGTGCAGGCGGAGTTGACATTGACATTGCATGCCGGGTCCCAGTCGGCCCAGCTGCCCTCACCCAAGAAGTTTCTAGTGGCGATGGTGCCTGAATCTGGAACAAGGGTCCAAGCGGCGCCGGTTGATGTCGATCAGCTGCCGAAACGGCCCAGCCTCCTCAGACAGCCGAAGGCCGTCGGTATCGTGATCGGCGTGGGGCGGTTTCGGGAGAACGACGTCGTTCCGGTCAAGTATGCCGCGAGAGATGCGGAGGTCATCGCCGCCTACCTCAAGGCGATCGGTGGGATCCCATCCGAGCGTGTGCGCACCCTCGTCGACGCCCATGCCCTCAAGGCCGACCTGACCGAAGCGCTGGAAGAGTGGCTGCCCAAGCTGGTAGATGCCGCCACGGTGGTCTATGTTTCGATTACGGGTCGAGGAGTCGTTGAGCCGGCCACCGGGGCAGTGTCGATCAGATTATTCGACAGTACCACCATGTCTGATGCAAGACTCTATTCGCTTCGTCGACTGCATGATTCCTTGGCATCATTGCCGATTCAGCGGGCCGTCGTGATACTCGATCTCTCGCTGGAATGGGCGCCTGGCAAGGAGGCAACAGAAGGAACTGTTCCCTTGTGGGGGCAGAAAGCCAGCGGGAAAGAGAAGATCATGTGGATGATCGGCAACCGGGCAGTCCGGGAGGCCCCTAGTTATGACCAAGGCCGGCATGGATTGTTTGCCTATCAATTGCTGAAAGGTTTGGGCGGCGCGGCAGATCTCGATAAGAACGGTACCATCCTTGCCGGAGAACTGTGCACCTATACCAAGTGGCAGGTGCTCAAGATGGCTCAGGAGCAGTATGGCAATGGGCAGGAGCCCCTCTGTCTCCCAGGGCCGGGCCAGGGAGCCTCGGTCAGGCTGCAGCCTGTTGCCTTATTCAAGTAGCGCAGGTAGGCTGGCAGGCTGTTGATAAAGTCCGCCAGCGGCGTTCTCGCTTCGCTCAGAGGCTCAACGTACCGCAGAGGGTACGCTTCGTCTCTTCGCTTGCTGCGGCCTTGCTGGACGGCCTTTCTGAACAGCCTGCGATTACTTCCGAACAAGTTTGTGAGTATCCGGGCCGTGCGTTTCTGTTATGCTCAAGTAGTTTGTCGACACCCTGCTAGTCAGGCAGGCGTGCTGCCTGGCAGCAAGAGCCTTGTTGCTCCGCTCTCGTCCACGGTTGAACGAAAAATTCCTTGAGGCGGAGAAAAAACCCGTGTAAGTTGTGAGATCTTACGCAAGGGCCGGCGTAGCTCAGTTGGTAGAGCAGCGGTTTCGTAAACCCCACTCAGCCACATCCAGAAACCCCAATAAAACGCGGCAAACACCGATGAACAGTGGCGATTCGGTGACAGGGGTGATGCACCAGGATGCCCCTACATTTCCCTGGTTTGGACAATCATTTCCCTGCATTTTGCCATACACTTTTCGGCTGAAGCATGCCGACGCGGATCCCATCATGCAGCGCGTCGGCTGTCTAGGTGAAGGCAGAGTAGCAGTGGCTGATAGACCATCCGAACAGGAAGGCGGCAGAGTACACCGAGGATACCGCGCCCTAGGAGCTAGAGGCATCTTGGGATGGGCTCCTGGAGACATCTCAGGGAGATCTTTGCCTTAAACTAGGGGCACTCATAGGCCGCAAACACTGCGGAGTATAATACTATGAATTGGAAACGCTTGTTCTGTTCCCATCGGCGACATGGCTCTATGAAGGATTCCTTAACAAGCCCGAGGTGGGCAATCTTTGCCACCTACGGCAGTATTTGTACGCAGTTCACTCCTCTAGGCAACGCCTGCATATCCCAGAGACTGTATAAGTTGCTGAAATACTTGGAGGAAAAAATTAACCATGACTTAATCCTTTATGGCATTCGGGTTGCTGTATAAGGAGAGACCCTATTCCGCATAGAAAGGTGGGGGGGGTTGATTATCATTACAAGAGGTAGCTAATATGCATTCCCCAATGGAAGAACAAAACCTACTCAACGCACAGCTCGACGCATTCAAGCAACAGAACCCACGAATTGTGGAGGCCATGCGTGTGCTTCACGTTGACATGGATCGTTACTTGCGCGCACTCGCTCAATTGAACCCTCCTACCAGCATATCCACAAATACCGCCTCGGGAGGTTAGGTGCAGTCTACCTGGTCCCGAATACTTAGCGAAATAACAACCCAGTCAAAATTAAATCCCGCCGCGATTGATACCGTTCGTCGTGAAAAAATTACCGCAATTGAGTTGATTACAGCGCGTCCGCTGATCGTTTACGCGACTGCTTGGACCACTCCTGGGAGGAACGTTCCTCAAGACCTGCTTCAGATCGACTTCTCCGACAAGACCGGTTTTCGAGATGTGACAGAACAACTGACAGGAGAGAATCTCGATATCCTTATTCATAGCCCCGGTGGTCTTGCAGAGGCGACACAGGGTATTGTCGATGGCCTGCGGGAAAGATTTTCAAGTATCCGTTTCATCGTCCCTCACGCGGCAAAGAGTGCGGCTACCATGCTGGCCCTTTCCGGGAATGTCATCCTTATGGATGAAGTCTCCGAATTAGGACCAATAGACCCACAAATGCCAATCTTCCAGGGCGGAGGAGTGAAGTATTCGCCCGCTGATGCCATCTTGGGCCAGTTCGAGGACGCATCGAAAGACATTCAGGAACATCCTGAAAAACTGAGTATCTGGGTTCCCCTTCTCGCGCAAATGGGGCCGTCACTTCTCGTGGAGTGTGCAAATGCTAAGCTGTTATCCCGCACTCTAGTAAAAGAATGGTTAACAAAATACATGTTCAAGGGAGAGGTAGACGCGGCAGACAATGCTGAGCGCATTTCCTCCTATCTTGCAGATCATAAGAACTTCCTCTCTCATTCGAAACGGGTCAGCATGACAGAGTTGGTCAATCTCCATTGCAAAGTGGAAGATCTTCGAAACGCGCCCAATCTTCGCAACGCGGTTTGGGAACTCTATTGTGCGATAGACATTACAATGGCGAACTCAACTGCCTGCAAGATCATTGAAAATTCGTCTGGTCATGCCGTTATTAGAGCTCAACAGGTACAACAAATGTTTATGCCAAATCCGTTCGGTATCCAAGCTAGTTTACCGGCTGGACTACCAACCTTTCCTATTTAGTCCATCTGCAAAGCCGACAAGCCCAGCTTCAGAGTCTGGGCCTTCTCCCAGGGTCTCGAACGAAGCGCTTCAGCCTCGTAAAGCCTTCACGACCTCGGGATAGCTCAGCCGCTCCAACCCGAACCATGGTCCCTTCCCGCACACAACCCGCAGGCATGATCATTGTGAGCACCGGTGCAATGAATGAGGAGATTTATTTTCGATTGACGAGCGATTGACGTTGCCTTCAGAGACTCACCTGAGTTAAATATCAAATACGTTGACTC
This sequence comes from Nitrospirota bacterium, assembly GCA_016219645.1. Lineage (NCBI taxonomy): Bacteria > Pseudomonadati > Nitrospirota > Nitrospirota bacterium. Next base: position 208,940 of record JACRLR010000018.1, read on the forward strand.
GTTAATCCTCGGCGATCCCGTGATGGCGATCCCCGAGGAACGGTCAACCGGTTCCCAGTGCCCCGTTTCCAACCCAATTAATGGAAGGCCATGAGCGGGATCTTCCCCTAGCAGGGAAGATTCTGGAGTGGGCTTTTAATTGTTGGAGGGTTTGAAATGGCGGCCATTCCATATAAGGACCGGATCAAGCAGTTCTCGCTTCCCCTCGATCGCGATCACAAAACAATCCTCGATCGCTTGCACCAGAAGTCCGGTTTGTCGCGCGCGAAAGTCATCAGACGACTGTTGCTGCGCGAAGACCAAGCCTTGCCCCATGAAAAAACCCTGGCGACGAGGGAGGGCCGATGAAACGTCTGCCCGCCCAGGCCTCTGGCTCGCCTGCCCACCAGCGAAGCGGCCAGATCCTCTATGTGAGCGCCGCCGCCGTCTTGCTCGCTTGTAGCGAAAAAGCGATTCGCGCGAAGGTGGCGAGACAGTTGCTCCCCCATCGACGACTCGGTGGGCGCGTCATCTTTCTGCGGAATGAGCTTGAAACATTCCTCAGTGAGTTGCCTGGCACCTCGGTGGCCGAGGCGCAAGCGAATCTGGCGCTGCGATCTGGCGAGGAGGGGCCCCGATGACCATGACGGGTCCTAGCCCATCATTGGCGACGCTCGATGATCCAGCGCTCTTGCAATTATTACTGCGCCAGGATCTGCCGCCATTCTTAACGACCATGTATGCCAGCGAAGCGGATCGACGGATGGCTGCGCACGATCAGCCCGCGGTTCCGGGCATGATGACATTGAACCTTCCGTTCGGCCAAGGAGACGGTCAATGAACAAGCAACGATACCGGAGGCCACCGAATTGTCCCTCATGGGTCCAGACTTCGCCAACGAAGGGTCCTGGGGTCATGATTCACGCGAAGAAGGCGCTCGCTTGGGGAGAGGGTCGCTCGTTAGAGGAAACCGCGCTCGCGATGCGGCAGATCTACCATGCCTTACTGGCTGGCGATTTTGAGGCAGTTGCGCAGTATCCATTCGTCGTCACCAGCATCACCGAAACCGACAACTCAGGGGGTTGACGATGTCACGGTATCGAAAAATTGATGTACGCATGTATGGGGATGAAGCATTCCGTGCCCTCTCCCCACCAGCGCCGTGCGGGCAATCGGTATTCGTGTATCTGCTCACTGGCCCTCATACGACGAACATTCCGGGCCTTTTCTCCGCTGGTGAAGCCGGTCTCGCTGAAGCGCTCGGCTGGCCGTTGAAAGGCTTTCGCGAAGCCTTTGCCGAAGCCTGCCGAAAGCCTCTCGTAAAGGCTGATTGGCACGCGCGTCTGTGCTGGGTGCCGAACGCCATTAAATTCAACAAGCCTGAATCACCGAACGTCGTCCTCAGTTGGCGCGTCACCTGGGATGAGCTGCCGGAATGCGATCTTAAATACGAAGCGTATCAACAGCTTAAAGCCTTCCTGGAAGGCATGGGCAAAGCCTTCGCCGAAGCCTTCGAGGAAGCCTGCCGAAAGCCTTTACGAAAGCCTTCGCTAAAGGCTATGGCGAATCAAGAGCAGGATCAGGATCAGGAGCAGGAGCAGGAACAGGAACAAGATATTTCCCGCGAAGTTTCGAATTCGCGGGCGGTTGCGGTTGAAGGGGTCAGTGCTGAGACTTGGAAGGCCTATGCATCAGCCTACCGAGATCGCTATGGAGCCGATCCCGTCCGGAATCGGCAGGTCAATAGTCAGCTGAAGAAATTGGTTGAGCTACTCGGCGAGGATGAAGCGCCACCGGTCGCGGCGTTCTACTTGAGCTGCCATGACCAGCGGTATGTCATGGGACGGCATCCCGCGAATCTCTTACTGCTGAATGCCACAGGACTCAGAACGCAGTGGTTCACCGGCATCAAGGCTACTCGGGGCGAAGCGCAGAGTGCAGAAAAGAAACAGGGTATGGACGAATTGTTCAAGCGGATTCGGGCTGAGCGGTCGCCAGACCCGATCGATGTCACGCCACCGCCACCCACAGCGATTGAGCAAGCCGACAACGAACCCCTTTGTGAACCGGGGGGAAGGATGGCGCTGTGAGCAAGGAATGAGGGTCCGGGGACGAAGGGACGAAGGTACCATGTTTTAGCCTAACTCTCTCTAGATGCTCTCATGAGAGAGTTTGAGAAATTATCGTACCTCAGTCCCTTTCGTACCCGAAAAGGGAGGGAAAGGATGGGGGGCACAAAAGTCTCGATCTGGCTTTGAGGCGGTTTTGGCCGCTTTCAAAGGGCAATTTGAGAGAGCACCAGATAGCCAAACCGGTGCTCTGGCGAAGGATATCACACGGTTACGAGCGGTTTTCGCGGGGTGTATGGCATTCAAACGGGAAATGACAGCCGAATCTCATTGGGAAGTTCTCGTACCGATAACAACCAAATTCCTACACGGTCTTATCAGGAGCGGCACAGGGAATCGAGATCTTGGTCAGGGAATGAGTCGCGACGGCAGGGCAAATCCCCTCCAAGAAGCGATCTGGCTGGCGCGGTATGCGATCGAAAGCCTCAAGATGATGTCGGCAGCGATTTGCGACCTAAGTAGCAATACCGAGGCAATCTGGACGAATCAGGAGAGAGCAGTATGAGCGCCAAAGTCGGCCAACGCAGCCTGAAGCCCACCGAGATGTCCCGGCGCTATACGGCGCAGTTTCTGGAGGATATGGATGGCCGAAGCCTGATTGCCCGAGCCTTGCGGGGTCAATTGCGAGAACTCACGAACGATCTCGGCGGCATCGCGCAGCTCTCCTATCAAGAGCGGTCTTTGGCCAAGCGAGTCGTCCATCTCCAGCGGTTGATCGAGCAAAAGGAGCGGGCGCTCATGCAGGGCGATCCGGTGGATCAAACTTCCTATTTCAGCGCCGTCACTCTGCTGAGCAGCCTGCTTTCCAAACTCGGCCTGAAGCGGCGAGCGAAGCAGCTGCCTTCATTGACTGAATATCTCAACGGCAAGGCATCGAGCCCTCACGCCGAGCCGACACCGACCATCATTGACAACCATTCATTAACCTCACACCAAGGAGATCCATCATGAAACAGGCACTAGCAGCGACCAAAACGCTCGTCAATACGCTTCGACATCACAAGGAGCAGCCCCTTCGAAGCCTGAGCGGCGATGCGCTTGAACGCTGGCTGGCCATCGTGGCCAACCTGCTCGAAAAGCTCACGGCGATGGCCAAGGAAATAGACAGTATCGATGCCGATCCGAAGCTCACCGACCGAGGCAAGCAGGACAAGCTGCTGGCTCTTGGCCCGAAAGCGGTCGGCAATGTCCAGAACCTCGGCAACGCCAGAACTCAAGCGGCTGAGGTCGTCGTTCGGCTGGAGCAGCTGATTTTCTCCTTGCTCACGAGCAAGCCTGCGGGCGATGTAGTGGTGACCTTCCTTCGAGAAGATGCAATCCGGCGAGGGACGCCCAAGGAACAGGCAGCGATGGTCTGGCTTGAGGCGATCAATCGCGGCGATCTGGAGACCGCGCGGGCCTTGCTGGATTGGCCAGGCTCGCCAGTGATCCCCGATGACATCCTACGACGGGGAAAAGAGAGTTACGCGCTGCGAGTCAATCCGGTCGCTTGGGAACAGCTCCAATATGTGAACACGCTGAAGGACAACCTCTCCTCCATCGCTCAACAGTTCGCCAGCTGGTTGCTCCTGCTCGGAGCCTCGCCAGAATCGGTGACACAAGCGACCGGTGTGGCTGTGCCGCCGTCCGCGAAGGTCATGCAGATGGACGAGTATCTCAAAAAGGTCAGCACCGCCACGGCGAAATAGGAGGCAGCCATGGGAATGAGTGAGGAACAAAAGGCCGCGTACCTGAAGGAGTGCCAGGCAGAGAATGAAGCGATGCTCGATCGCATCTTCCTGAAAGTTTTCGGGCGGACCTGGCGTCTAGATGAAGCGGATCTGGAACGGGCGGCACATCTGGCCACCCTCCCGCATGGCGAACAGAACGGGGATAGCTCGCGGCATCCGCCGGACTCGTTGCAGAAAATCAAGGCGGACTTTCCCGACCTGTTTGGCACGGGCAAGACGGAGAACCCGTGAATATCATCCAAGCGATCGAAGACCAGGCCTTGTTCCGGCCATTATTTCGCAGCCTGGATACCTGGCGCATGTGGATGGTCGTGCTCAAGGCAATCTTTGCCCTGGAGATGACCGAGGCAGAGCGCGTCCAGTTCACGGCGCTGACGGGTCGACACTCTCCTCCGGCTCAACAGGTCGAGGAATGCTGGTTGGTGATTGGCCGACGAGGCGGAAAAAGCTTCACTGTCGCCTTGATCGCCGTGTTCCTCGCCTGCTTCAAAGACTACACGGCCTGCTTGGGTCCGGGCGAACGCGGGGTCCTCATGATCATCGCCACCGATCGGAAGCAAGCCCGGGTCATCATGCGGTACATCCTCGCCCTGATCGAACACGTCCCGATGCTCAAGGCCATGGTGCTCCGCCAGGATGCCGAAAGCCTCGACCTGGACAATAGGATCTCGATTGAAATTACGACCGGGAGCCATCGCACCACCCGAGGCTACACCGTGATTGGGGCGCTGTGTGATGAAATCAGTTTTTGGAGAAGTGAGGACACAGCCAATCCTGCGGAAGAAATCTTAGCCGCTTTGCGTCCGGCCATGAGTACGATTCCAGGCGCGCTCTTGATTGGACTGGGCACGCCCTATAAGCGGAGCGGCCCGCTCTACGACGCTTATAAGCGACACCACGGGCACGAGGATTCGCCGGTCCTGGTCATTCAGGCCCCGACCCGGATCATGAATCCGTCGGTCCCGCAGAGCGTCATTGATCGAGCCTTTGAGCAGGATCCGATCAATGCGAGTGCGGAATATCTGGCTGAATTTCGATCCGATGTCGGCAGCTTCCTCGATCTGGACCTGATCGAACGCAGCATTGAAGTGGGTCGCCGGGAACGGGCTCCGCAACCAGATCTTCAATATGTCGCCTTTTGTGATCCGTCAGGTGGGGCTCGCGATGCATTCACACTCGCCATCGCCCATCGACAACGCTATCCGGCCCCGCGCAGTCGTCGAGAGGAAGAAGATCAACAACGACAGCCGCCTCGCGTCGTGTTGGATCTCTGCCGGGGTATTAGCCCGCCGTTTTCACCCGAGCAGGTCGTCAAGGAGTTTGCCGACGTGTTGCGGTCCTATCGCTGTCACACGGTGGTTGGCGACAAATACGCGATGGAATGGACGCGGTCGTCGTTCGAGAGAAACGGGATTCAGTACAAGCACAGCGAGCTGACGAAATCAGAATTGTACCTGGAGAGTTTGCCGTTGTTTGCCCAAGGCAGCGTGGATTTGCTCGATGTGAAACAGTTGAGCACGCAACTCCTGGGGCTGGAACGGCGCACCGGCCGCTCTGGCAAAGACTCGGTGGATCATGCGCCAGGCGCACACGATGATTTTGCGAATACCTGCTGCGGTGCCCTGAGTTTGTGTGTGCAGCACCAGGCGACCATCCGCATCGTACCATTGGTCGGTCTCTAAGACATCATCACAGGGAGGTCTGTTATGCCGAATCATCTGACCCGCCTCACCGTCATTCCGAATCTGCTCGTGGAGCATGGTCGCATTGATCGCTCGATGCAGGACCGCGAGACCATTGCCGATGCCATGCGCGCACACGGCTGGACACCAGATCAGATCCACGCCCGCGTCTGTATCGACGGCAAGCTGATTCCACAGGCGCAATGGGAATACGCGATTCCTGCGCGTGGTTCCTCGATTGTGATCCGTCGCGTCCCGATGGGCGGGGGAGGGGGCGGCGGCAAGAACACCGGTATGATGATCGGGATGATTGCGGTGATGGCGCTCGCGCTCGCGGCCCCCTATGCTGCCCCACTCGTGGCCGGAACCCTGTTCGGCATGGTGACGAGCAGCGTGATTACTGCGACCAGCATTGCCCTGTCTGCCGGTGTCGGCATCGGCGGCATGCTCGCCCTACGGGCCTTGATTCCTCCGCCGTTGCCTCGACTCACCCGGGAGATTCCAGATGAAAAGTCCCTTCCAATATCAGTTTCAGCCCGACGGCTCCATCACCCTCGCGGGATTGCCAGGCGTGCAGCTCGAATTGGTCGAAGAACAAGGCCGAGTGACCGGTCGCAATTGGCAAGATGAACTCAGGCTGCCGACCTATCAAGAAGAATGGGAGGCGATGGCGCAGGTGCGCGGGATGAGTGGGCGTCATGTGCGCTTCCTCTGCATGGATCAGTCTGAGAGTCGTCTCCCTGGTCATCCGCGACTGAACCCCAAGACTGTCGTGCTGCCCGAGCACGGGTGTCCGTTCGAATTGGGCCATACGGGCTTCGTCATTGGAACCGTGTATGCGTTCATCACAGGGTTCGACGACCTCAGGACAGAGATCCCCTCGCTGTTTGGCTTCGCACTGCCCTTCGAACCTGAAGGCGACTTCATTATCGGTCAAGCGGTGTTGTTTGATTCAGATTTGGCCAATGCGTCATGGGAGGGCTTGCAGAAGGAAATCTTGACGCATGTCTGCCCGATGACCTGGCGGGCCGATGCGGAGGGGGCTGAACACCTCGTGCAAGTGACGCTGACTCCTGGCGACTATCCCGGCTGTCCGAATTCGCAGATCTTGGCCATGTGGGAGGCGGCATGAACTGTCTGAATTGTCGCGCAGGCCGACTGACGCTCGAAGATCCCAGGCGGGCGCTATGGACATGTCCCGTCTGCCATCAATGCTTCGGCATGTTCAAGGACGAAAAACCTAACCCGCCTGAGGTGCCGAAAGCATGACCCCGACTGCTCGCAGCCTGCAACATCTCAAGGCCTTGGGCTACGCCGCTCGTGTGGTCGAGAAGTGGAATCCCTTCGCGAAGATTCGGCAAGACTTGTTCGGGGCCGACCTGTTGGCGCTCAAAGCGGGTCAGCCGGTGCTCGCGATTCAATGTACCAGCGGCAGCAATCATGCTGCTCGACGAGTCAAGCTTGAAGCGGAAGGGTTCGTCGCCCTCTGGAAAGCATCCGGCGCGGCCCTCGAAGTCTGGTCCTGGTCGAAACAGGGTCCACGCGGGAAGCGGAAAACATGGACACTTCGACGGGAGGCCGTGTGACCACGAGACAGATTCTCCATCAGTTGTGGAAACGGTGGGGCCATGTTAGGAATGTGATCGTGGGCCAAGGACGGCACCTCAAGCGAGAGGTGCTGACATGACCACCCGCCAGCGCTTGCCCGCTCGTCGCAAATCCAGTACCCAAAAGATCAAGGTCGGCAATCGGCGCACCTTATACCTGAGCACCGATGGGACCCCTCCATCGGAGTTGTTTCTCAGGGTCAGAGGGACCGATACGTCGGCGGAGGTCACGGCCTTGTACGATTGTCTCGCCCGATTGGTCTCGATTGCCCTGCAATACGGCGCACCGTTGGAGATGGTCGGAAGATTGCTCCAAGGTGTCAAGGTCGAACCGGCCGGGATCGTCGTCGGCCATCCCAGTATCCACTTCTGTTCGAGTCTGCCGGATGCGATTGGCCAGCATTTGCTGCATCTGGGCCAGGACCTGCCCTCGACACCCCAAGAATAAGGACGCGATCCAAATGCTCAATCCAAGCCCACAGTTTGCCTTACCGCCCGGATACCGCGCTCCCAGAGAGGGTTTTGTGCCCATCACCACAACCAATAAATAAAAGGAGACGCATCATGGATATGAATACGCAGATCGCCAAACCGAGAACGAGCACGAGGACGACCAGCGCCCGTCGCGATGTGCCGGAAGCCCAGTTGCAGGAGTGGGCGCGCCGCGGGACAGAGAAATGGCGGGAGACCGTCGCCACGATCATCGCCTTCGGGCAGTTCTTGATTGAAGCGAAGGCGGCGGCCGGGCACGGGAATTTCAGTCGGCTATTCAAAGACCACGCCAAGCCGGTCGATCCCCCCATGCCGATCACGCAGCGTACTGCTGAGAAGTTGATGAGCATCGCCGAGAATCCCGTACTTTCAAATCCGGCCAATTGGTCGAATTTGTCGAACGCCTTGAGCACCCTCGACACATTGGACCATCTCCCGCAGGAGGATCTTCAGCGGATGATCGGAGAAGGCAAAATATCACCAGAGTTGACCCAAGACGAGGCCCACATGCTCCTCTACTGTGGAACCGTCAAGGCCCAGGCGGCGCAGGCGGCCCTCGCGAAGGTGAAGGCCTACCAGAAGAAATTGGCGCGTCGTGCGGTCGCCGAATGCCTCTGTCAGTGCGTCCGCTGCGGCAGCGTTCACTCAGACCAGCGGCTGCTATCTCAAACTCAACAAGGGTCCAGCCATGAAAATGACGGCAAAGGCGATTGATTGTATGGGGGCAGGGGGGGTGCCGTTCTACTAGTAAAGCACACGTTGCCAGGCATCCTAGTTCTGCTCTAGAATACTACTAGGTCACATTCTGTAAGGATATCCATTGGAAGGAGCGCCCCATGAAAATGATTACCGTGCCGGTCGAAGACAAGACCAAACGCGAGCTGGATCGGCTTCGCAAGGAAGGATGGTCCATTAACCACTTCACCCGCCTGGCTCTCACCAAAGCCTTACGGGCGCATCGACGGGAGCTGCGGGAAGCGAAGGCCGAATGAAGCACCCTTCCTTGCCGGACCGGTTCTGGTCCAAGGTCGCGAAGGGACCACCCGAGGACTGCTGGCTATGGATGGGGGCTAGGTTGCTCACCGGATACGGGGTCTTCAGTCTGGGCGGATCAGATGGGGCTCATCGCGTCGCCTGGATGCTGACCCACGGACCGATCCCTCCTGGTCGGCATATCTGCCATCACTGCGATAACCCGCCCTGCTGCAATCCCGCTCATCTCTTTTGCGGCACGCACCTGGACAATATGCGCGACAGAGATCGAAAAGGGCGAGGCAATCACTATCACCCGCCTCGCAGCGGCACCGGACCGGGCCATCAACTGTCTCCGAAGGGAGCCACCATGAAGATGTTGACGGTTCCGGTGGAGGATTCGCTAAAGCGCGAGCTGGATAAGCTTCGCCAAGAAGGCTACACGCTCAATGGCTGGGTGCGGGCGACGCTGGCCAAGGCACTGAAAGCGCGTAAGCAGCAGTCCGCGACGAAGTAACCCCACCCAACAAGCGGAGGACATCATGAGCATCAACTATGTGGCGATCAGACTGAGTGGGCAGACGATCACCGGTCAGACAGAGACCTTCTATGACGCCGCCTTGGAGCTGCGCAAGATGCTCCGAGACCCGTTCTATAATCGACCAGACAGCCCGATCAAGACAATCTTCCTGAGCGACGAAACCACTCTGAGCGAATACCTGCCCTCTGAGATCGAGAACCCGGCGAACTGGCAGGAAGGCCGCTGAAATGAAACGAACGCCCGTGAGAGTCCGCTTCTATGAACTGAGTCGCGACGGCACGGCGACGGTCGGGGATCTCTATATCGATGACCAGGGCCGATTGATTGCTGATCCGCCCGATCGCCGAGCCTTGGCGCGCTTGATCACCGAACCATTCCAGTTATGGCACCCACAGAAAGGCGACCTAGGGACCATCTTGCCGAGGGAGCATCCGGAGGAGTTTTTGAAGGCCTGTGTGCGCGAGATTCGTGGCACGTACTTTTGGTGCAAGCAACTCCCCGAGTCCACCGGGACCATCATTCAGAGCCGCTGATGAGTTACCGAATCCCGATGTATAAAATTTCAATGATCCGCGATGGGAGCGTGTGCGCCGAACGAAAGGCGATCATGAGTTCCAGGGATGTGCTCCCGATCTTGCGCGAATACTTCGAGCACCATGACCGAGAGGAAATGTTGTGCCTGCTGCTGGACGCGAAACACAAGCTCACGGGACTCCACACGATCAGCATTGGGTCGTTGTCCTCCGCGATCGTCCATCCCCGCGAAACCTTCAAGTGCGCCATCATCAGCAATTGCGCCGCCATTATTCTCGCGCACAATCACCCCTCCGGCGATCCCACGCCCAGCCAGGAGGATCATGCCTTGACGAAGCGATTGAAGGACGGCGGGGATATCTTGGGTATTCCGGTGCTCGATCACCTCGTGATCGGCGAGAACGGGCGCTATGTGAGCTTCGCCGAAACCGGACAGCTATAACAAGGAGGGCATCATGGTGACGATTTCCATTCAGTGGCAGCGTCTTGATACCCGTCGATTCACAGGCGGGCAGATCAAGCGGTTTCGATATGACTCACCGGTAGCGGCTGCGGCAGCCATTCAGCGCTTCACCTCAGTGAGCTGGTGCCGACTCCTCAGCATGCGGGAAGTGAAAGGAGCGAGATATGAGACGCGGTGACGGACTCATCCTCAAAGGGAAAAGCTGGTATTTGGAAGCTCGCATCGGCGGGAAGCGCTATCAAAAACGGCTGGGCAAGGGCATCACCAGAAAAATCGCTTTGGAATTGGCGCAAGTCGTGCGCGGCCAGATTCTCAAAGGCGAACTCGGGATCGGCGGAAAGAAGAAAAAGGACCTGAGCTTCAGCGAGGCCCGGAAGCGATTCGAGGACTGGATGCACAGCGACAAGAAGCCGAACACCATCCGCAGCTATGCCGCCTGCCTCCGTGCGCTGGAGAAAACCTTCGGCGGCCAGCGGTTGGGCCAGATCAGCACATGGCAGGTCGAAGCCTATCGGCAGAAACGGTCGAAGGGCGCGGCCCTGACGGAGCGACCCGACGATCTGAGCGACATCGAATGGAATCGGCGCTGCCAGCTCGCGCAGCGCGGCGCACCAATTCGAGTCAATCGAGAGTTGGCGGTCCTCAAAATGTTATTCAATCGATGCCGGGATTGGAACTTGTACGAGGGAGAAAATCCGGTCAGCAAGGTCAAGTTCCGCAAGGAGCCTCGGCGGCGGCTCCGGTTTCTGGAAGCCGAGGAAACGGACCGGCTGCTCGCCGCATGTGCTGAGCCTTTGAAGACCTTGGTGTTGGTCGGTATCAACTGCGGACTGAGAATTCACGCCGAGGCCTTGACGCTTCGGTGGGAGAATGTCGATTTGAAGCGCGCGACCCTCAGCGTCGAAAGTGCCTATGCGAAAAATCATCGCAGTCGATCCATTCCATTGAACTCCACGGTCAAGGCCGCGCTCGCCAATCTCCAGAAGACCGCTAAGAGCGACCTCGTCTTCGCCCAAGCCGATGGGCTGCCCTTTCGGTCGATCAAGACCGCCTTCGCGACGGCCTGCCGGAAGGCCAAGATCACTGACTGCACGCCGCACACTTTGCGACATACTTTCTGTTCGCGGCTGGTCATGTCGGGGGCAGATTTGCGAACGGTGCAGGAGTTGGGCGGCTGGCAGACCATTGGGATGGTCGAGCGCTATAGCCATCTCAGCCAGGCCCACAAGGCCGAGGCGGTCGAGCGGATTGGGGTAGAATTTCCCTATGGGATGCCATACCCTACGGACGAGGCGCTTGCAGTTGTGTCGTAACCGTGTGATATTACGGGCAAGCCGGCGTAGCTCAGTTGGTAGAGCAGCGGTTTCGTAAACCGCAGGTCGTCCGTTCAATCCGGATCGCCGGCTCCAGTTTTTCAGCAGCTTAGAGAAGCCTCGCCAGATAAAATCTGGACCTGTGCTAAATTTGTGCTAAACGACCGTCCTGCTTCCAACGCGTCCACCCCTTCTCGAAGACTTTCCGGATAGTGATGGGCATAGCGCTGCGTCATGATTGGCGACCTATGACCGAGGAGCCGCTGCACCTTATACAGGTCTATCCCGGCCTGAACCATTCTCGTCACGAACGTATGGCGAAGATCGTGAAAATGAAGGTCTTGGATCTTCGCACTATCGAGCGCGGTGGTCAGAGCTCGCCGGATGTTGCTTCCGTCGAGGGTCGTCTGGGTTTCGCTGTAGAAGACGATATCAATCGTCCTTGGGCGCGCCGCGTATTTGCCTTTCAGGAGATCAAGCACGGTCGTGTTCACCGGGATCGTCCGTCGCTCGCCGTTTTTTGAACGAAAGACGGTGACCGTTCGACGGAACAGATCGACACCGGCCCAAGTAAGGGTCAGAATCTCCCCCATGCGCATGCCGGTATAGATGGCAAAGACCAGGAGCTCCCGCAACCATGGAGCCGCAACAGGGAGAAGTCGCTGTTCTTCCTCCACGGTCAACCAGCGAACCCGCGTATTGTTTTCCTTCTCCATGGAGACACGGCAGACCGGGTTATCGGTACACCATTCCCACTCTCGACGAGCAAGATTGAACGCTTTCTTCAAGGTCGCGAGCTCCCGGTTAATCGTGGCCGGTTTCACCCCATCGGCATAGCGTTGGTTCTTGTAGGCGACAATCAGCTTCGGCGTGATGTGATCCAGCGTAGGATTCCCGAAGAACGCCTTCAGGTTTTTGATGCTGGTGAGCTCTCGCCGATGATTAGCCCGCCTCGCCGCATGCTCACTTTCGTACCGATCCATCAGTTCCTTCAAAGTCCGATGTTGCGCTTCCGGTTTCTCGAAGAATCGGCCTTCGATAATCTGGACCTTCACCTTACCTAAGATCGCCTCAGCCAGCCGTTTATCAGCAGTCCCCGTCGACCGTCTGACCTGCTGGCCTTGATACGTAAACGACATCCACCACGTATTCCATCTCTTCACGAGTCCCATTCGTTCACTCCTTTCCAGTGGGACTCGGTGTTATGGTTTCCCCGTGGCCGGGAGTATAGACGTCGCGCTTCGCTCTCGCAATCACTCTGTCCAGGTCGGAGTGGTCCACCCTCCGGGTGCCTATCTGGGGAGGTACGGACGTTTGCGTAGAAAAAGAGGACAGCCAGCGATCGATGTCCTGTTGATCAAACCGTACTAGTCCATGAATCTTCCGGCAGGGAATCTTGCCGTGCGCGGCCCAGAGATAGAGCGTGGACGGTTTGATGTTGAGCCGTGCTGAGAGGTCTTTTACCGTTAAGAGCATCGGTTACGATAGGAAGGGGGAGTCTGACGACGCCCCCTCACCTCCCCCCTGACATGGTGTGTCCGCGTGATCGCCGGCGTCGGATTCGGACCGCACTCCCAGTGGGTGCGAGCCGGCACCGCAGAGCAGCGGCCAGGCCTTCCGGGTGCCACTTCAGGCCTGTCCCCCGCGAAGGTGCCATCCCGCCTGCTTCTTCGACGCCCCACCCCTGTGCTGTGAAGGGTGGGGCTAGACATCGTGATAAAGAAAGAGGCGGACATGGCTATTCCCGGTTCCCAGGGCATGCTGCATGGGCCACGGCAGCCGACGCCGAGGCATGAATACGCCGTGCCGCGATACCAGGTCACGCTCGTCCGCGACAACCGGGCCGTCCCGCCTTCGTTGCCGTTGACCACTTCGGTCGCTGCTGCGGTCATCCTCAGACCGCTCTTTGCAGGACTGGACCGCGAACAATTCCTGGTCTGCGGGCTGGATGCCAAGCATGCCATCATCGGCGTCAATCTCGTCTCGATCGGCTCCCTGACCTTGGCCATCGTGCATCCGCGGGAAGTATTCAAACCGCTGATCCTGATGAATGCTGCGGCCTGGATCTGTGCGCACAATCACCCCTCCGGCGATCCCACCCCCAGCCCAGAGGATCGTGTGCTTACCAGCCGACTCCGGCAGGGTGCCGACCTGCTCGGCATCACGCTCTTGGATCATCTCATCCTCGCTGACGAGCGCTGCTACAGCTTCGCCGATCAGGGCTGGCCCGGCGTGTGAGGGCTGAGGCCCGCATGAGCCGGAGGCCCACGATCACGACGGACGCGGTCAACGCGCCACGCCCCGCGACTCGGAATCGTCCCTGCCCCGGACTCTTGCGGGGGGCAGGAAACGTGTCTCGTTATCGAACCAACGCCTTCAGTTGATCTTTGTCCAATTTACTCCCGAATTCCCGTTCTACCCGTTCGGCCATCTCTTGCCACGTTCGCCCCGCGGCTTTCATCGCTCTCAGGACCGCCAATGCCTTTGCCAAGGAGCGATCCTCATGGGCATCGGGCTCCCGGGTCCCGAGGCCTAAGGCTTTTCCCAGTTCCGCCCGCAAGGAGTCTTTCAGGTCCTCTCGCTTCAGGGGAGTCCTGTCGACAGGCCTCGACTCTTTGACTCGGCGAGGACGATCCCAATAGGGGGTCTTGCATTTGGGGCAGCGCAAGGGCTTCGACGGACGACGAGGCCACCAGGTGTTCCCACACCGGAGACAGGTGTGCTGATGCAGGACCGCCTGTTCCCCACGTCCTTGTACGAGTACTCGCTTGATAACAGGGGCGACCCGTAAGTTGTTGGAAAGAGGCATCATCCGTCCCTAGAAATAGCACCCCCGTTTTACCAGCCGGGGGCTTTTTGCGGGGCGCGCCGCCGGCCTTGGCCGGCGATCGCGCCCTGCACTCTCGCTTTTGCCATTGAGACGCAGCACGCGGCTTCGTCCGTTGCGTTCCATCGCCCATCGGACTTTCGCGAGATCGAACCGCGCCATGCGACACATCCATTGAACGGGGATCTCCTCCTTGCGGTAGCCCCGTTGAATCGACTTCACGCCCATACGAAGTTCCGCCGCCAATTCCTTCACCGTGAGCAACTCCTGCTTCTTGCCCAGTCCTTTCTTCCGGTGCAGCTCAGCACGGCGCTGACCATACCGGTGTGAGTGAGTGTAGGGAAGTACCCTGCTTGGGCCTGCTTGGGACAGTTAGGGACGATAGTCAGAAGCAAGCCGAATGGAATGTAACTTCGGGGGTACACAGATAGAAATTATTACTGTTATGTAAGAAGGGCGAGCAGGGATCTGGCTAGCTAACGAGCATGCAAAATGGATAAATTGCGTGAAACAAGCGTGCTCTACGTGTCAATCCCGACAGGATTGAACGTAGGTGACGGGGATGACTGGTTGATTTCCAGAGCCACTCCCTCCCAAGTTGGCGTGCTTTCTCAGAGGGAAAGGGGTATTCTTCCGCGCAATGGTCCATGAGAACATTACCTATGCGATTTCAAATCCTTGGGCATGACCACCACCCCCAGAACGATACCGACACCTACAACCACGATCATACCCATGGCACCCTCGATCCAATCCTACTGACGACAGAGAAAGGGATTTGGGCGGTTAAATGGTCGATGGTCGGATTACTCCTGACTGCCCTCCTGCAAGCGGCGGTTGTCGTGTTCACCTCCAGCGTAGCTCTCCTCGCCGATACGATCCATAACTTTGGCGACGCGGCGACGGCGGTCCCCCTGTGGATTGCATTCTTGATGGCCCAAAGGAAGCCGAACAAGAAATTTAGTTATGGTTATGGACGTATTGAAGATCTCGCTGGAATCGTGATTGTGTTCATCATGTTCGCCAGCGGACTGATGGCCGCCTACGAATCCATAAGCCGACTGTTCCAGCCTCAGGAGATCCACCACCTGAGCGCGGTAGTCATGGCATCTCTGATGGGCTTTACCGGCAATGAACTCGTCGCGAGGTTGCGGATTCGTGTTGGGAAAGAGATTAGCAGTGCGGCACTCGTCGCCGATGGTTTTCACGCTCGCACGGACGCATTGACAAGTCTAGGAGTGCTGCTTGGTGCGGTTGGTGTATGGCTGGGATATCCTCAGGCTGATCCATTCGTCGGGCTTGTCATTACACTCGTGATTTTCAAGATCGTGTGGGAGTCAGGAAAATCTCTGTTTTCGCGCCTGCTCGATGGGGTCGATCCCGAGGTCATCGATGAGGTGACGCATTCAGCGCAACACGTGCCTGATGTCCTAGAAGTCGCGGAAGTGAGAGTCCGATGGGTGGGGCATCGACTGCTGGCCGATGTCAATATCGCCGTGAAATCTGATCTCTCGGTCGAACAAGGCCATGAGATTGCCCATGAAGTGCGGCATCAGCTCTTGCATCATTTGCCGTACCTTGGCAATGCCACGATTCATGTCGATCCTGCCACAGCGTCAGGCGAACAGCATCATCGGATTGGGAATCATGAACATGACGAACTGCCGACCCATTCACACTAACCATGTGCAAACGGGGCAACGCCAGATGACTAACCGTCATATTACGGCATCCCCCCATGTCGCCTGTTTGGGACACTCGAGCCTATGACTTGAGTGAAGCAATTTTTGAATAATGCGGGAATGAATGATTGGACGATTGGCCTTTACGCTGAGAAAGAGGTGGACGATGACACGTCTAGTACGCCTTCTTGGATCCATTCTGTTGGTGGCAAGTTCAAGTGTTCTAACAGCCTCCGTTTATGGGGAGGAAGCTTTATTTGGAACGCCCAAAGGAGCCGAAGGCACTCGCATCTTCAAAGCGGCTGAACATCCATTTTATAGTGGTACGTTCCACCTCAAGGGTGCCGGGACGACCCTCGTAGGGAGTATGCAGGACCGGGCTCCCTGGGACCACCTCGATTACGCCGGCAAACACCTGAATCCAGTGCAAGGGACCATCGAGATTGATGTGAACGAACCCACGAACAGTGGCCAGGTGGTTGCTGAGTTTGTTGAGGGCGCCGACCGGTATCGGATCGTCTTTGACCGGTTTGCCGCGAAAGCTCCGTTCCAGGACGGAGGCGTTGCTACGAGGATTTATGAACATGGTGACTCCGGAAACGGCGATTCCTTGTATCCAAAAACGTGGCTCTATCTTGCTGGCTGGGGCACCGCCACGATGCACAAGAACGATCAGGTGCTCTACAAGGACTACGATGCCCATTTCATGGTCATGGAACGATCCCGTGATCCAAAAACCCATGAGATTCACTATCACGTGAAGCGAACGCTACCTGGGGGAGAAACCGATCCAGCCGGAATGGAAATCGATCTCTGGGTCCGGTCGAAAGAACAAAACGCGAATAATTTTCCTCCCTTTGAGACCTTTGTTCATCTGTGCTGGGAAGAAGTCACCTGGCGGTAACAAAGCTCTTCGTTAACTACTGCCCCCAGTAGACGGGACAGGTCCTCAATCCTCGCGATCAATTCCCGTGTTTTCCGAGACCCATTGAAGAAACCTTTTGCTCGCGCATGGGACCATCGGACACACCACTCAACCCTCTCCGTGATCCTCCACTGGCACATGGTCGCACGGCAGCGGAGATTGGACCAGGATACACACCATGTTCTCGGAGGCGTGAGTATTGCGAATCGAGTGAGGCACGTCTTTCGAGACCAGGACCAAGTCCCCTGCATTTACGGGATATCGATCCGCCCCAACTACGCACTCACCGCTGCCTTCCACAAAATAAAGGATCTCGTCCGAGATGGGGTGCCGATGTAGCGGATTCTGCTGGCTCGGCGCAATGCAGTACATGTTGAAGTGTATGTTGGAGGTCTCGAAAAGGCGTTTTCGTACAAAGGTTCGTTTTCGAAACTCCTTTGCTTCTTTGAGGCTGAAATGCTTTTTCTTCTCACTTCCGACCGGTTTCATACGGATTCCTCCTTCCGGTCACTCCTGACCTTCACCTGTGAATATGGCTCCCACGGCAAGCCTCTTAGGAGAGGGGCCAACTTTGACTGTCGCGACCACCTTCTGCTGCACCACATCTATGACCGTCACGTCATTCGAGCCCGAATTGCTCACCACTGCCAGATCCCCATTCGGTGTGAACCCGATCCAGTTGGGGTCACGACCAACCAAGACACGGCCAAGAATCTTGTGGTCGTTCGTATCCATGATGGTCACGTCATTGGTCGTCTGGGTAGACAGCCAGAGTTGTGTCCCATCTGGAGTAAGGGCCAGTCCATGTGCATCTTTGCCTTCCACCGCAAACTTGGGCTCACATAGGGCAATACGGTCTATCACCTGATTCTTGGCAGGATCGATAATCAATGCCCCGTTCAGCCACCGGATAGTCTGGTAAACCTTCTTCCCGTTTGGGGCAACGACCACCACGCGAGGAAACGCTAGGAGGGAAGTCTCGCTGGTGACCTGCCACACTACCGGGTCGAGTGCCACGAGCTTCATGTCGCCTTCGCTCGTAACATAGATCGTCTTCCCGTCAGGACTGCGGAGGGCAATGTGGGGTTTGCGCCCGATCGCTACCACCTTGATCACCTCTCTTTTAGCCACCTCGACGACGGCTATAGCGTCGGCTTGGTTGAGCGCCACGAAAAGGTAGCGGCCGTCGGCCGATACGGCAATTTGATGAGGGCCTCGGCCCACCTCAATGTTCGCTACCACTTCGTTCTTTGTGGGATCGATGAATGACACCGTACCATCGCCTTCATTTGAAACAAAAACAGCCGTGCCGTCAGGCGCGATGACCACTCCGTGCGGTTTGGCACCTGTTTTGATATGGGCCATCAAACGCCCGTGTTCAGGGTCTACCACCGAAACACCATCCCCATCGAAGTTCGTAATGAAGGCTCGAACCGCCTTCGGGGATTTGTTCTGGGTTCTGGCGTCCTGTGCCAGACTGGCGGCAGACGCATCACTGAGTAGCAAGAAGACGAAAAGCACGGTTGCGTTCTTGAAGGAAAGAGAACATAGGTGCTTTAGCCACCCGGCGATCTTATGAAGTCCTACACAGGTTGAGTCTTTTTGGGTGATATGGTTCATTTTGAGCTCTCCTTTACAATTGGTGTGCGGTCACTGGTGGCGCCTGGCTTTTGACACCAAGCTGGAATGCCAGAGCCGTTATGAGCAAGAGGGTCGCGATCAATCCAAAAGAAGCCCGAAAGTTCTGGCCACCCCACAACCCAATCAGCAGCCCTGCCAAAATCGGTCCTGCAGCATGGCCCACATCGAAGAGGGTGCCGAAGGCGCCCATCGCGGATCCCAGGTGGGCTTCTTTGCAGAAATCAGCGACCAACGCCGCAGCCGACGAGGTGAACATGGCCTCTCCAGTCCCGAAGCAAGCCGCCAAAAACATAACCTGCGAGATCTGGGCTCATGAAGTCGGTACTGGCAATCGAGCACATTGGGCCCGTCACTTAAATATGTCGAAGAGAACTCGGAGCCCAATTTGTACACTGTTCTCCCATGCCTCTTGGCCATCTCCGATTCCGACGCGAGATCCTCTCCATACAACGTCCCACTGCACATCCGGTGTTTTATACCAACGGAAACCCGTCTGAACCGCTGGAAACTCATCTTCGAAACTGAATGGATCACCGTTGAAGGCTTCCGCGATAAAGCGAAGCTCGCGGGAAAAGGTGATCACTTCAAAACCCGCTGCCCAGTAAAGCTTGCTGGTGTACTGGCCCCCGAGCCCCGCGTTGTACTGCGACTTGGTGCCAATGTTCACATGAATGGCCAGCCCGTTATCGTAGGGGTCTGGGCTGCCCTCGGGCGTGAACAGGAACCAGCTGATATGTGCCATAATGAACGAATTCCACAGCTGCCGGTTCCCACTTGTAGGGATCAGGAGGCTCGGGGCGATGGTTACGGAAGGAATAAGTCCGAATGACCGGTGCAGCAGGATCTTAGGCTGGAAGACCAAATTCTCCAAGACGGTGAAGCGTTTGTCCTGATACTCTAGGCCGATACCGCCGGCAGTGATTTGCAACCAATCTGTCACAGACACGGCTTCCAATGTCGCTAAGGTAAGCGCAGCCTTTTGTCCCCTGATGAGCTCTAGGCCGGCAAACGACTCCGTCTCGAGTTGCCCTTTGTCAACGATGCGGGCATCATCGGTGACAAAGGGACGGACGGCCTCGGACGGGGTTGCCCAGACGGTCACCGCTAGGGACGCTATCAAACTCAGAATATTACTAAGTGCCCGGCGCCGCCCAGTTGTTATCCAGGTCATTAGCTTATCCCCCAGGCGCTGGGAGAGGCTCGGCTCATCGGACTCCCTCGACACCCCGAATGCATGTACTGTAACGTGTGTTTTAATTATAAGCAACATCTGTTACAGTGCCCATGATGACTTGGCTTGTCCTCTCGTATTCCCTGTTGTCCCAGTTGGGGTCTAGCACTCGGGTTGGGCTATGGCGCCGACTCCAGCGGCTGGGAGCCGTTGTTTTGAAAAATGGCCTCTATGTTCTGCCCGATCGCGAGGACTGCAGGGAGGCCTTTCAATGGCTTGCCCAGGAGGTTCAAGAGGCGAAGGGGGACGCCATCGTGATGAACGTCGACCGGTTTGAAAGCATGTCCGAGTCGGAGCTGATTACGCTGTTTCACAAAGCGTGCAAGGAGAAGTATGAACAGCTTGATCAGCAGATCGCCGTTCTGGAGAAAAGCCTTCACCCACGATCACAACGGAAGAACCTCCCTCTGATCAGCAAGAAGCTCATGAAACTTGAGCAAGGGTATGAGGACGTGACCCGGCTGGACTTTTTCGACTCCCCCTATGGGGTCCACGTGGCCTCGCGGCTGCGTCATCTGAAGCAAAGCTTATCCCAGGAGAGCCCCGCCATCAAAACGGTGCCCGTCGCTGCACTCGCAGCGTATCGAGATCGGCGATGGGTCACCAGGCCCCGCCCGCATATTGATCGCCTGGCCTGTGTGTGGTTGATCCGGCGATTCATCAATCCGACTGCTGTCATCCGCTATGCCACCCAGCCTGATCCCGATGAAGTGAGGTTTGATATGCGGGGAGCTGAATTCGGCCATGAAGGGAATCGTTGTACCTTTGAGACAATGCTGCTTCGGTTCGGCCTATCCGACCCAGCGCTACAAGCGATCGCTGAGATAGTCCATGAAATTGACCTGCGAGATGGCCGTTACGCACGACCAGAGGTTGCAGGCCTTGATGTCATTCTCAAGGGATGGCTCCTTGAGAAGCTTTCGGATCACGAACTGGAGTCACATGGCGTAACCCTCTTTCAAGCGATGTATGCGGCGCTTTCACGCAAGCCGAGGCCAGCTGACAGCTAACCGACCTGGCATTAGAAGAAGGAGAATCAGATGCGCAGTGACTGGTGGCGTTTCCTCATCATGGGACTCGTGATGCTGCTGATATCCTGCAGCGCTCCCAATGTCACCACGGCCCAACCAAGGAGCGGCACCCCGTCCACGACAGAGGGATCGATGTCTTCCCATGAGATCACTCTCACATTCGACAGCTTCGAGACAGGGAGGGTCCCTCCCGGCTTTTCGACTGCCCTGACTGGTGGTGGCCCGGTCTCCTGGGTGATCCAGGAAGACCCCACGGCACCCAGTGGAGGCAACGTGCTTGCCCAAACAAGCGCCGACCAGACCGACTACCGCTTTCCCGTCTGCGTCTACGACAAGTTCACGGCCAAGGATGTCGAGGTCTCCGTGAAGTTTAAGGCCGTCTCAGGGACGGTGGACCAAGCAGCCGGTCTCGTGGCGCGGTTCAAGGACAAAGACAACTACTATGTGGTCCGTGCGAATGCCCTTGAGGACAACGTCAGGCTCTACAAGGTCGTAGGTGGCAGTCGTAAGCAACTCGCGGGGGCCAATGTAAACGTGCCGCATGGCGAATGGCACAGCCTCACGCTCGCGATCAAGGGTAGGCACATGGAAGTGCGTTTCGACGGCACGCTCCTGTTGAAGGCCGATGACCGGACCTTCGAAGAAGCAGGCAAGGTGGGACTGTGGACCAAGGCCGACTCGGTGTCGTATTTCGATGATCTCCGGGTGAGACCTTTACAGTAAAGAGAGCACGTTGGGAGGACTAAGGCCCTCAATGGGAATCGTGGCACTTTAGGATCGCAACCAGCAGGTTCGCTTTCCTCACAGCAAACTTGCTCAGACCGGTCAGATGGGCTCTGTACAGGCCCCTAACCTGCCACCCAGGCAATCATCGTCAATCGTTAGAGGAAAGCCAATGCAACGGATTCTCGTCGGGGTCCTCTTGGGATTACTGGCATCAGGCCTTCTCAGCTGCAGCCGAGGAGGAGCCCAAGAAGTTGTCGTCTACACGTCCGTGGACCAGGTGTTTTCCGAACCGATCTTCCGCGCGTTCGAGCGTGAGACCGGAATTGCCGTCCGCGCGGTATTCGATACCGAGGAGACGAAAAGCACCGGAGTCCTCAACCGCCTCATCGCGGAAGCGCGGAGTCCCCGCACAGATGTCTTCTGGTCCGGGGATCCAGTTCGCCCATTTGTCCTCATCAACCATGGCCTCGTCGAGGCGTATATTTCTCCAAGCGCCACCGCGATCCCACCTTCCTTTAAGGCCGCCGATGGCACATGGACCGGTTTCGCTGCCCGAGCGCGGGTGCTACTCGTGAATAAACATCGGGCCCCTTCGCAGGACACCCCCCGGTCCATCGAGGACCTCGCGAATCCTCGGTGGAAAGGGCAAGCCGCCATGGCCAATCCGCTCTTTGGCACCACAACCATGCATGTCGCTGCACTCTTCGCTACCTGGGGACAAGCGCGGACAGAAAGATTTTTGGAGCAGGTGAAGGCGAACAAGGTACGGATTGCCAGCTCGAATGGAGAGGTCAAAAGGCTCGTCATTGCCGGCGAAGCGGCCTTCGGGCTTGTTGATAGCGATGATGCAACAGATGCGCTGAACGCAGGAGCGGCTGTGGAGGTGGTCTACCCCGACCAAGACACGCTCGGCACCCTCGTCATGCCGACCGCCGTCGTGCTGATCCGTGGAGGACCGCACCCGCAAAACGGACGGAAACTGATCGATTACCTGCTCAGTCCTGATATCGAAGCGCGCATGGCAGGGACCGCCGGCCACATGCCTTTGCGCAGCGCTGTGCCGACCCCGGTGCACGTTCGCCCAGTGAGTGCTCTGCGCATGATGCCTGCGGACTACTCCCGGGTGACCTCGGAGATCGAGCGCATCCAGCCATGGCTCCGGAATTGGGTCGGCCTGTGAGAACTCCTCTCAAGCGACTCGAGGAACCTCTTGCACTTTACAGTGTGGGTGTTGTGCTTTGCCTCGTGGCGCTGGTGCCATTCCTCTTCCTTGCCGGCGAACTGGTGGTCGGCGGCCCGAAGGTAATGTCCCAGAGCCTTGCGATAGTCACCTCGTTTCGCCTTCAGAAACTCTTTCTGGACTCTTTCGGTCTCGCCCTTGCGGTGACCGTCCTTTCCCTCCTGGTCGGCGTGCCCATGGGAGTGCTTCTCAGTAAGACGGATGTTGCCGGCCGATCATTGGCTCTGCTCCTCCATGCCTTCCCCATCTTCGTCCCCCCGTTTCTGCTTGCCCTTGGCTGGTTCTACGTGTTTGGTCACCACGGGTTCCTCGGAAACGAAAGGACCGGAGCTGCCCTGTTTAGCCCGCTCGGAGTCGTGGCCGTGCTTTCTCTGAATTTTGCCCCCATTGTCACCCTGTTTGTCGTGATTGGCCTACAAGGCATTGATCAGACCTTGGAAGAAGCGGCCCGTCTGGTCGCTCCGCCGTGGCGGGTGCTGACCCGTATCCTGCTGCCACTCACCTGGCCGACCGTGGCGACCGCAACCCTCGTCGTGTTTGCGCTCGCCTTCAGCGAATTGGCGGTACCCATGTTTTTGCGCGTACCGAATTATCCGGCGGCAATTTTGGCGCGCCTCGGTGGCATGCAATATGATCCCGGCGAAGCGTTTGCGCTCGTGTTGCCTCTGCTGGGGCTTTCGCTGATTCTCTTATTCATCGAGCGCCGGTTCCTGGGCGAGCGGTCGTTTGAAGTGTTTGGCCTCCGTTCCACAGAAGCATGGACGAGGCCGCTCAGATCCTGGCGGCCCGTCATGAGCCTCGTCTGCTGGTTACTCGTACTCTTCAGCATCACGCCCCTTGTGGCCCTAGCGATTCGTGCGAGCGACGGTGGCTTTCCTGCGGTCTCCCAGTGGATCGGGTCTAGCCCAGGGTACAGCGTACTATTCGGGAGCATCTCCGCGACGGTGATTGTGATGATCGGACTCGTGGCAGGTCGCGCGGTCGCACGGAAGACACCTGGCTCCCGCTATTACGATGCCGTTGCCGTCCTGGCGTTCGTCGCACCCGCGTCCGTACTCGGTGTGGGCCTCATCGCTGTGTGGAGTCGTCCAGCGACCCAGTTCGTATATGGAAGTATAGTCATCGTATGCCTTGGTCTTATCGCCCGGTATGGAGTCATCGGCATCCGCACCCTCGCTGCGACGATTGCCCAGAGTTCGCCTCATTTAGAAGAGTCGGCGGCCGCCTTCGGTGCACACTTCTTTCGACGGCTGACCCGGATCTTGCTGCCGATGCATTGGCGAGGCGTCGTCGCGGCATGGTTGCTTGCCCTGGTGTTCTGCTTGCGCGATCTTGACACGGTCATCCTGTTCTATCCACCCGGAATGGAAACCCTGACGATCCGTATCTTTACGCTGGAGGCGAATGGCCCGGAGGCTGTGGTCGCCGCACTCGCCGTGCTCCACATTCTCCTCACAGCGGGCGTGCTCGGCGCAGGGGCCGCCCTCCTTCTCCGAGGAAGACCGCGGTGAGCGCACTGATTGAGCTTGAAGACATTTGGTTGTGCTACGGAGGCCACTCGGTGCTTTCCGGCCTGAGCCTCTCTGTCCCTGAAAGGGACATACTGGCCCTGCTGGGCCCCTCCGGGTGCGGGAAATCCAGCGTGCTGAGGCTGATCCTCGGTTTGACAGCGCCGGATCGCGGTGTGGTCCGTCTCCGGGGAGAGACCGTGAGTGAAAACGGACGCATCATGCGTCTGCCGGAGGAACGCGGTCTCGCTGTGGTGTTTCAAGACCTGGCTCTCTGGCCTCATCTCACGGTGGGCGGTAATCTCAACTTCGTGCTCGGCTCGAAAAAGCTCCCGAGTGAAGAGAAAGATCTGCGGATCACAAATGCACTCCGGCGCGTAAGTCTCGGTGGTATGGAACACCGGTACCCAACGGCGCTTTCGGGCGGCGAGCGGCAGCGTGTCGCGATCGCGCGAGCCCTGGTCCTGGATCCGGACGCGATTCTCCTTGACGAGCCCGCATCCAATCTTGACGTGGTTCTCAAGCGTGACCTCCTCAGGATGTTCCGACAAATCCTCAAGGAGCGGGAGGGGACGGCGCTATACGTGACGCATGACCCACGGGAAGCAGCCAGCCTCGGCGATCGTATCGCGATCATGGAGAAAGGGCAGATTGTTCAAGTAGGTGAGCTGTGTCAGCTACGCGCTCTTCCCGCAAACGATTTTGTCCGGGCTTTCGTGGAGGACATCTAGCAAGGCAGAAAGCCGCTATTGCAGTCACGGGAGTGTGCTGAAACTGGCTCTGCAAGAAGAGCGAATCGGGGCCATTGCATCGTGATCAACGACAACGAGAACATTTATCGCTCCCGCCCGGTACGCTGCCTGACGCTTTTGCGGTCGGGACGTTGTTTGACGGGCGTACCGCTGGAGACTAGAAAGTTGTTCAGTCCAGTCATGCGCCAAGCCCACCTCACGTGATCGGGCAACTCATGGGGAAAGGGGCGGAACATGCGTAGACGGTGGTCCTGCTCAGCGGAACCACGTCGTTGGATCTGGATCTGGAAGTATCACTGCTGCCGGAGGAGGGCAAAGCGGACATGGGTGGTGGCCTCATCTGACGTGCAGCAGACGCTCAAGACTTTCGACCGGATCATTGACGTTCAAAGTGGCGTAAACTCCGCGTCATGACGAGGGGATGCCAGCTACAAGTCTTCTTTGATGCAAAGTTGGTTTTGATTCGTGCGATCAGATCTTCACACCGGGCCAGGTTGGGCTCTGGACCAAATCTGACGCGGTGACATATTTCGACGACCTGCGGCTTCATATTCTGCCCTGAGAGCGCGTGCGATGATCAAGGTAGTTACAGCCTTCGGGAAAGGAATGCGGAGTGCCCAACACATACGGAGATCTGTGACGGGACTGTTAGCGCTGATGTGTGCGGCAGGGTGCGCGATGTTAAGCGGAATCCCAGATCTCGACACTCCAGATGGACGGGTGTACGCGCAACGTTGTGGAGGCTGCCACGGCGTGTCCTATATAGGAGGTCATGGGGTGCCGGATCCGCGGTTCCGGACGATAGCGGAATGGCAGGAAGTCCTGCCCAAAATGGACCGTCTGATCCGCGAAAAAGGACTTCCACCACTGACACAACCGGAACGTGAGACCATAATCCGCTACCTCAGCCAGCACGCGAAATCTTAGGGTTCCCCCTTGAGGCGGCATTCCAACACTGGGCTCAACGTCATGTGTCGGAGTGGGACTTCCTGGAATTCTTTGAATTAATGGATTCGGCCCAAGCTATCACGGCACTCGGGACACTCCATTACTCATCCTGCGACACATACGGGCATACACAGCAGGAATGACCAGCAGTGTTAACACGGTCGAAGTGAGCAGCCCGCCGATGACTACCGTGGCGAGGGGCCGCTGGACCTCAGCTCCCATGCTCGTGGCCAGTGCCATGGGAAGAAATCCGAGGCTGGCGACGAGTGCCGTCATCAGCACGGGCCTGAGTCGGTCCATGGCCCCCTGCGTGATGGCCTGCTCAGTAGGGAGCCCTTCGGACTCGAGTAGCCGGATGTGGCTGACCAGCACCACACCATTGAGCACCGCAATGCCAAACAGGGCAATGAATCCAATGACTGCCGAAATACTGAGCGGCAAACCGCGTAGCCAGAGGGCCAGAATGCCACCAGATAGGGCCAAGGGGACATTGAGAAAAATCAGCAGTGCGGGACGCATGGCCCCGAAGATGACCGACAGGACACCCAGAATCAGGAGGAGGGTGATGGGCACGACCACAGCCAAGCGACTGGTGGCTTCTTGGAGATGCTGAAACTGTCCGCCCCATTTCAATTCGTACCCTGTCGGAAGTGATACCTCGCGTGCCACTCTACGTTGAGCCTCTGCTACAAAGCTGCCAAGATCCCTTCCGCGAATGTTAGTTTCCACCACGATACGTCGCTGCACGTGCTCCCGGCTGATCTGCGCCGGTCCCGTGTCCACCCGGATGGCCGCCACGCGGGAAAGAGGAACGAGTTCACCTTGACCGGTGGGGATGAGCAGACTGCCCAGTGCGAGAGGATCAGCTAATGCGCTGTCGGCTAAGCGGACGACGAGGTCAAAGCGTCGTGGGCCTTGCACCACAGTGCCGACGACACGTCCCACACGTGTGGCTTGAACAAGGGTCAGCACATCGTCTGCCGTGAGTCCATACCGGGCGATCTGTTCCCGATCCACAATCACTCGCAGCAGTGGAAGGCCCGCGACCTGTTCAACTTTGACGTCGGCTGCGCCACGCACGGTTTCTAACTGACGCGCCACAGCCTCGGCCTGCTTTTTGAGCACCTCCAGATCAGGCCCGAAGATCTTGACCGCGAGATCGGAGCGCGTTCCTGCGATCAACTCGTTGAAGCGCATCTCAATCGGTTGCGTAAATCCGAGGCTCACGCCCGGAACTGCTTCAAGAATGGCGGGCTTCATCTTGGCGATCAAGTCTTCGCGCGTGCCGGCCGTCGTCCATTCGTGCTGCGGCTTGAGGATGACGAACACATCGGACAGCTCCACTCCCATCACATCGGTCGCCACCTCGGGACTCCCGGTTCTGGTCACCACCTGCACGACTTCCGGAAATTGGCGAAATACCCGTTCGACGTCCAAGGCAGTTCGGACCGACTCGCTCAGGGACACGCTGGGTAATCGCCATACTTGAATCGCCATGTCCCCCTCGTCGAGTCGAGGCACAAACTCGATGCCGAGCCACCCGGTGATTCCAAGACTCACCACGAACAGCCCAATGGCTGGCGTCACCACCCAGGCCGGGCGCGCGATTGCCCATCTGAGACAGGGCTCATAGGCACGGCGCAGCATGCCGATCACCGGCGTGTGCTCATGTCCAGATTTAGCCCGCACAAACCACAAGGCAAGCAGGGGGGTAACCGTCACTGCGAGGAGAAGTGATCCAGCCAGAGCCAGGATGACGGTCAGTGCCATAGGACGGAACATCTTTCCCTCGATCCCGGTTAGCGCCAGGATCGGCACGTATACGAGAATGATGATACTGACGGCCAGGGTCATGGGGCGAAGTACCTCGCGGCCGGCCGCCTGGATCTCACTCAGCCGTGCGTCCTGGCTCATGACCCCCTTCTTTGCCAATCGACGGAGGATGTTGTCGACCATTACGACCGAACCATCCACGAGCAATCCAAAATCGATGGCGCCGAGACTCATGAGATTGCCGGAGAGCCCCGCCTGCATCATCCCGCTGAACGCGATCAACATCGACAGCGGAATGGCGGACGCCACGATCATGCCTGCGCGAAGATCGCCGAGGAAGAGGAACAGCACTGCGACGACGAGGAGTCCGCCCTCAAGCAGATTGTTGCGCACGGTGTGTATCACCTTCGAGACGAAGATGGTTCGGTCGTAGTAGGGTTCAATTGTCACACCAGGAGGGAGAATCGCTTCAATCTCACTCACGCGGATTTTGACACGTTCAACAAGTTGCTGCGCATTCTCGCCCGCCAACATCTGGACCATTCCGATGACGGTTTCGCCCTCTCCCATCGCGGTCGCCGCGCCGATGCGGAGTGCCGACGCCTCCTTCACCTCCGCGAGGTCTGAAATGAATATCGGTACGCCCCCGGAGCCGCGCGCCACCACAATCCTCGCGAGGTCGGCCACCTGGGTCGCCAAGGCCTCACCACGAATGAGCAATTGCTCGCGTTGACGCTCAATGTAGCCACCGCCGGCGATGGCATTGTTCCGTTCGAGCGCCTCAAACACTTGCCGAAGCGACAGTTTGTAGGACAGGAGCTTCGCGGGATCGACCACCACTTGGAACTGTTGAGGTTCTCCCCCCCATATGTTGACTTCGACCACGCCCGGCACCGCCCGCAGGCGCATCCCGATCTCCCATTCGAGCAGCGTTCGGAGTTCCATGGCACTGTAGCCGTTTCCTTTTACGGTGAATTGATAGACTTCGCCCAATCCGGTTGTCAGCGGTCCCATAATCGGACGGCCATACTCGACTGGGATACGTTCCATCGCACGGGCCAGCCGTTCGGCCACCAACTGTCTCGCGCGGTAGATGTCCGTCCGATCGTCGAAAATTGCGGTGACCGCCGAGAGCCCATAGCGCGACACAGAGCGGAGTTCGCGTAGGGCGGGCAATCCATTTAGCGACGTTTCAATCGGAAACGTGATGAACTGTTCCACTTCAACCGGGCCGAGCGCGGGGGAGCGGGTTAGGATCTGGACCTGAACCGGGGTCAGATCCGGCATGGCGTCAATGGTGAGGTGGAAGAAGGACCACAGGCCGATGACGATCACGAAACTTGTTGCCACCAGCGTGAAGAAGCGGTAGCGCAACGAGAGGGTGAACAGCCGTTCCATCTTTACCCTCCCTCTCCGGACTCGATGTGTTCTTTCAGGAGGACGTTCTTCAGGTCAAAGACCCCGTCGACCACCACCTGCTCGCCCGCTGTCAGTCCTTTGCGCACTTCAACCCACCCCCCACCTTCGCGACCGACGTCAATCGGGACAAAGGCATACCCAGTCTCTCGCTGCACGAACACGCCACGCACGTTGTCCGCCGTCGTCACCGCTGAGACGGGAATCGCCAAGGTCGGTGCACTTGCGATGGCCAACTGAACATCCACATACTCTCGTGGCTTCAGGCGCTGCTGCTGGTTCGCGACCTCGAACCGAACTCGAATCGTCCGGGTGGAAGCATCCGCGACCGGCGCAAGATACGTGAGCGGAGCCGTGACCGGCTCACCGCCCTTCGGCAGGATCGTCCCCACATCGCCCTCTTTGAACTTTCTGGCCTGTTCAATCGACAGGTTCGCGAAGACCCAGACCCGGCTCGTGTCGACGATCTCGAACAGCTCCTTTCCAGGAGCGACTCCCTGCCCCCGCACAATATGTTGCGCCACGACGGTTCCGGCGATCGGCGAGGTGAGCGTATAGCGATGCCCCTCCATATGACTGCCATGCTCCAGTTGATGTAATTCATCTGCCGTCAGGCCCATGTTCAGCAGTTTCTCGCGCACGTGCTGGAATCTCGCCTTCGTCTCCAGATATCGGCCCTTGTCTTCAATGAGCTTTCGTTCGGACACAATGTCCTCGGCCCGAAGTTTTTCTGTTCGCCGGAAGGTGTTCTCGGCCACATCGACCTGCGCCTTGCTCACGAGGTACTCTTCAACTAGCTGATCGAACTGCAAACTGCCGATGGCCGCGAGCGGCTGACCGGGCTTAACCCGATCACCGAGCTGCACGTGGATCTTCTCGACTTGTCCTTCAATCCGGGACGTAATCTGGGCAACCTGCTTCAAGTCGAGGGCGACTTCGCCCGGGGCCGTTACCACCTCTGGAACGACGTGCACGGCGACCGTGTCGATCCGTACTCGATCCCGCACGGCCGCCGGAGCTTGAATGATGCTGATGCGAGGAGCGCCTGATTGTGGCGATTTCGCCACCGATGATGCAGGTTCGCTACTGCGATCTCCGCACGCCGTGAAAGACAGGAACAGCGCGAGCAAGCATGAGCCGCTCCAAGTAATCCCTCTGGTTCTCATAGATCAGGCTCCTATCTGAATCTCTTCGCAGGCGATACGCTCGGACCATCCATGATAAGCCGGAGGGCTCAAAGTGGACGGCATCGCGATCCCCGGAGGTCAGAAGATGGGAAGGGCATCGCCCCTCACCGACATCTGACGCCGATATGTTGCGTTACTTGATTGTCAAGAAACGAAAAAATGGATCAGAGGGATTGAAAGGGAGGGGCACGCAGTGGGATGGCAGTGGAGAGAAACAGAATGTTGGGTGGGGTGTCGGGCTGCAATGCAGCCACGACAATGGCTTGATTGGTCGTTGAACTGCCGTCGGATGGCAATTCAGCAATTATAATTCCTGGCTTTGGCTGTGGACGATCGATCGGAACGGTCAGCAGTGAAAAATCGAGTTCAGCGTGATTGAGCGCATGACCGAAATGCCCAATAGTTTGAAGATGCTGATGCGCGGATTCAGGACAGGTCGAATCGTGGACAGTTTCCGTGAACTCGCACTCGAGGTCTGGGGAGAAAACAGTATGGATCGTGCCACCATGAACATGACTCGCATCCCCGTGAAGATGATCGGCTTCGGGATGGATATGAAAGAACGGGACCACGAGCATCCACGTGGTCAACCAGAATATGGCAAGTATACGGACTCGCGTCACGCTCAACACCTTTCCGCTCTCGGTCTTTGTAACCTGAAACTCAGGCTACACCACTTGGGTCGCAGGAGCAAGTTTCAACGCCTTTGCTTGTTGTCATCCAGGGAATCCAGAGAACGAATCGGTGCTTAGGTGGCTTTCTGGAAACTCCCCTTTGCTGTGCTAAATTCGTGCTAAAAGTTATCTAAATAGATGAGAACCATTGAAGTCAGTAGAGTCGCTAGAACACTCCTAAGTCTTGGTATACAAATAAAAAACGGGGAAACCATTTGAAACACCGAGTCTTTTTAAAATCGTCTTGTTCACATTCGTAAACCGCAGGTCGTCCGTTCAATCCGGATCGCCGGCTCCATTTTCAGTGGCTGATAGAAGCCTCGCAAGCTCGAACCTGCGCTTGTGCTAACCGACCGTCCTGCCTCCAACGCATCCAGCCCTTCCCGCGGACTTTCCACCGCCAAGGAGCCGCAGCAGTGAGAGGCCGCTGTTCGTCTGCCGTGGTCAGCCGGCGATCCCGAGTGTTGTTCTCCCGCTCCATCGAGACACGGCAGACCTGGTTATCGGTACAGCATCCCCACTCTCGACGACCCGGATAAAGCGCTCTCGAAAAAGTCGCAAGCTCACGATTACTCGTGGCTGGTGTGACCCCAATGGTATAGAGCTGGCTCTTATAGCTCAGGATCAGCGGCGACGTGACCCTACGCATAGAGCTGCGGGAGAGGAGAAAGGAATTGGGCAACCTGGTCGGACGGGGCGGGACCAGACTTAACGCGAACCCGCTTTTCTAAGAGCTTCAAACGAATGGCCGCTACACGGAATCACAACGCTCTCATCCTATACAGGGCTATTATAAGTAAGTGCGTACGAGTACTAGACAATATTTAATTGCAGATTCCAATCAATCCCATTTTTCACTCTGCGCCTCAGCCTGGATCATGTACTTAGCGGACCCCAGGGACAGAATGTACCGTGCCCGTATGTAACCCTTTTGGGGGGGGGTATCAGTGACCCTTTCGGGGTATTGTCATGTCCCCTCGAAAGTATCACAACGTCCCCCACAAGCGGTATCCCTGTTGATAACGATGAGGTGTTGCCATGATCTGTAAGGAGGTGTTGCCATGCAAGTTGTAGGAAGTCCGATTCGAAGCAGATCCGGTATGCTCTGGGCCGCAGCCGGAGTTGCATTGTTCTTGCTCATGCAGGCGCCACTTGCGCGTGCAGTACTCAATCCACCGACTCCGTATGTACTTGATGCGGGAACCCAGCTGACGCTCGAGCAGGCCGGGATTCTCAAGCAGGATGGCCAGAAGTGGGGCCGCGTGCTGGGGAAGGCGCTGTTCTGGGATCAGCAAGCCGGCAGCGACGGGAATGCCTGCGCCAGCTGCCACTTCCACGCCGGAGCCGACACGAGGCTCAAAAATCAGATCAACCCGGGTTTCAACGACATCACCGTGGGAGTGAATGGAGATACGACCTTCGGCTCAGAGCGGTCGGATACTCTCGATGTTGCTCGGGGTATGATGCCGTCCGGTTCGCCGGCCGGTCCGAACTATACATTGAAGCCGGGGGATTTTCCCCTGCATCAGCTCAAGGACGAGACAGACCGGAATTCGACGATCAAAACCACTACGAATGACCGCATCTCCTCCCAGGGCGCCTTCGACGGAACCTTCTCGAGGGTGAAAATCCTGGGTCAGCCGGATAAATGTACGCTGGATGGCGAGATCTTCCACGCGGGCCGCTATGCGGCACGCCAAGTGGAGCCACGCAATACGCCGACCACCGTCAATGCAGTGTTTTTTCACCGCAACTTCTGGGACGGTCGTGCCAACAACCTCTTCAACGGCGTGGGCGTCTTCGGCATGCGTGACATACACGGCGATCACAATAAGCGCCTGATCGTCCTGGATCAGACCAACAAGCCGCAGCTCGGCTATCTACAAGTCGAGAACGCCAGTCTCGCCTCCCAGGCTGTCGGTCCGCCGCTGAGCGATCTGGAGATGTCTTGCGGTGGCCGGTCCTTTCCCGATGTCGGGCGGAAATTATTGTTCACCATCCCGCTGTTCCAGCAGAAGGTGGACAAGAGCGACAGCGTGCTCGGCCCCTATGTCAGCCCCCTTGGCAAGGGCCTCAAGCTGCAATACCGCTATGCGGAATTGATCAGGAAGACGTTCGATCCCAAGTATTGGGCTGCACCGGGGCGCTACAAGATCGAAAATGGGAAACTGGTGAATGACCCGAAAGGGTACACACAGATGGAGATCAACTTCTCCATGTTCTGGGGCCTCTCCATCATGCTCTACGAATCGACCCTTGTGTCGGACCAGAGCGAGTTCGACTCCCGCCAGGCGGATGGCCGCTTGGTCATGAATCCTGCGTTCGGTAACCCTAACAACGGACGCTGCACCACCAATCTGCCGGCTCCCCTTAGCGGCGATGAAGAGTTATTGCTGCGAGGATGCACAATCTTTTCTAAGGCAAACAACGGCAGCAATAGAGGGAATGATGGATTGAAGGGGGGAGGCTGTTTCACCTGCCACATCTCGGTGGGGGGTGGACAAGTAGGTGGAGTAGCAAGGTTTCCTTCGCCCATGCTCGCCGAGAACACGTTTCAGGCAGGGGAGACATTTCCGATTTTCCTGCCAGTCCCCGACAGAAATGGCGTCAGAGCCCTTCGGGATCAGGGCTTTGCGGGCCTCGGCCTCCGGCCTGCATTCACCGATCAGATGAGCGGGAAGACGGATCCCTACGGTAACCCGCTATCGTTCGGGGGACAGCTCTGGAACCATCTGGACGGCCTGGCCAATGCCGTCCTGGACCCACCAGTTCAACGGGCCATTACGGCGGGAACGGCACCGGCCCGAGTCGTCGGAGGTGGAGGGGGCACCTTTGCCAAGCTCGAGGTGGACGGCTCGTCCAAGGCCCCGATCCTACGCAACGTTGCGCTCACACCGCCCTACTTCAGCTGGGGGGGGTATCCGTCGCTGCGGCAGCAGTTGAAAGTCTACAACCGTGGTATGAACCGGCGTGATATCACAGCCGCCAACGGCTACGCCGATCGTCCAGCCGGAAGCACCTGTACGACCGGCGACAACTCTGGCTCTGGCCCAGACGGCAAAACGGCCTTGACAGCACTGGGTAGTGACTGCAGCACCAACACCACCGGTGCCATTGTCGCTCTCGGCCTGGCCGATTGCGAGGTCCCTGCAGGGACTGCGCCTGGAGACGAATGTATTGCTCGGGGTTTGACTGTGGCCAATGATGATCTGGCTGCGCTTGAGCGGTTCATGAAATCGCTCACGGACCGTCGTGTTCAGTGCGACATCGCGCCGTTCGACCATCCGGAGTTGAAGGTCACCGATGGGCATTATGCCAGTGACCAGAACCGCGATGGTAAGGCGACCGACATCGCCTTCTCGCTTCCTGCGGTCGGTGCCTCGGGCTATGCGCCTGCGTCAGGGTTCTGCATTCCGAACTCAGGCGATCTGTTCGCTCCGGGCATGCAGGCGAGGTCCGGTGGTGCACGAGTACCATTGGCGCCCTAGGTTCGCATTGTCGCGATAGAGCGGTTGTGAATATTCATGCAATCAGACCGACGCCGGCTTCGTTTGAATGGAGCCGGCGTCGGGCTCCCTCCCGAAACTGTACTGTACTGCCTATTCTCCATGGGATGCCGATGAAGGCTATATGGCTAGGAATGAGGCGAGGGCTTCCTGGCTTGCTGCTTGGTGTGAGCATTCTCGCAGGGGCCCTTGGCTGTGGCTCAGGCGCTACTGACGATCGACCGAATCACAATTCGCCCATAGGGGTAAGCGAGCCAGCCGGGTTGCAGACGAGCCCTGTCGCTGGGAACGCTACGACCGCTGCGACAGCGAAGGGTATTCCGAAGGAACCATTCTCAGGGTCGAATCACAAGGCCATGCCACCCGATGATGTGAAAGCCCAGGAGCGACTGAAAGAGCTGAATGTCTGGGCCAAACAGGGATTCGCGGAAGAGGATGCCCCCCTCATACGGGCCTTGAACGACCCGGATGAACGGGTGCGTACGCGAGCGCAAGAATTGATGGTGGGAGACTGGTCTGCTGAGAGCACCGCGGGTTACCCCCCTCCACGCTAACGGATAGCCGAACGCGTCAAGTTGTCCATTCAATCCGGATCCGCATCTTTTTTTAGCCGCTTCGCCAATGCTCGTCTCTCGAGCAGAACCTGGTGTCACAGGTTCTGTGAGTGTTTCGTTGGACACCTCCTTGTCGTGGCGGGCCTTGACTAATCAAGTTTCGTTGATATATATGTAGCTATGGTCGCGTTCACTGTCCCGCTGAAAAAATCCGTCTCACTGTTTCATGCCTTATCAGACGAAACGCGATTAGTCTTGCTTGAACGGTTGAACGAAGGGGAGCAATGCGTCTGTGAGCTGACAGATGCCATGAAAGCCTCACAGTCTCGCCTGTCCTTTCATCTCAAGGTGCTCAAGGGCGCCGGGCTCATTCGTGATCGCCGGGAGGGGCGTTGGATGTACTACTCGATCGATCCAACTGCGATTGAGGAACTTGAAGCGGTGATCGATACCTTGAAGCAGGTCGCGAAGTCAGCTGGCTCAGCAAGTCGGTGCTGTTGATTTTTTGATCTAATTGATCAACATTTATTGATGGGAGAGGCTTATGATTGATCAACAGGGGTTAAAAGACGAGATCAAGGCTCGGTATGGGAAAGCCGCGTTACAATCCCAGCAAAAGGAACAGCGTTCCTGTTGTGGAGCCGGTTCTGTTCTGACGGACGGGCAGCTCGACCCTATTACCGGCAATTTGTATGGAGATGGCCAGACGGCAGTACTGCCAGAAGAGGCAGTTCGGGCATCGCTCGGTTGTGGCAATCCGACCGCATTAGCACACATTGCGATGGGCGAGACAGTCTTGGATTTGGGGTCTGGCGGTGGAATCGATGTGCTGCTGTCGGCCAGGCGCGTTGGGCCAAGCGGCAAGGTCTACGGGCTGGACATGACCGATGAAATGTTGGAGCTGGCCAGAGCCAACCAAGCCAAGGCCGGTGTCACCAATGTCGAGTTTCTCAAGGGCGATATCGAACACATTCCCCTGCCGGACAATTCGATTGACCTGATCATCTCCAACTGTGTCATCAATCTGTCGCCGGATAAGGATCGGGCGTTGGCTGAAGCCTTTCGGGTGCTGAAACCTGGTGGGCGGTTTGCTGTGTCAGACATCGTCATCCGAGGTGAGATGCCGAAGGCCATTCGGCAGAGCATCGAATTATGGGCTGGGTGCATCGCTGGTGCCTTGGAGGAGACAGAGTACAAGAGGAAACTCAGCCAGGCTGGCTTCGAGCAACTGTCTATAGAAGCCACGCGCGTCTATACGGCCCAAGATGCCCGGGATCTCTTCAACGGGACTGGCGTTGAAATTGAGGCGGTCGCCCCCCTTGTCGATGGCAAATTCGTGAGTGGCTTCATTCGCGCGTCAAAGCCAGTCGCGAGCCAAGCGGCCTGTTGCGCCACAAGTTGTTGCACATGAGCCAATCGTGAAACAGCGGATTCTGTTTCTCTGTACGGGAAACTCGGCGCGCAGCCAGATGGCAGAAGCCCTGCTCCGTTTGATTGCGGGTGACCACTTTGAGGCCGAAAGTGCCGGGACCCATCCGGCCGGCCTCAATCCTATGACGATAGAGTCTATGCAGGAAACCGGCGTAGATGTTCGACACTATCGATCAAAGAATCTCGATGAATTTGTCGGTCAGCCCTTCGACTACGTCATCACGGTGTGTGATCGAGCCAAAGAGTCCTGTCCGGTCTTTCCCGGCGCGATCAATCTGCGTCATTGGTCTTTTGATGACCCGGCCCAAGCCCCATTGGACAGCCGGCGGGAGGTCTTCCGGCTGGTACGGGATGAAATTGCAAACCGGCTGTGCCAGTTTTTGATCGAAGAGGTGCGATTCGCCCCTACGGCTTTGCAGTGCGATTGTTGCAAGGTTCAACTCAAGCCTGACCTTATTGCCTAGACTTTGCGATGGCGTCTGAACGGGTCTGCGAGTATCCAGACTTTGCGTGTCTGTTCTGCTCAAGTAGTTTGTCAACATTCTGTTAGCTTCCTTGATCTCCGTGGAGTGTCTCGCTGTCAAAAAAACGAGAAATAGTTGGCTGGACAGGCCAGGGACGTTAGCATGCGTATCATGCTGAAGCATCGCATCATAACTGGTCTCGTGCTTATCTTGGTGGCAGCCTGTCCGTCCCTCTCCTGGGCGGACTTTGCCGCGAAAGTCGTCTCTGTCCATGAGGGTGATCGTGTCACGATCCGTCACAATGGGAGAAGTGAGATGATTTACCTCAAAGATATCGATTGTCCAGACCTCAAGCAGCCCTATGGTAAACAGGCGAAGCATGTGACGGCTGCTTACGTCGGGAACCGGGACGTGGTGGTTCGAGCGCTCACGCGAGACAAGCAGGGCCGGATGTCGGCCGAAGTTCTCCTTCCGAACGGACCGAACGTGGGGCGTGAACTGGTGAAGGAGGGACTGGCCTGGTGGCAGAGAGCAGGCTCGAGTGATCCTAGCCTTGGGGATCTCGAAGAACTCGCCCGGGCCGAGCACAGGGGCCTGTGGTCAGAACCAAATCCAGTGCCACCCTGGAAGTGGAAACCCACGAAGAGGACTAGTCGGAGGTATTCGAATTAGGTTTATCCCCCTCGCATGCCGGCGATCTTCCGCATCCGCGGCATCTTCTCTCATCACAACTGACAACAGCTTTCATCGTATAAAGATACGTTGCCTCGATACGGCGGCCCCTGCCTGAAGCAGAGCGCATCAAGCAGGGGCAGAATTGTCAGGCTTTAGCTGCCGGACGCAGAATCTGTCGGTAGCGGGGAGGGTTCCGTTGTCGATGGGTCGGCAAAAGAAGGAAAGAGATTGTCCATAAGCGAACCATGGCCCTCTGCATGGGTACTATCGCTCTTTGACCTGACGGCAGGAACGGTCTGGCTATGGGCAATTGCCTCGGCAGGAGGGATCGTGCTGGTCTTGAGCACCTGCGTGACCTGCGCGTTGGTCAGGGGCTCAGACTGGTTCTTCGAAGCATAAGGCTGGTCCTGCCCGGAGTAGTACCAGAAACTACCGGTAATGATGGCAACGGCCACAACCAGCCCGCCTACGAGATAGACCTCTTTGGTGTCCTTACTCGGCCCGACAATGGCAGGGGAGATGTTCCCTGCCGAAACTGGCGATGATGGATCCTGCATGATGCAAACCTCCTGTTTTCGTGAAACGTTAAAGGTGAAACGTGAAACGCGCGGACAATCATTAGGCCTTGGCCCTGCATCACCTCCCTCCGGCCGCTGATTCCGTCTGCCGACGGGCCAGTGCTTGAGCAATCGGAGTACCGGTGTTTCGAAGAGGAGAAAGCGAAGGGGAGTTGAGGAAAATTCAGGGGTTCAGAGAAAGGGAGGAGGGCCTGCGCGATGCGGGGAGGTTCGGACCGGCGTGGGATGCGGGGAGGGACCCGCAAAGCAGAGGAGGGAATAGCCAGGTGCCCTTCGTGCTCGCGGAACCCCCACGATGAAGCTGTGGTCGTTCGACGCGCGCAGTAAAGGGCGGCCTGGCTACTCCCTTGCGGAGGACGTATCTGACCTATAGGTGAGTGGATAAGCGTAGGCGGTTGCAGTAGACTTGCCCGCAACAGATTGCTCAGGCTGCTTTGCTATGCATCCAAGGTAGATCGCCGCACGCTTATTGGCCTGGACTGTACGCGCAATGACATCAGCCACTATCAAGCTTTTCCTCCCACGTGGAGATGCGAAGAGCCTCCGCACTGCCGAAATATCTAACTGGACCGGCAAGGCCGTCGCCGCGCCCCGCACCGAACTAGACGAACTTCTAGCTCGCGAAGAACTCGAAAAAGCTGGCGTCTATATCCTCATTGGCAATCACCCTCTTACTAATGCAGCTCGTGCCTACATCGGAGAGGCGGAGGTCATTCGTGATCGACTTAAGCAGCACAAGACAAAAGAGTTTTGGGTTTCAGCCATCGTTTTTGTCAGCAAGGACGAGAACCTGACTAACAGTGTGTTGACAAACGAGATGACGACACCGGAAACGACACCACGTCTGAGATCACTGACGGAAGCTGAATGGCCTGCGGGCTGTTCAGAAAGGCCGTCCAGCAAGGCCGCAGCGAGCGAAGAGGCGACGCGTACTCTGTGTTGATTTCAAACAATCTTCGGAGAACATATGACCACGCCCAATCAACACTGGAACGCAGTCTTCTCGACCAAATTAGACCAGGAAC
Organism: Nitrospirota bacterium; assembly: GCA_016219645.1. Classification (NCBI taxonomy): domain Bacteria; kingdom Pseudomonadati; phylum Nitrospirota; species Nitrospirota bacterium. Next base: position 248,176 of record JACRLR010000018.1, read on the forward strand.
TCGGCTGGTACGAACGCGATGTGGCGCAGACATTGAAGTTCCTGGATCTTATCCCCGGGAGCCGTACTGCTACGATATTTCTTCCCGGTGCCGGGACGTCGGTTCTCGTTGACGAGCTTCTGACACGAGGGGCGCGCGTGATCGTGAATGATGTCAGCGATGAAGCCTTGAGGAAATTGGAGAAAAGAATCGGGAATATTCAGGACAGAGTGACTTGGCTGCACCATGATATGTCCAAACCGATTCCTGCGGGCCTTCCACAAGTCGATATATGGATTGATCGTGCCGTGCTGCACTTCTTGCTTGATGACGCCGAGATTGAGGGGTATTTCAGGAATTTGCGGTCCCTGCTACGGAAGGGAGGGTTTGCCCTGTTGGCCGAATTTTCAACCGCGGGAGCACCGATGTGTGCCGGGCTGGATGTGCATCGCTACTCTCTTGAGGAATTGACGACACGATTGGGAGAAGGATTCGATCTTATCAAGGATGAAGATTATACATTCATCAACCCGTTTGGCGACCCCAGGCCGTATGTCTATGCGCTCTACAAGAGAAAATGATGACCCTGACAAGGTATCGGGAACCGATTTTCGCCAATCCTACCTTCTTGCCTTCCTTCCTCAATTCTGAAATGATTCCTGCCGCCTTCCCCCTACACGCAATCTACCGTATATGCCACATGTTTGGGGTATGAATGAAAACTGAAGAACCGGCCCTTGCTGAAAAACTGCCCATCTATATGGTGGCATGGTCGCTTCCGCCCTGTTTCGTGATTCTAGCGGTAATTGTTTTGGCGTTGGATTCTTTCAACGACGCTGGGGTTGCCATACTCAAAGGCAAGTACATGTTCCTCCTGTTGGTGGGCGGGACGCTTCTGAACCTTTGGTTCTATGCCGTGCGCCAATTTAAGCTGAAACGGAAGCTCAGCCCGCTTCATATCATTGCCAGCCTGCTGTTTCCGGTCGCCTATATGAGTTTCTACTATGGAGCAGACACAACCCTAGTCATCGCGATCTGCCTGGTGGGGATTCCTGTCAGCATTTTATCGGCTCGGCAGTCTATGAATATGGTGTGAGTCTCTGGGCTGAGAAACATGTCTGCAGGCGGCTTAATATCAGAGAAGTCTGGCAAGGAGGAGGGCAGGGCCAATCAGGAGACGCTCGGCATGGTAGGTGTCAGAAGGTCCTTGAGGATCAGTATTCATCCAATTCATCCGTTTCGTCCAACAGCTCGGCCGTGAACTCGGTATTTCCTGGGTCCCACTTCGCCAATGGGATACCCCCAGCCTTTAGAATCGCTTCCTGCTCCGTGCCGGCCGCGATCGTGAGATCATAATGAACGGTTTGTCGCACCTGAAACATTTTCATTTGGTTGCCTCTTGACGCTGATCGTTCAAATATCTACACCCTTGACGGAATCGACGGCCAACCGAAACGGGCCTTCTCTTTCATCGCCACGGATGCGTGGCGGATTCTAGCATTGAACGAGTTCGACCGGCTACCAGGCGACTGGGCGATTTCTGATTGAGAGGGAAGAAGGAGCACGGTCATTCTAGTATTCTGCTGCTCCACCCTTTCAGCTGCCAGTTCCCATCCCCATGGGAGTTCGTTGACCGCTCAGATTTGGATCGCTATCATTGTATCGACCCGATTACGCATCCTGTTGAGTTGGGATTATGAAACCGATTCTCTCCGTGGCGATCCCCGCACATAACGAGGAGGAGCACATAGCGCGATGCATTGAGAGCGTCGTTGCTGCCGCTCGCCGCGCCTCCCAGCCAGTGGAAGTGGTTGTTGCCTTAAATCGCTGTACAGATAGAACGGGCGAAGTAGCTGAATCTCTTGGCGCCAGGTGCGTCGTCGAGGATAGGAAATGCATCGCTGCCGTTCGAAACGCTGCCGTCCGTGCTTCGACTGCGTCGGCAGTAGCCACGCTTGACGCCGATAGTTGGATGTCCCCGAACACGATTTCCGAGATCCTCGAGCGGGTCTACGATAGTCGCTATGTCGGGGGAGGGTCCGTGGTAAACCTCGAGCGCTATTCGACAGGAATCGTCCTTAGCCTTCTTGCGATCGCTCCCTATCTCGTCAGGCAGCGCGTATCCATTGGGATGTTCTGGTTTTTGCGCGAGTCGTTCGATGCGATCGGCGGCTTCGACGAAACCCTGGTCAGCGTGGAAGACCTGGACTTCGCCGTGCGCCTCAAAGCACACGGGCAAAGTCGCGGGCAGCGATATGGCACCATCTGGCGCAACGGCATCACGACGTCCTGCCGGAAGTGCGATCAGTTTGGAGACTGGTATATTTTCCGCAATCCCCGCCTTGTCAAGGCACTCTTCTCCGGCAGGAACAGACAAGCGGCGGATCACTTCTGGTACGATGCGAGGCGATGAAGTCCTGCCTGTTCATCGATCGGACCTTGGGCCTGGTCTTGAAATCCTGCCATACTAGGATCCACAGCTGTCACATATGCCGCCAGCATGCCTGGTCAAGCAATGTCCCCTGTGGGCCATTGACCCACACAGTAACCCGATCCGATACAGGTGCAGTTCTGTATTTGCTTCCATACAATTTCTCTGCTTCATCATCTTGCAGCTATGCTCGTTATCGGAAGGCACAACATCTGCATGATCGGCACCTGTCAATCTAAAGACCCCGTGGTCTCTGTCGTTCCACATCATCATTGAAAGGAGATGTGACAATGGACAACCGCCCAAAGGTCTGTATCGATCGGATTCTACCCAGAGATCTGATGAGGGCTCAGTTCACCAAGCCCATGCGGGGGGGCGGAAGGAGGGCAATCGCTCCAATTGGGAAGACCTGGATGAATGGTTCGACGCTCCGAGTGCGATTTTTGGGCGGCACTCCGACCGAGCAAACCGTCGCCAGACAACAGGCTGGCTGGTGGTCACAGGTGGCGAATCTGAAATTTGATTTCAACAACGCCTTGAATGCCGAGATTCGCATCGGGTTCGATCACAACGATGGGGCCTGGTCCTACGTCGGGACCGATAGCAGGAGCATCCCATTGGACGAACCGACGATGAACCTGGGGTTTCTGGATGGAGGGACTGCGGGACATGAGTTTGGTCACGCGATCGGATTGGCCCACGAACATCAAAACCCCGCAGGAGGGATCCAGTGGAACGAAGCAGTCGTGATTCGTGAAGCAGCGAAGGCGCCGAACTTCTGGGATGAGGCGACCACGCGGCACAATATTCTTAAGAAGTATCGCGCAGATCAGATTAATGGGACGGCGTTCGACCCGGACTCCATCATGCTGTACTTCTTCCCTCCATCCTGGACGCTCAACGGCGTCGGCACAAAGGCGAATGAAGTCCTTTCGGCGATGGACAAGGCCTTTGTCGCAGGCGCCAAAATGTATCCAAAAACAGGAGGCACGACTTCTACCGCTGTTGAGCTGCGCGTGAACGCCAAGCGCCGCACGCAGGCCTCGATCGGGAAGGTGGGAGAGGAGGATCTCTATCGGTTTACCGCCACGGTGGATGCCCGATACCTGATCGATACCCTGGGGCCGACAGATGTGGTGATGAAACTGTTCGGGCCGAACAGCGAGACCGCGTTAATTGCAGAGGATGACGATTCAGGGCTCGACCTCAATGCCAGGGTCGCAAGTGACCTGATCGCCGGTGAGTATTTTGTGCAGATTCGTCATTACAGTCGTCAAAGCGGGACAGGGAAATATTCGATCAAAGTCCGTAAGCTTTAGAGGAGTGGCCATGATCATTTCAGTTATCAACCATACGGCAGGGCAGGTGTCCGACGAAGAGCTGCAAAATGCCATTCGGGCGATTAATCGACAGATTCGCGATGACTATGAGCCCTATTGGCACATCGGTGGAGAGTTGCGCTTGGAAGGGAAAAGCGGGGCCAAGCCCTCGAAGCAGAATCTCAGCGACATGCGGGGCGATGCAGTGCTGTACCTCTGGAATGCGGTGGACGTCGATGACGCGTTAGGCTACCACGACGCCAACAACCGCGGTATTCCCTATGGATTCGTGTTTACAGAACTGGCCAAACAGCTTGGAGAGAACTGGTCGGTGACTTTGTCGCATGAGGCCCTGGAAATGTTAGGTGATTCGGAAGTGAATTTGCTCGTTCAGGGTCCGCACCCAGCTGAGCCAAGCAGGACGGTCTTTCATTGGTATGAGATGTGTGACGCAGTTCAGGCCGAGACCTATGAAATCGATGGCGTGGCAGTCTCGAACTTTGTCTTGCCGCTCTATTTTACGGGTGGAGACGAGATAGGAGGGCGCAACGACTTTCTTGGACGGACCTATAAGGGAAAGACCTTGCGGTCGTTCGGGGTGAATCCAGGTGGGTACGTTGGATTCTTCGACCCTGAGAAGGGTGATCATGACACATTCACCGCCAAGGGGGATGGTGTGGCAGCTCGCCGCCTAAAATGGAAGTCTCGAGCAAAGGGCGCCAGGAGAGGGATTCGCTATCAGCGTTATGCGTGTCGGCCAAACCGTCCAGCCAGGAAAAGACGGTAGAGTTCCAGCAGCCTGCCGGCGGACGAAGGCTCGCTAGCGACCTTCAATTGCATCCAGAACCGCGTTCATCTCCTCCTTGGGCAACCCCTTCAGCACCATCTCCGCTTTCTGCAGATCCTGTGCGACACCGAGGCCTTTGCCGTAGATACGTGCCAGCGCTTTCTTGGCTGGGATGAAGCCATCGGCAGCGGTGGTGGCAAAACATGCGAGGATGCGTTTGTCGAATTGAGCAAGGCTGGTATCGATGCCTGTTTCATACAAGCGCGCCAGTTCGTCGTGCGCATCTTCGCCCAGTGCAAAGGCTTCGGCAAACAGAGCGGTGATTCCGTTGGAGGCCTGGCCGCTTTTGAGCAGGGCGATACCCACTGATTCGTTCGAATTGTGCCTGCCGGCATCCGGGTAGTCGCCCCAGAGCTCACGGCGATATTGCCTGAAGGCACTCATCGCGTCCATTCGGCGCTGCTCAGGCTGGTCGGGCGAGAGGGCCTGGCGACGAAGCTGTGAAAGGGATTCCGCTGCGCGCTGCTGACCGAACTCCAGAGCCTTGGTCCACCAGCGGATCGCGAGTGCCATGTTCTTTTCGACGCCTTGTCCGTGACGGTAGGCGTTGCCGATGGAGTACTGCGCCTGTGGAATTCCGCTGTTCGCCGCGTCCTCCATGAGGAGCGTGGCTTCCCGGTCCTGATTCGTCAGTTTCAAGACCAGCGCGAGGCGATAACGGGCGTCGTGAAAGTTCGGTCGCAGATCCAGGGCCTTGCGATAGGATTGGATTGCGGCTGGTAGGTTGCCCAGCGAATACTGGACGCTGCCCAAGCTGTAATGCGCAAGTGTTAACTGGGGGTCGAGCATGATGGCGTCCATCAAGGCGATAGAGGCTGCCTGCTCATCGTGTTTGGCCATTAGTGTGACACCGAGTTGCAGATAGGCTTTGGCGTTACGTGAGTCGAGCTTGATTGCCACGCGGCATTCATCGAGCGCGCTGTCGAGATCGCCGATGCGATAGAGCCCCTGTGCTAACTTCAGCCGGACGTCTGCGTCGTTCGGCGACAGAAGGGCTGCGCTACGCAATTCACCCAGCACCGTCACCTGGTCCGTCTGTTCCTGTGGGAAGAGTTCGGGTGGCTGGTTCTCATCCATAGGCGCGGGTGAGGTTTCAGAAAACGGGGGCGGGGACTCAAGCGCTGGGGCCGGTTCGTTCTCGGGCGCTTGCGCAAACGCTGACTGGCCGGAGAGTCCTGTGACGAAGGATGCACACAAGAGGGCTGCGAGCAGTAATCGACGGTTCATTGTAAACTGCGGCCCTCCGGATTACTTGTCAAAGATCTATAGTATATCACCGAATCGATGTCGGGAGCCCACATATGGTTCGTTGAACGGAGCAGCAATCCGTGCTTCAACTGACGCTCTGAAGGGCCTGCTGCAGCAGCTGAACGGCGCTCCGGAGATCAGACTCTGAGAGGAGTTTGAGATCATGCTGTACCACCCACACTGGTTTGAGGGGGGCGGGGTCGTCGGTGAGTCGGGGAATGAGATGCCAGTGGATGTGGGGGAGTTGGTTGCCGAGGAGTTCGTAGTTGATCTTCCTGGCCGCATAGACTTGGGCTAGTGATTGAGCGACGAGACTCACTTCCTCCATCAGCTGAATCCGCTCTGTGGAAGACAAATGAAACAGTTCGGTTGCGTGGCGCTTGAAGACGACCACGGTCCAGCCGGGAAAGAACTGGTCATCGTGAAGATAGGCCTTTGACAGTCCAAGGTCGGCAATAAAATGGCCTTCTCTCGGCCAGCTGCCTAGGCATGCTTTGCAACTTGAGTCTTTCATCGTTGATTGGCCATCCGCCACTCCTTAGATACTCGCTCAACCTTGACCTCAACCTCAGCCTTCCATGTGCGGTCTTCAGTAGGATAGCAGAGATCACGGCTTCTATCGAGGCCACAGACAGGCTCGCCTTGACACCTCGTTTCATCCGACGATATTCTGCTCGCGAGAGTCGGATTGTGTTCTGCAGATTCCTATGAAGCCGAATTCCTCTATTGCACGCCGTGCGCCACTGCTCGTCCCACGCTCATTGGTGTCTCAGCTCATGCGTCTGTACGACTATCCGCATCCGGTACATCCCAGGCAAGTGATTCGAGGTTACGATCGGCCCCATGCGATCAGGACTGCGCGCATGTGTGCGGCAGTTGCGACGGCATTGGGGCACGGTACGGAACGAGTGCACCAGTATCAGATTGCCTGTCTCCTGCATGACTTGGGCCGGGCCGGGCTCGATCGCCGACTCTTCGGGAAGATCTGGTCCTGGGCCAAGGAGCGGGGGATTCCGACGAGGCCACGGGAATGGAGAGCCCGATACAAAAACACTCCCTACGGACATGAAACGGAAGCCTTCCTCAGATGCTATCGAAAAGACCTTGAAGCCGACGGTATTCCGATGACTGCCTGGGCGAAAGAACAGGTTGAGATGCGGCTAGGGTACTCGCGCCGGCTGGCCCGCCGGTTGCGGACGGTTCGGCCAGCCCTGAGAAAGATGGGGGTGATCTGGCTCCCTTGGATGCAGCAGGTGATGCTCTATTATTATTATCCCGAGAAGCTGGCCACTGCCGGGCCCTGGGTCAGGCAGTTGGCGGAAATCCTCGTCGCCTGCGAACAGTTTGAAGCCTATAGCAATCAGCGTCGTGGGCGCGATTACTATGTGCGAGAGAAGGAAACGTTGGCCGATGCCTTTGCCTATCTGGAGACGTTGCAGCAGGAAGGTATGTTGAGCGGCAGGGTGGTGGGGGCGTTGCGCCGGTTGACGGCGCAGGGCGAGTTTGATGCAATTCTGGAGGAGGCACGAGGTCGTGCCTTCACACGGAGCGAGCGACGCGCGCTCCGAGCGGTGGAGGCATAAAGATGGCGGTCAAGACGGTGTCGTTGCGGCTTACTATGGAAGGGGGCACCCAAATCGAAAATGTGACGAAGTCCGTGGCCGAGGCCCTGGCCGGTACCGGGCTGTCGGCTGGGATCGTGACGGTGTTCGTGAAGCATACGACTGCATCGGTGATGATTATCGAAGATGAGCCTGGTATCAGAGCTGATACCAAGACCTTTTGGGATCGGGCTGTGCCGGCCGATCCAGGCTGGCAGCATAATACGAGAAATGCCGGTGAGGATAACGGCCACAGCCATTTGCGGGGTCAGCTGCAGGGACCGTCTGTGACCATTCCGTTCCGAGACGGGGTGATGTTGCTGGGAACTTGGCAACAGGTCGTCGTCGTCGATTTTGATACCAGATCTCGAACCAGGGAGCTGATTATACAAATCATGGGGGAGCGAGGGGGATGAAGAAACCAATTATTTCGATGGGACTCTTGCTCATCAGCCTCTGCCCTGTCTTGGCGATGGCTGAGTGGGGGAAGCCGTTGGGCGGGAACTACACCGGGCCCGAAGGAAAACCGCGCCTCGTGGCGCCCTCACCCGTTGAGTTGGGCGCAGACGAACGGGCTACGATGGCCGTGTTCGAGCAGGCAACGAAATCCGTGGTCTTCATCGCCAATACGGCCATCAGGCGTGATCCCTGGTCGTTCGACCTGTTCGAGGCCCCTCAGGGGTCCGGTTCCGGCTTTGTGTGGAATAAGCAGGGACATATCGTCACCAATTTTCATGTCGTCTATGGAGCCAATTCGATCAAGGTGACGCTCGCCGACCGGTCCGAACATAAGGCTGTCGTGATCGGCGCCGATCCCGATCATGACCTTGCAGTGCTGCAAGTCCAAGCGCCGGACGAGGCGCTTTCGCCAGTGGTGGTGGGCACCTCGAATGATCTGCGGGTCGGGCAAAAGGTCTTGGCGATCGGCAATCCGTTTGGCCTCGATCACACGCTGACGACCGGCGTGGTGAGCGCCTTAGGGCGGACCATCAAGTCACTATCGAATCGGACTATTGAAGGGGTCATCCAGACTGATGCCGCCATCAATCCCGGAAACTCCGGAGGGCCCTTGCTGGACAGCGCCGGCCGCTTGATCGGTGTGAATACCCAGATTGTGAGCCCGAGCGGGGCTTTTGCCGGAATCGGCTTTGCCGTGCCGGTCGATACTGTCAATCGCATTGTCCCGGAGCTGATCAAGCACGGCAAGCTCATTCGCCCGGGGCTCGGAGTCTCACTCGTTCCCGATGCGATGGCCAAGCGGTGGGGGATAAAAGGACTGATTATCGGCAAGGTGTCCCGTGGCAGCGGGGCTGAGCGGGCGGGGTTGAAGGGCGCGCGCGAGACCTTCGCCGGGCGTGTAGAATTGGGCGATATCATTGTGGCCGTTGACGGCAAGCCAATCGAGACCCAGGACGATCTGATGGATGTCCTGGATCGGCACAAAGTGAACGATCCGGTGACGGTAGAGATTCTGCGAGAAAAGCGCCGCGAACGTGTATCTGTGACGCTCCAAGCCATTAATTGAACGGTTGTGATAGACGACAATCCATGAGGCCGCTATGGTAGGATCACCCATCTGTTCCGTATGGAGGACCACCGATGAGTGATCGCCGACCCGCTGATCAACAGGACCCGGAGCCTAACGGAAAGACGGAGGCTGCCGCGAATCAGTCGACGCGTGCGGGAACTGATCCGCTGGAGCTCATTGAACAATGTCTTGCGTCATTTCCCGACGGCGACCCGAGGCAGAAGATTCTCTACAAGCTGCGCCATGCTGTGATCCTCGGACAAGCAGCCCAGCAGCAGCGCGAGGTCGAATTCAAGAAAGTCGCCGATGTAATTGCGAAGCTCACGGCGCCGGCAAACCGGGTAGGCACCCTGCTTGAGGTGCCTGGTGAAGGCCTCGCGCGGATTCTGGTGGGAGGGGCTGAATACTATGCCTCGGTCGATCCACGAGTGCTGGTGGCCGAGCTCAAGATCGGCGCACAGATTCTGGTCAACGAAGCCTATGCGGTGATCAAGATCTTAGGCTATGACCGTAATGGGCCCGTGTTGAAGGTGGCGGAAGCGTTGGCGGATGGGAGATTGCGTTTCGAGCAGGAGATGGGCCGGCAGGTCTTGATTCTCCAACGATCGAGCGATCTTATCGGCGTGGATCTGAAGGCCGGCGATGAGGTGCGTATCGACTCCACCCTCCACGTGGCGATCGAAAAATTGGAAGACCGGAAGGCCAAGTCCCGCCTGCTTGACGAGGTTCCCGCTGTCACATGGGAGCAGATCGGGGGGCAAGCCGAGGCGATCGCAGCGATCCAGAAGGCGATCGAGTATCCCCTACTCCATGCAGAGACGTTTCAGCGGTTCAAGTTTACTCAACCGAAGGGCTTTCTGCTCTATGGGCCTCCTGGCTGCGGGAAGACCTTGATCGGGCAGGCTGCTGCCGCCAGTCTCTCGAAACTGGTAGGGGAGTCGAGCCAGGGAGCATCCGATGAGAAGGGAGGCAGACCGCCGGTGACCAGGGGGGCCTTCCTCCATATCAAGGGGCCGGAGATATTGAATATGTGGCTGGGGGAATCGGAGCGGATGGTTCGGGATCTTTTCGCCCAGGCCCGGGCTCGTCGGAGCGAGGGGGCATTGCCCTTTATCTTTATTGATGAGGCTGAGTCGATTCTCGGCACGAGGCGGGCATCCCGTTCATTCAATATCTCCAGTACCTTGGTGCCGATGTTCTGTTCAGAGATGGACGGAATCGAATCGTTGCACGATGTGGTGATCATTCTGGCTTCGAATCGGCCTGATCTGATAGACCCAGCTGTCCTGCGGCCAGGGCGTATCGACCGCAAGATTAAAGTGAGTCGGCCGAATCGTGACTCAGCTGCGGCGATTCTCAATGTGTACCTGACAGAAGACCTCCCGCTGGACCGGCAATGGATCGACCAGCACGGCGGAGACCGGAAGCGAGCCTGCGCCGACCTCGTAGAGCATGCGCTCTCCGCGATCTTCTCGCGCATCGATGAGAATCGACTCTTGTCGATCAGGCTTCGAAGCGGACAGAACAAGGTCCTCTATCGGGGCGATCTGATCAGCGGCGCGATCCTGGCTTCGATCGTTCAACGGGCGAAGGAACAGGCGATCGATCGTGTGATTGCAGCAGGCGGGATTGAGCAGAGCGGTATGACCTTGGACGATTTGGTGAACTCCGTGCAGGCAGAGTTTCGGGAGGGTGAGATGCTGCCGCCCGACGATGCGGCGGAAGAATGGCTCAAGCTTCTCGATCACCATCCGGAACAGGTGGTGGGAATCTCGTCGTTCCGGAGAGGGCGGCAGTCCGAAGAGAAATTGATCAACCAAGTAATCTGACGACGTAAGGGGTGAGGGGTAGGGGAGAGTACGCCTAAGGGAAGGGCATGATGCGGCTGTTTGGAATTGAAACAGAGTACGGGATTACCAGGGAAGACCAGGACCTGGTCGATCCGGTCGTGGAGTCGATGGAGCTGGTGCGGGCCCATCTCACTGCTTCGTTCGAGCGGCGCTGGGACTATGGCGGTGAAGATCCGCACGAGGATGCGAGAGGGTTTCGGGTCTCCGGCCTGCAACAAGATAAAGAGGAAGACGAGTTCGCCAAAGTTGATGCCCATCGCCCGTTTTCGTTTCACGAGATGAAAAGCGATCTGGTGCTCCCGAACGGCGCACGTTTCTATAACGACCATACGCACCCTGAATATTCCACGCCTGAATGTCGCACGCTCTTAGCTCTCCTTGCCCATGACCGTGCAGGGGAACGGATTGTTCAGCGGGCGGCAGAACGTCGCAACCATGCGCTGGGTGGAGCCTATGTACAGCTCTACAAGAACAATACGGACTTTCACGGGCATAGTTATGGCTGCCACGATAATTATCTCGTCTCACGGTCGATCCCCTTCCCTTCGCTGACTGCGGGGTTGTTGCCGTTCCTTGTCAGCCGACAGGTGATTGCGGGAGCAGGCAAAGTTGGTGTGGAGGGTCAGGAAAGCGGATTCGTGCCGGGCCAGTATCAGTTATCGCAACGAGCGGATTTTATGGAGACTGATCTGAGCGTTGACACGATGCACAACCGGCCGATTCTGAACACGAGGGACGAACCACACGCGGCCCGGGACAAATATCGACGGCTCCATCTCATCATCGGCGACGCCAATATGTGTGAGTACAGCACGGCGTTGAAAGTCGGGACGACGCAGTTGGTGCTGGAGCTGATTGCGCGAAACGCAGTCCCCGTTGTTGAATTGGAACATCCGGTCACAGCGGTGACACAGCTGTCTCGCGATCAGAATCTGAAGGCGACGGTTCGTCAGAAAAACGGCAGCAGCATCACGGGCCTCGACATCCAAGAGCAGTACTACCTCGCGGCCAAGAAGCACTTGGCCGGTGTTGACCAGGAGACCGATTGGATCCTGCACGAATGGGCCGCCACGCTTCGGTTACTGACCGGTGATCGACGACAACTGGTCGGGCGGATTGACTGGGTCACCAAGCTCTGGCTGTTGGAAACCTTTATGCAGGAAGAACGGATCGGGTGGAATGATCCCTGGTTGGCGAGTTTGGACTTGGAGTACCACAATATGAATCCGGATCGTGGACTCCTCCTGGGGCTTGAGGCTGAGGGGAAGGCTTGGCGGATGACCTCTGAACAGGATGTCGACTCAGCCCTGGCGACTGGTCCGGCCGATACGAGGGCGGGGATTCGCGGCCTCTGCATCAGACGGTTTCCGGATCAGATCAAATCCATGCAATGGGAGCGTATACAGTTCAGCGGCGGGCTGCTTCCGCTGACATTAGAGATGGGCGATCTCTTTCATCCGCAGGCGGTGCAGGCCTGCGCGCAGATATTCGAGCACGCGGCATCTCCGATGGACGCGCTGAATTCATGGAACAGCAGAAAGGAATCAGGATCATGAGCTACATCTCAATGCCGGAACGCCGTGAAGGGCCAAGCAATCCGATGCCGAAGGCCCCGAGTCCGTCTGATGAGGGCGGTGGGCCGAAACGGCCTGAGACAGGGTCCCCCGATAAAGATAATTTGCTCAAGCGTATGCGCAAGGTTGATCCGAAACAGGCTGAGAGATATCGGCAGAGAACAGGAGAGTAAGGACGTTAGGGGTGAGGGGGTAGGTTCTGAGATCCGATCGCCTGACGCTTCACGTTTCACGCTTCACGAGGGGTTTTCAAGATGGGGATGCAAGGTGATTTCTATCAACTACTCAAAGAGCAGGGCTATACATTGGGAAGTTCAGGCCAGGCCGGGACTGGTCATGCGCTCACGAATGCCACGACGATATTGGCCTTCAAATATCGCGATGGTGTGCTGGTGGCGGGAGATCGTCGTGCGACCGCCGGCAATATGGTGATGTACGATCGCACGGATAAGGTGTTGGAGATCGATCGCCACAGCGTGATGGCGATTGCCGGCGTTCCGGCGACCGCCTATGAAATGGTGCGAATCCTGGAACACTCTTTCAAATATTACCGGAGGACGCAATTACAAGAATTAAGTTTCGACGGCAAACTTCGCGCGGTCTCGAAGCTTTTGAAGGAGAATGTGCCTGCGGCATTGGCCGGGACCGGCGCGGTCGTCCCGGTGTTCGCCGGCTATGATATGGACCAGGGTTCAGCAAAAATCTATTTCTACGATATTCTCGGGGCGGAGTTTGAAGGAGTGGAATATGCTGTGTCCGGGTCCGGTTCCCCCACGATCCGGGGGATCTTGCACTATCTGAATACATGGGGTGAGCAGCCCCTCAATGCGCTACCTCAAGAGCAGGCGATGGTGCAGGCCTTACGATTGCTCGCAAGTGCAGCGGAATTCGATTCGGCGACAGGAGGGGTCAATAGGGAAGCGAGTCTCTACCCTGTCATCAAGTTGATCACTGGGGCCGGTGTGCAGACCGTACTGGACGCGACATTGAAACCCCTCTACGAATCGCAGGTGGTGCGCTATGTATGAAGAGCCCTATCGCTGGGTGGAAGCAGTCGGCAATCGGCGGCAGTATCTCGACGATCAATTCAAGCAGGGGAGCCCGGTTGTCGCGCTGACCTATGAAGGGGGCATTCTTCTGACGACGGTCAGCAAGGGGACACCGAAGCTCTACGAGATCTACGACCGGTTGGCGTTGGGGGGGATGGGGCACCCCACGGATTTGGAAAAGCTGCGCTTCAGTCTGCTTGAAATGGCGCATGTCGAAGGGTTCAACCGCTCACCGGCCGATGTGACGGGATCGAGACTGGTGAAATACGGTATTGCTCCTGTGATCAAACAGGCTTTCGAGGAAGTATACAAGGCGCCGTTCATCGTACGCATTCTAGTGGCCGAGTTGGGTTTGAAGCCGGAGAAGGACGCGCTTCTGACGATCAACTACGATGGTACGTTTGAGGAAACGACTGGCTGCGCGGTCCTGGCTGCCGCCCCGGCTATCCAAACGAAGATGCTGGCCTATCTTAAGGAGCAACAGCCAGTCACACTATCATTGGAACAGGCGTTGAATTTGGCATTGCGTGGTTGGGCAATCGGTTCGATGGCCCAGCAACAGGCTGAGGCGGATCAAGAGACTGAAGCCAAGTCGGCGGCGACCGGAGTCGGCTCATCAGCTCCTGCCATTCCAAGCAATGACACCTTGATCGCACACGTGCGTGGCCTTGCCGGTGAACGGACGATCGAATGTGCAGTCCTCGAACGGCAGGCTCCCGGCACCTCCAAGTATCGTTCGCTCAAGCAGGCAGAACTTTCACAGCTCCTGCCGAAGGTGCTTCAATCCGTTGTGGCTGATTGAGATGTTGAACCGTATTTTCGGACTTGAAACCGAATACGGACTCTTGGTGAATCACGACCGGCCTGATCATTCCCCCACCTGGTTTGCCCACAAGATCCGAGACCATCTCTTTCACGTCCAACGGCGAGGCGTTCTCGACCTGCACCACCGGGGACATGATGAACCGCCGGGCAACGGAGGATTTCTCACCAATGCTGGGCGCATGTACCTCGACATGGGACATCTGGAGTGGGCTTCACCGGAGTGTGAATCGCTCACTGATGTGGTCGCTGCCGACCGTGCAGGCGATCAGTTGCTGCAGGATGTGATTCAAGACCTTGGTCTGGCCGATATGGTCTCGTTGATCAAGAACAATGTGGACCATGAAACCGACGCGACCTTTGGATCGCATGAAAACTACCTCGTGTCACGCCGGTTCCCCTTTACCAGACACGGCCTCGGACCGTTGGTGACCTTCCTGGTTACCAGACAGATTTTTACGGGGGCCGGACGTGTCGGCACGGCTGGTCCCCAGGATGCCTGGATTCAGAGGGACCGGCTCATTGTGCCGAGAGGAACCAACTATCGCCACACGCAGCAGCCTCTCCTCCCGTTTCAGATTTCTCAGCGTGCAGATTATATCGTCAATGACTTCTTCGAATGGGTGCAGCAGAATCGCGCCATTGTGAATACCAGAGATGAGCCGCTGGCTGACCCGAATCAATACCGCCGAATTCATCTTTTGTTGGGCGATTCCAATATGGCTGAGGTGGCAACGGCGTTGAAGTTAGGCACGACAGGACTGGTCCTTCAACTGATCGAAGAGGGCCATGCGCCACTCGACCTTGAGATCCATGAACCGGTGGAAACTATGCAGGAATTGTCGCAGGATCAGGGTCGACAATGGATCGTTCGGTTGGACTCAGGGAAGTCGATTTCTGCAATCGACATTCAGGAGGCGTTTGTTGCTGCGGCGCAGGCGCATTATCGGGGGCAAGACGAAGAGACTGATTGGGTGCTCGATCAATGGGAAGCGGTTTTGCAAGACCTCCGCGGAGACTACCAGGCACTAGTCGGACGGGTCGATTGGGCTTCGAAGTTGTGGCTGCTCGAAACCTTTCGTGAGACGGAACAGATGACATGGGCAGATCCGGCCTTGAAGAGTCTGGATCTGGAGTATCACAATCTCCATCAAGGCAAGGGGCTATATTATGGGCTCATGGAAGAAGGGCGGGTTCCACGGCTCACTACGGACAAGGCAATTGCGTTGTCCATGGACCATCCGCCTCGTAACACAAGAGCGTTTGGGAGGGGTGAACTTATCCGACATTTGCTAGCCTGTGAACATCCTGGCGAGCCGGTTGATCCCGAATCGGAAGCACGGTTTTCTCCCTCGTATGTGATCAACTGGTCCATCTTTCAGCTGCGTGGTCACACGCCATTTCCCATGCCGGATCCCTTCAAAACCTACGTACAGGAAGTGCGCGCCCATCTTCAGACAACCTGATCCGGTTGCTGTTCAGACCTATCTCATTTTGCCCGAGATGCCTCAGCCTTCGTTGGGCTGCTGTGCTGAAACGGTTTTTTCTTGCCTGTGAGGCATTCTTTCCAGCAATACTTCTTGTAGTAAAGAAGGTGGGCTGAGTGTCGTTTCAAGGCATCCTAAGCAGGATGCCGATAGCGAGGTTCAGAAGGAAACAGGGGGAGGGAGTATGCTGACGGCAATTGGCGACGTGATGCGGCGGGCGTATGAACGGGGATGGATTACGACCAGAGACGGCAACATCAGTATGCGAAAGCGAGAGGGGAAGTATCTCTATATCACGCCTTCAGGTTGGCGGAAGACGATTGTCCACCCGGAACATGTCGTGCGACTGGAGATTATGGAAGACCCGGTGACGCACAAGCTGATTCCGAATGTCCGTGATGGACAAAGTCCTTCGGGCGAGCTGTGGATGCATTGGAATTTGCAGCGTGATTCGAAACGCACCAGGACGGTCGTGCATGTGCATGCGACTCACATCGTGGCTGCGATATATGCGGGCGTCGATCTGCAGAAAATTAGCGCCGAGTTTCCCGAAATTGCCCGCTATACGCGTGTGGGACCGACCGTGCCGACGCTGCCGGCGCTGTCTCGTGAATTGGCCGACGCAACGGCAGAATGTCTCGGGTTGAAGCATGATGGGATGTTGGCTTTCGATATTGTGGGGCAATCCAACCACGGGGTCTGTGCCGTTGCGCAGGATCCATGGGCCGCCTATGAGCACATTGAACGGCTCGACCATGTCTGTGAGATTGTTCTCAAGAGCGGTGTGGCGGCACTCGCCTCCACTCAACCAGCAGGCTGTTGATAAAGTCCGCCAGCAGAGAGAGATGGCCCGGTGAGTCCCCTGTGCTCGCGCAACGCGCGGCCTCAGCAGGTGCGGTGCAAGGGCGTAAGGAGCTTTCTTTGCTCCCGGAGCGTGCGCCCTGAGAAGGGCCTCGCTCGACGGCCGCAGTCGAAAGCTCCTCACGCCCTTGCTGGCCTTGGTATTGGCATGAAGAAAAGAATAGGAATGGACGCGCGCAGTGGGGGACTCATCCGGGTCATCCTTTGGATACCGTAAACGAGCGAGCCTGGAAGAACGATCTTTGGTCGCTTGCTGCGGCCTTGCACGCGGAACGGTGCGTCCTTGGGCGAGGAGGTTGTCTTGGCAACCTCTGGGCGGGCGGGTGGAGTGACTGCCGGGGTTGGGCGGGTGAGAAGGCTAGCCTTTCTTAATAGCCTGCGATTGGCTTCTCAACGGGTCTACGAGTATCCTCACTGGCGGCCTAAGAGCTAGACCGCATGGCACAAAAAAAGACTATTGGCGCATATGCCAATAGCCCTTTTTGTATTGTGGCTCCCCGGGCAGGACTCGAACCTGCGACCAGCCGGTTAACAGCCGGCTGCTCTACCAACTGAGCTACCGGGGAACGAGATCGTCCATATTCGGGAGTTGCATTCTAGCAAAAGATGTAGGTTGGGAGGGAGATTTTTTTCAATCAAGGCAGGTCGCCCGCCCTGCATGCTTCCGCCTCTTTATACATCAAAATCTTCGGTCTCATCCTCATCCGAGCTTGCATCCGTGTTGCCTGATGCAACGGAGGCGTAGTGCTTCGCCCAGGTCAGATAAAGATTTCCGCTGTCACGCATGGTATCGGCAGCCTTGACGAGTGTCTGTGCCAATTCCGGGTCTTTCCCGCTGGCATGAATATCGGCTGCGCGCCGTTCGAGCGCTTTCGGGTACTCGTGAATCAGACCGGCAATCTCCCGGACGAGCTCATCAATGACATTGTCTTCGGTTTTCATCTGAATCCCTCCACAACACCAACAAAAAACCCCATAGCGCAGGCGCCATGGGGTCTTGCGCGGGAGACCCGCTACACGAAACGGTTAGCCTTGGTAAGCCTGCCCCAGTGCGGCGGATTCGCCTTTTTGCGACATCAGTTTTCCGGTGGCGCTGACTGCCTGCATGGTGATGGCATAATGCTTGGCCGCGTCGCAGACGATCACACAGAGTTCACAACCTTTACAGCGATCAATGAAGACCTCGGCCACCATTTTCCCCGGATTGAGGTCGAGGCAGTTGGCCTCAGGACAATACATGATGCAGAGCCGACATCCCTTCTTGGCCACGCATTTCTCATCGATGACTTGCGCAACGTTATACATGCGAGCTGGTTCCTTCTCTCTCGTTAGGCTGCAACGGCGGGATTACCGACCCGTAGCTCGTACTTATTCTTGTCGGCCCACTCACTGGCGATGTCGTAAGCCGCTTTCACCGTTGCCAGGTTCTTGGCCAGCAACATTTCTTTCTTGGCAAATTTCTTCTTGATCGCTTCGTCCAGGGAGGCGGTTCCACCGGAGGCGACGAACTTCTTCCCGAACCGTTCCTGTAAGGCGCCGTCCAGGGCATCCATCGACACGCACTTGGTAATGCCTGCAACCGATCCAAGCATCGCCATATTCGTCGAGAGCTCGGTGCCGGCCACCTCGATGGCGAGCTCAGTGCCTGCGATATAAAATAATGCGACGTTGAGATCCTTCAGCCGCTGGATATCTTCGTCAGACAGAAGAGGCTGGTCGGAGTTGATGATGACCAGCCCGCCTTCCTTCACGCCGGAGTAGAAGGGCATGGTATAGCTCTTCCCCATGGTGATGACTTGGGGATGAAAGACCTGGATGACGTCGGGAAACACCAACTCGCCACGGTCGTAGATCCGTTCGATGCCGATCCGGCAATAGCTCTCCGCCGGCGCCATGCGTTTTTCGGCGCCGAAGAAGGGATTGGAGATCGAAAACTTGCCGTCGCGATTGGCAGCCATGGCCAGGACATGCGCGGCGGTGACGGCGCCCTGTCCGCCTAATCCCGACATTCGGACGTTCAGTCTTTTCTTGATCATGGTCGTCTCTCCCGAGATTCGGTTTAGGCCCCTTGCGCGGCGAGCTGCTTCGCAGCGGCCTTCTTTTCCTTGTCCTTGGCAGCCAGCTCCGCCAACAGTTCCTTGGCTGGCTCACTGATAAATTCCTTGTACGCGAACCGCTCGGTCGGCTTCTCAGAATCCCGCATTTCCTGGAGCCCTTCCATGCTGTTCTTCCCGATTTCGAGAATGCAGGGCGTGTAGAGCTGGAGATAGGTCGGGCCGATTTCGCGCGCGATCATGACCGCGTTCCGGACCACCTTCTCAACAAGCGATGGTTTACTGACGGTGCAGGAGATCACGTAATGACAGCCTGATTCGCGAGCGATTTCCGGCAGACGGACCTTGTCGAAAAGCTTTCCGACCGGGGCCATCTTCGCGACGAACCCCTTCTGCATCAAGCCGCTCTCCTGGCCGCCGGTATTGGCGTACAGTTCGTTATCGAAACAGATCGTGGTGAACTTCTCTTGGCGAAACCAGGCTTGCAGTGTCATGTCGAGGCCGATATCGACGGTGGCGCCGTCGCCGGCGAGCACGACGACGTCTTTTGTCCGGCCAGGGAAACGGACGGTTAAGGCGCGCTTCAAGCCGGAAGCGATGGCGTTTTGATTACCGAAGAGGGAGTGAATGTTGTGCACGGCGACCATGGGGAACACCAAGCTGGTGCAACCGGTGGAGCCGACCATGACTGTGTCTTCGGGGTTCGGCAAAGAGGCCAGGATGTAACGGAAGGCCATGGATTCCGGGCAGCCGGCGCAGAGGGAGTGCTGCTCGATCAATTCCTTGCTGTTCCCGATATCCTTCCAGCCTCGGTCCTCCTTACCATAGGTCGCGCTCTTGACCAGGTCTTGATAGTCGGACGGCATAATGTCGTATAGGTCTTCCGAAATCTTGATACGCTCCTTGCTCATGATGGCCTCCTCGTTCGAATGATTATAGAAGGTTAAGGCTGAGGTTGAGTGGAAGGCAGATAGCTTGTTCTTCCCTTGACCTTAGCCTCGACCTTAACCTGTATCCTATCAGCTACCACGACCGGCCAACGACATGGCACGCATGCCGAGCAGGTTCTTGATCTCGGAAACAATAATTTCCGGTGGCATCGTCATGCCTCCGCAGACACGCGGACCGGCGTTCAGACGATCGCTGTTGGGGATGCTGGCTCTAATTTCCTTTGCCAACCACCCGGTCACGTTGAACTCCGGGACGACGATGTACTTGGCGTTCTTTGTGGCTTCACGGATTTCCTCGCCCGGCCAAGGCCGCAAAGCCTTGATCTTGACCAGACCGCAACGGATACCTTCATCCTCGAGGAGCCGGATGGCTTCACGACCCTGTGACACTGCTGTACCAGAGGAGACAATGACGACCTCGGCATCGGTATTTTCTGTCTCGATCAATCCATTGATCCACTTGATCGTGTGCTTGCGGGACCGTTCCACTGCCGCCCAGACTTCTTGCTGCCAGGATGCGTGGGTGGCATAGCTGATGTAGTTGCTCTTCATGACAAACGGGTCGCGCATCATTCGGACTGGCGGGCATTCCATATCCATACAGGGCACGGGGGAGCGGTATGGGTCATAGGGTGGAAGGCACATGTCGGCTGGGGTGAGGTTGACCACATCCTTCGTGTGGGTCACAAAGAATCCATCGCAGCAGAGGGCTAAAGGTAGGTGGACATCAGGTTCTTCCGACACCATGTAGCCTTTGAGGATCCAATCGAAGAAGTCCTGTGCGGTTTCCGCATGCCAGACGAGCATACCGGTGTTCAAAAGATATGAAATCTCCAGAGTGTCAGGCTGGATCGACAGCGGCGAGTTGATGCCACGACAGGTGACGATCATTTGAATCGGCAACCGTGCGCCGGCCCACATCGGAAAGTTCTCCATCGCGCGCATTGTGCCGGGCCCCGCCGTCGTCGTAAATACCCGGGCTCCGCCGAAGGCCGCTCCTGCGCATTGCGACATGACTGCGAATTCGCTTTCGCCGCGGAAGTAGTCGCCGATGTAACCCTCGGCAAAGAGTTCGCCGATCAAGGCGGCTGCTTCGCTCTGTGGTGTAATCGGGTAGGCGATCATGACGTCACAACTGGCCCGTCGGAGTGCTTCCTTGATGACTTCGCTGCCCGTATAGAACGACGGCGTGCGGGGCGCTTCGTGCATCATTGTCCAAGTATCGGTAAACGTCTGCCCTTTTTTATTTTTTGTGCCGATGACTGAGTGTGTGTCTGCCATGGGTCACGCTCCTTTCACGATCATCAGAGTCTCAGACGACGTAGCGTTAATTTGAGGCTCCGCTTTTGGCTGATGTCAGCCGTGGTTGGACTGTCCCTTTCAATTTTCTCACCCACTCGGCCAGTTTCATAATCTTTTCGACCGATGCGTCACGGAACGAGAGCATGGCATCTTCATGGCCGGCTTGCGCGCACATGGCAATCGTGTAGCAAGACGTGCCGCCTCGAATAATTTTGAGCGACAAATTCGCTTGATGGCAGTGGACCCCGATGAACATGCAGCAATCGATTTTGTTGTGCCAGATGGTCAGGTTCGGATGGTTGGGATTGATCTCGACTTCAGGGTTGATCTTGGGGTATTTGGGGCGGTAGTCCGGCATCGGGATCAACATGGGCGTTTGCCCCGGCTGCACACATTCCTTGAGCGTATTGTACAGGTGGCGGATGGCGGTGGCTTTCTTGGCCGCTTTTTCGTTCCAGGCCCATAGGACTAAGGGGCCGGGGAAGAGGGTCGGCACCTTGGCCATGAGAAATTGTTTCGCCGCTTCCTCGTAGGCCTTTTCCTCTGGGACGATGACGCCGTTGATATGAGCTTCCCCAGGGTTTGGCAAATAAATGCCCATACTTGCCGCCGCTGGAGGAAGAAAATGTTCCGGGCCTGGAAGGACGCGATACTGACTCATTACAGATACTCTCCGGCAAGGGGTTAAAGAACGAGAAATGCAAATTTTCCAACATACTCAACGATGCTCACTCTAAGCTCTTTCTGTGCCCCCTGCAACGTGGCAGAAGGCCCACCCTTCGGAAATTTGGGGCTATAGAGCAAACAAGAGTTAGGCCCTTTGTCCTAAGATGAGGGCCGTGCTCATAGGCGCCAGTCGCGCCTATATCGTTCCTACTTTAAGCGTGCGCATTATAGGGTTGGCCTGTCCGGTCTGTCAAACCTCGTCTTCAGGAAGTCAGGTCACGACGGGCTGGCTGGAGGCTGGTCGGTTTGATTGTGAGATGCTATTAGAATGCGGAGATATTACGCAATGTTACGGCAATTGTTCACAGGACGAATTAGATCCCAGGACACAGGCTCGCTCAAAGTCTTCCTTGGCGAGCCGACCCTGTGATCGTTCTTGATACAGCTTCGCCCTGGTTACCAGAGCGGCAAGATTGGTGGGGTCGGCGCGAATAACGGTGGACAGATCTTCAAGCGCCTCTTCCGGCTGATTCAGCTTGAGATAAATTTCACTCCGTAGTGTATAGGCCTCCTTTTGGTAGGGGATCCAGCTTTGTGGTGTTTCAGCCTTGAGGAGCTTCTTCAGTGTTGCCAATGCTTGACGCCAGGACTTGGCGCCAGCCTGGCGGCGGGCTTGTGTCGTGTATAGGTCGATGAGACGTAGGCGGGCGATATCAGCAAACGGATCAAGATCAAGAACTTGCTCGTAGGCCGCGGCAGCTTCCTCCCACTGTTTTCGCCACGCGAGTACATCTCCCTTTCCAATCCATGCCCATATGTTCTTGTCGTCGAGCCTGAGAGCGAGATCGAAGTCTATCCCGGCTTTGTCCAGATAGTTCGTATACTGTGCTGGTCGAGTTTGTTGGGAAAAGGCCAGTGAAACCAGCCGAAGATAGGTTTGTCCTCGCACAATCAGGGGATCGACGTAGCGATCGTCGAGAGTGGCGGCATCGGTCGTGAGCTGGATCTTGTCCCATAGATTCGAGGTGTGGAGGGCAGTCTCGACCATCGCGCGTGCCCGTTGTTGTGAGGTGGACTTCCCAGTCGGATCGATTGACAGCATTCGGACGCCAGTCGGTTGCCGTTGAAGTTCTTGCAGTTGCGAGCGCAATTGGTGATTTTCGTGCTGGAGTTGGCGAAAGTGCTGCGCAAGTTTCTGGTCGGATTGAAGCCGGCTGATCGCCTCCGCCAGAGTGGCTATGTTGACCGTCGCACGAATCCGTATGAAGAAAACGGGACGGTCCAGGTTGAAGGAACGCCTGGTTTCGAGGATTTCCGTTTCCGTGATGGCGGCAGCAATGGTTCTGATCTCCAACGAACTGGTCTGTGTGGTTTTTCCGCCGGACTCTTTCTCTACATCGAGGAATGTAGATTCGAGATACATGCCGGCTTCCTCCACTGCCCTGCGTTGGGCTCGTTGGAGGACTTTCTCTTCTGCCCCGGCTAAGGTATCGCCATCGGCCATCACATATTCGGCGTCGGCGATGACGGTTTTCGTGGAAGCGCTGTATGCAGGGGTTCCCACTAGAAGGAATAGGAAAAGGGAGGGATAGAGCAATATTCGGGAGAGTTTCATTCAGATAACTATACCGCTCACTGGCTGGAGGGGCAATGCAACCAAAGTGGGGCGGAAGAAGTAAGGACTGAAAGAGAGGCAGTAGGCCTTCGGCTACCGCTCCTTTGGGAAAACCTGAGTAAATGGATGGACTTCAACCCGTTCAAATACCCCATTGACTGTATAGGGGTCTTCGCGAGCAAACCGTTGGGCATCTTCCAGCGAGTCTGCCTCGATAACGATCAGACTTCCTGTCTTATCCATGAGAGGACCGGCTAGCACAATCAGGCCCTGGGCATCGAGAGGTTCCATCTTGGCGAGATGCGCCGGGCGATAGATTTTTCTCTTGGCCTCTCCGTCGGGCCCATCAAATCCGAGAATGACAAATTTCATGAACGTCCTAAGCCTTCCAGCGGACAGCGATCTTTGTAGCCGGTGGTCGTTTCATGCCACCAGAGAATCTCTTGTTCTCCGAACTTCCAGCAGAGATAGACCACTCGTCCGTCGAGAAGATGGGGGAAATCACAGAGGCCGAGATCCAGGTCCTTGACCAGGATGCCAAGTTCTTGAATTGCCTGAAGATTCGCACTGACTTGTTGAAGGGCTGAGATATACAGGTGCCCAACGGTGCTGCCTCCACCGTATTCAGCCTGGGCACTGGCTTTCTCTGTGTCTTCTTTCGTGCGCGCCAAGATCATCTTGGCGCGTTGAACCGATGTCAGTTTGGCGTTGAGTTCCGGGATGAGACAATTGGCTTCGGCTAAGGTAAATATTCGCTCGTGCTGTCCCTGTTCATCATCGTGCGCCATACTGTGCCTCCGCGAGCCCCTCATTTAACACACCACTCTTTTGTGCTGCAACCTAAGCGTTCGAGTAAGTAATTGCGTCAAAGCAGGAAGGAGGCTTGGCTAGGCTGGTTGTGCGAGGTGAGGGCTCAGAAAGGCTAGAACGACAGAACCCCTTTGCCCCCCACTTGACAGTCCTTACTTCGATATGTAACATTTTGTGACATGACGGCTAAACAGTTCAGGCAGGCGCGGGTTCGGTTGGGATACACGCAGGCGAAGTTGGCGGAGGTGCTGCAGCTGAGCCGCATGACGATCAGCCGCTATGAGGCCGGCACGTGGGAGGTGCCTTTGTCGGTCGAGATGGCTTTGGACCAGTTAGGATCGGCGCAGATTCCGATGCTCGGGATGGTGGCGGCAGGGGCGCCGATCGAACCGATCACGCAAGCTGAATTGGTGGCGGTGCTGCCGCCGCTGTTGCGAGGAGGAGAGACCTTCGCGCTGCGGGTGAAAGGCGAGTCGATGAAAGACGACGGCATTTTCCCCGGCGATCTGGTCGTGGTCCGGAAGCAGGGTACTGCGCGGAACGGGCAGACGGTGGTGGCGCTGGTGAATAACGAAGCGACGATCAAGAAGTATTACCGCAAGGACGGCCGAATCGAACTGCATCCGGCGAATACAGCGATGAAGCCGATCGTCGTGTCGTCAGGGGACGAGTTTTCCATTCAGGGGATTGTTGCGGGTGTGATCCGCCACTTCAACGAATCGTGAGGTGCTCTATGGCTCTGGTCCAGCAACAAACGATGGAGTTTCCGTTTCGCACAGAGAATGGCGGCGTGGTCATCGATGCGCCTCGCCGCCTGTTGGCTGCGTTGCGGCGGAGTGCTGTGTCGACCGATCAGCCGAAGGGGTTGGTGCTCTTGTCCGGACCGCCATCTGTCTATCGACTGGGCCTCTGTGCGGCAGTCGATCGCGCGTTGGCCGGTGAACCGGTCTTGTATCTGGCCGGCGCCAATGTCTTTGATCCGTTCTTAGTGGGGCGGCTGGCAAGGGCCAGTCGGGTGGCACCGGCTCATGTGCTGCAGCAGATTCACGTCTCACGGGCCTTCACCTGTCATCAGATGGTCCGGTTGGTCACGGATTGTCTCCCGTCGGCGTTGCGTAGCTATGATGCGCGATTCGTCATTCTCGCCGGTCCGCTCGACACGTTGTACGACCAGTCGGTGCCGGAAACGGAAGCGATGCGCCTCTTTCGTGCCATGACGGAGGCTCTTCATGATATGGCCGGCCATGGCGTACAAGTGCTGTGTGTGACTCCGCTCGCGCTGCCTGAATCCGGCGGGCGCAGCCGATTTATGGAGACACTTCGTGCGCAGGCACGCCGGGCGATCGACCTGCGAGAGGCCGAGGATGGGCTGTGGCTTCAGGAAGAGGGAGGGCTTGAGCCCAGACGCTGGAGGATTCCGCGTCCGCTCTGGAATCGGTTATAGGCATGGGCCGCACGCTTGTCACGCTCACACAATTGGTCCAGCAGGAAATCGACTCGTGGAGCCGCTACCGGCGTGCGTTGCGGCGCGAGGATCAGCAGGCGCTCGATGTATTGTTCGCCGCAGCCCGCCACCATGCGTCGGCCGGCGCCTATCTCGCGCGTGAAACTCCGTTCGAAGTGATGCTGCTGTCGATGTTGATTGAACAGCAGAAACAGGTCGGCATATTGCAACAGAAAGTGATGATTCTTGAAACCCGCATGCTCCACGACTCGACTCACGGGGTGGCTTCTTGATGTCTATCCGGCGCAAGAGGGTATGGTCGTCTGGCTCCTTTGCGAGGATGGTCGCCGCATCCGGGCCGTCGATCCCTTTGTGCCGACCTGCTACCTGTCGGCTCCGCCGTCTATCCGAGAACAGGTGCTTCGGCTACTCCGCCATGCCTCCTGTCGTATCAGCACCAGAGAGGTGGAACGATACCAACTCGGTGCGCTTCGCCCGATTCCGGTGCTGGAGGTCTCGGTTCATGCTCCCGCGCAGTTTTCGTCCATCACACGACGTCTGATCCGCGTCTGTCCGGACGCGCAGTTCTTTCACGTCGATGTGTCACTGCCGCAGCGCTATTTTTACGATCGGCAGCTCTTCCCTCTCGCCCATTGTGAGGCAGACTTCACAGCCGAAGGCCTGATTCAATCGATTCAGGCGCTGTAGTCCCCCTGGGACACGGATTATGGCCTCCCGCCTCTTACGATTATGGAACTGTCCCCGGACAGTCCGTCACCCAACCCGAATCATGGTGGAGGTGGCCCGCTCGTGGTGCGAATAGACGGGAAGGAGCGTCTGTTGGAAGGCGATGATGCCGATGTAATCCAGCGCCTCGACCAGCTGCTCGCGCGAGAGGACCCCGACATTCTCTTGACGGACTGGGGCGATTCCTATTTGCTGCCTCGTCTCATGACCATGGCGAACCGGTTATGTCTGCCGCTTGCACTCAATGGCGATCCCCGCCGATCCATCGGTGCCAGGAAGCCCCATTCGTATTTTTCATATGGCCGTATTCTGTCCCATGCCGGATCCTGCACCCTGTCGGGACGATTGCACCTTGACCGGCACAATTCCTTTGCGTTGGCGGAGACGGGCCTGGCAGGCCTTATCGAGCAGGCCCGTGTCGCGAAGGTCGATTTGCAGCAGATGGCTCGCACGACGACCGGGACGGGGATCACGTCGATGCAGCTCGAGACGGCTTGTCGAGACGGCCTGTTGATTCCCTATCGCAAGCAGGAGCCGGAAACCTTCAAATCCGCGCTCGAGTTGCTGCGCACCGACCAGGGTGGGCTGGTATTTGCCCCGATCGTCGGCTATCACGAACAGGTCGGCGAACTGGATTTCTCTTCGATGTATCCCTCCATCATGACGCGCTTCAACATCTCGCCTGAGACGGTCAATTGCCGGTGCTGTCGCCATGATCCCACTGCACGGGTGCCGGAGATCGGCCACCACACCTGCCGACATCGTCAGGGCTTGGTGCCCCGCACACTGGCCCCATTGCTCGACAAACGTGCGCGATACAAACGGCTCATGACCGCTGCGACACAGCCGGCGGAAAGGGCCGTGCTCGACCAACGACAAACGGCGCTCAAGTGGCTGCTCGTCGTCTCCTTCGGCTATTTGGGATATAAGAACGCCCGGTTCGGCCGGATCGAAGCGCACGAGGCGGTTACGGCTTACAGCCGCGAGCTGCTGCTGCAGGCCAAGGAGGTTGCCGAGCAGCAGGGCTATCGCCTGCTGCACGCGATTGTGGACTCGCTCTGGCTCGTCAAGCCCGGCGCTGTCAGGACGGATTACGACAGACTTGCGCAGGCGATCACCGAGCGAACGGGGCTCTCGATCGGTGTGGAAGGGGTCTATCATTGGATTGGGTTTCTTCCGTCACGGGTCAATCCACTCATGCCGGTGCCGAATCAGTTCGTGGGCCTGTTTGACCATGGCGCGATGAAGATCCGCGGCATCGAGATCCGTCGCAGCGATGCGCCGCCGCTTGTTAGGCGAGCGCAAGCAGAGATGCTGCGCTGTCTGAGCCAGGCACGGACGTTGGTTGAGTTACGTGAACGGATTCCGCAGGCATTGGAGACCATCCGTGCCTACCGGCGCTATCTTCAGGATGGTCTTGCCACGGTTGAAGAATTGGCCATCACGAAATCGCTCGCAAAAAAACCGCAGACCTATCGTCATCAGACTTTGTCGATGATTGCCGCGCAGGAGCTGCTGGCTCGGGGTGTTCCACGCAAGCGGGTGACACGATTCATTACATCATCACGGACGCGAAGGCGGCTTATCCTGCAGACCGTGTACGGGCGGTGGCCGGACTCGATGGGACCTGGAGCTGCGATGTCTCGGTCTATGACAACCTGCTTCTGAAGGCGGCCCTCGTGCTATTGACGCCGTTGGGCGTGACAGCGACCTCACTGAACGAATCTACTGCAGGATGCTGAAAAAGTCGCTCTTCTCACCCGCCCAACCCGGACGCGCCGAGACGCGTCTTTCCCCATGCGCGTTCTCCCATCGAAAGCATCCTCAACGTAGCCCACTCGGAGAATAAGCTGTCTTGGCAGCTTGGGGTGGGCGGGTGAGAAATGCTACGCCTCCGGTGCTTTCATCGGCTGCGGCCTTGCTGGACGAACTTTTTGAGCATCCTGCCCAGTATTCTCCCATTGCCCCAGACAGGCTGATGTTCATCGTGCACAATAATATTGCGGAGCCCGGAGAGGGCGACGTTCAAACCTGTCCATACCGCCGGCCCTTGCCTGCGGATAGAGGGTGCACAGAGCCTGTTTCTGCGGGGTTATCCATGGCACCCATCTTGCTTAATGCCTTGGGTTCCAGGCGTGCTGTAGGGGGCATCACATCAACATGAAAAGGGGGATCACATGGCACCAGTGTTGGAGCTCGATCGGCAGACAGACTCGTTTGTGCGGCAACTCGAAGAACAACGGAAACTTGAAAAGACTCTGCTGGTTGAACGGGTTCGTGGAACGAAAGAGGGGCTAGAGTCGGTCTTCAGCGACATCAAGAGCCGTGTAGCGGTGCTGGAAAAGCTGAACGGGTTGGCGAGTGCCAGCTGCATTGCGCCGGTCGGCTGGAGCAAGCTGATCTTTACCGGAGCGGATAGTGTCTCGGCGCCGAACACCATCGGATTCGGTGATCGGGATGAAACATTGTGCAAGCTCGATCAGATCAAATATCTTGAGGACACGCACTATCTCCGGCTTGCCGCAAATCCCTACTACGTGGAGCATAGGCTCCCGAGTAAATCACTTCAGGCGCGCGTCGGGGCCAATCCGTCACTATGGGATACGCTTGGGTATGTCCATGCTGCTTACACGACCCTATTGCAGATTCCCGCCTCATTGGAGCCGACGACTGTGTCCATCATGTCACGGGTGAACACACTGTTTAACTGGGTTGAAGCTAATGCGGTCGGAGACCAGTGGTATGCCCATGTGTCGGCCGCCGTGCGACTGTGGGTCACCTATGATGGCGAGTTTCGTCAGGCGCCGTCCGCTCAGCTCGTGAACCTTCTTGCCTCGCCAAGGCAATTGCGGACCCATCAGGACATTGCGTCGCATGCGCCGAGCGCAGCTCTCACGATGCAAGTCTCGGTCTCAGCCGGCAGTGGCACGACGATCAGCGTCTACGAATCCATTGAACTCGTCGCCACCACACCGAACGGCCACGCCTATCTTGACGGCATCTTTTCGTGGGAACCGTTGGCGGTGCAGTTGCGCGAAGGGTAGCAGGACGCTGAAAAAGAGGGATGGGGTAGCTGGGACGATCCCCTTGCTCGCGCAACGCGTGGCCTCAGAAAGATGCAAGGGAACAGGCAGACCGTTCTTCTTGCTCGCAGAGTCCCCACGATAAAGCGGTGGTCGCTCGATGCGCGCAGTAAAGAACAATCTGCCTGCTCCCTCTGGGAAAGTTGGAGACCCAGAAGGCCCTCGCCCGGGCAAATGGCACGTCTCGGCGTGCCAGTGAGTGGGCGGGTGAGAATGTTGCGCGCAGTTGGGATCATCCCACCCACCACCCCATACTAAAGAGACAGCTCGCTACGGCCTTGCTGAGAGGCCCTTTTGAACATCCTTGGGGTTGGTGGTCGAGGATGGCTCTCTATGAATAGAGTGTGTGCACGATTTCAGCTGTATTGAACAGCATCGCATTCATGCGTGTATAGGCAGCGTGGCCAAAATAATGGTCGCGCACATTCGTCGACCCGGTGGAATCCTTGTAGTCGGCAAGAATCCCCAATCCCTCGCTGGGGATTCGGACAGCACGGCGGGCGCACTCTAGCCATCGTTCAAACCCATCAAACGGCTCCACGATCTCCCACACGGCTTTATTGGCTGCCCTTCCAGCATCGGTGACCGGTACGGCATCGCTGCCGGCTACGGCCAATTGCTGAATGTAGTCGCCGCCCCAGGCAATCGGCATCTCCATGGTGATCTGGGGCAGCTCCATCTTCGAGAGCCAGGTCTTTCCATCGGTCCGAAGATTTCGATGGTTGACGATGTGCAATAGCCTGCCTAGTCCAGAGGGATCCCACCCGTAGCGTACCGGCGCGCCCAACGTGACGGCGTCCAGCATCGCTTCATTGAGGAGCGTGCCGCTCGACAACAAAGGAGCGATACGTTGGATCGTCGTCGTGATGTCAGGTCGATTGGCTTGTGAGGCAAATGCCGTCAGGATGTCGAACAGCCTTGTCCGGCTGCTGGTCGATGTCATACATAAGAGGTTCGAAACAAGGGCGAGGACTAATCCTGCCTGTCCATGGGCCTGGATGAGTATCCGGTCTCCCTGGCCCAGCTTGTAGGTTTCACACCAGTCACGAAGATGCCCGAGGATCGAGACTGCCGCCGAGGCCCGGCCCAGGTGGTGGTGTTCACAGGACCAGAGCTTCCGGACACAATGGATTGGGCGATCCAAGCTACGGTTGAGCGATTGTCTCATGAGTTCCACATAGGTGTTCGTGAAATTACCGGCGTCCCCAATCTGTTCATCGAGCAGCTTCTTGGTGGCATCATCGTCTACGAGGGGAGGCTTCAACCAACCGGGCGCTGGTGGGATGCCATTACTCTGCTCGCGCATGAGAGCCAGTAAGGCGTCGAGTCCCGCCACACCGCGTGAGTAGCCACGCTTGAGTCCGCCCAGCTCATCCAACCGTTGCACCCCAAAGACGTCGGTTCCGATAATGGAACCGTGTAGCAGGACGATCACACGAACACCGGTTTGCGAGAGACGTGTGCCGAGCGTAGCCATGGTATCTTGGCCAGGAGGCGATTCTGATAGAGACGTCAGCGTGACCTCGCGAACGGTGATCCGTTCGCCAGGATTCTTTCGGGACAATTCGTCGTGCTGAAAACTGTTTTCGGCCGGCATGGAGAGTTACATACCCGATGTCGAACGTAGACTGCAACGGAAGAGCCGGTAGGAGGCAGTCAGACCGTTATCGAACCACTGTTGGGGTTGCTTCGAGGCGGTCCGGCGCTGGGTTAGGCTGGATCTGGCTCTTGGGCATGACGGCAGTGGCGCTACACGTTTTGTTGCCTTCGTCGATTTGGCGATCGACGATTTTCACACCTTGTAAATATTCTTGAACGATTTCCTCCCGCGTGACTTCGATATCCTGCTCTGTCTCGCGGCCGGTCCGCTCGCGGATGCGGTCGACCATATGTTCTTTCACCAGAATGCGGATTTGTTTCGCGAGGTCGGTGCGGGCAGAGAGTTCCGATACGCGCTGGCAGACGATCGGACCCTTGGCCATATCACCCTGACCCTTGCCGATGAGGTATTGGTCTGATGAATAGCTATGACGATCGTCAATCTTGGTAGATAACCTCGACGGTGCCCTTGAAGAGTCTTGTTGCATGCTCTGCTGCTTGAGTTGATCAAAGGATTGTTCTGCATGGGTTCGAACATCGCCTGAATCCGCAGCAAACGAATACAGCTGCAGCAAGACTGCGCAACCAGCGGCGATCAACGCGACCAACTGACTACCTCTGCTTCTCACTCGTTACCTCCCTCGTCCTCCGCCCCCACCGTGCCCGCTCCCCGATCCTCCGCCTCCTCGACCGCTGCCCCCTTGATGTTCGCCTCTACCGAAACCATGGGGCGCAATCTGAGGGGACATCTGTGGTATGTGCCGGAAGGTTTGCGGATGGATTTGATTCATCGCCGGGGCAATTTGGCTTGTCATAGGTGATATGCCTGGCGAGGGCGGCATCTGATTCATGAGGCCGGGTTGATGGCTTGTGTACGGTTGCCCTGTTGGTGTGTGATACGTGATTTCGTTCAACGTTCGTCGAACGGTCTGGGATCCCGGCGCAGGTGTGATCTGATGGCGTGGCATTGTCGCTGGTCTCGCTCCCGGTTCAGGGGGAATGGGCGGTTGTGGCGGCGCCGGCGGCTGTCTTGTCGTAGTCACTTGCTGTGCCACATGGACATGCGGGCTTGTGGAATATAAGCCTTGTGCGGCGGCCAGAAGAGTCTGGATGTGGGCCAACCCCATCTGGGAAGAGGGATAGACCGCCGGTGAGATGAGCAACCAATCCGTCCAAGCTTGCGAGACCATGGCGTTCGATTGCACTCGATTCAAGATGCTTTGGCGGTGCTGGGCCGCCAGCCGTGTCTGCTCCGTGGTCGAGGCTTGTGCCAAAGCCTGGTTCGCCGCGGCGAGTTCTTGCTGCAGTTGGTCATTTTCCTGTTGCAGCGCGACGAGTTGATGCCAGGCGTCCTTGTTCTCCCGCAAGGTCGCGATGGCCTGTCGCACTTCTTCCGTATCGATCTGGGCCACCAGATCCGTTCTGACGACGATGGTATTTCCATCAAGCGTCGTGTTGGTCGCCTGCTCCAGGACAAAAACCAGGCCAGCGGTATAGGTTCGAATTTCGTCTTTCGTCACATCAAGACCGTTCACGATGGTGATGTTCTCGAGGTAGACGGCGACCTGTTCCAGGGCGTTTCGCTTAGCTGTTTCGGTGGCCAGGCGGATGGCGTCTTCTCTGGTGTCACGGTCTCCCATCCTGTGTTCGCCCTGGGCGGCCACCACTCGGATTTCTGCCAGAGCAATTGCCGGCCAGGCAAATAGGATTATGAACAGAGTAATGAGGCGCATCGTCCTTACCATATTAGAATAGAACCGCCGCATCCCGAGCCGAGTCGTCGATAGTCGGGAAGCTACTGATAAGCATACACTGACATTGACGGTCCTGCCAGGAGCGGCTACCCCTATGAATCCTGAAGGATCGTGCAGGTCGAGCCTGGCCTCGCTTGCCTTGGCGGAAATGGCCATGATAGCGTAGAAGTCTTCTGGCAGGCTGTTGATAAAGCCCGCCAGCGGCGTTCTCGCATCGTTCAGAGGCTCAACGTACCGAAGTGTACGCCGCGCCTCTTCACTCGCTGCGGCCTTGCTGGACGGCCTTTCTGAACAGTCTGCCGGTCATTCAGCTTCCGTCGGTGGTCTTGGGCTAAGGAGTCGTTTCCGACGTCGTTATCTCGTTCGTCAACGAACTGCTAGGCGAAGAAGAGAAGGAACAGATCTGTGTACAAGCTATTCAGCTTTGGTCGCGGGTGGTCGATTCGGATGCTGGCCATATCATTGTTCTCTCTCTGTCTGCTTTCCCAGAGTGGGACAACAGTGGTTGCTGGCTCGGCGGCGGCTCAGGTCTCTGCCTCAGTGGCTCCAACTGAACATGTGATTCTGTTCGTCCTCGAGGGTTTCGGGGAGAACTCTCTAAAAGGCGGTACGATGCCAACCCTCAGCCGGTTGATCAAGGAAGGGGCTGTTACCTGGTCAGCCACGGCGGTAAGGCCTGCTTTGCGACTGCCGACGATGGCGTCACTCATTACGGGGATGCCGGTCGAGAAACATGGCATTACCTGGAACACCTTTGAATTCAGCCGCGGTTACCCGCGCACGCCGAGCCTGTTCGACTATCTCGATTTAAGCGGAGGGCGTGACAGCGCGATTTTCTTTATGGACGAGTCGCTCTATCAACTGGCGAGACCGGAACCCTACACCGATTACCAGATGTGCGGGCCCCTGAAACCTGAATGCAGTACAGATCGGATCGTGTCCTACATCCGTCAATATTTCCAGAAAGCAGCCAGCGGTCATGGCTACGGACATGCGATCCTTTCGCTCCCGCATTTCTTGGTTGTGCATCTTCCCGAGGCTGGTCGAGTGGGTGTATCGAAAGGCTGGACCTCGAAGGAGTACCGTGACGCCCTTCGCTCGGTGGATAAGGCGATCCACTCTGTGTTGGATATCTATCACGAGCGGGGGCTGACCAAGCGGACAACCCTCTTTGTCACGTCGCTCAGTGCTGACGGCAGGGACACGAGCCAAGAAGCGGCTGATGGGAGCGTTCCGATGGTTCCTTGGATTGCTTCGGGAGTGGGGATTAAACCTGGTTATGCCATTCACCAGCCGGTCTCCATCTTAGATACCGGCGCAACGGTGATGCGGACGTTGGGATTGCAGACCCATACCGAGTGGGAGAGTCAGGCCGTGGAAGAAATTTTTCAGGCAGCCTTTGCCGCAGCTTCACAAGGATCCAGCCTGCAATAGGTCGCGTCATGCAGAAGGTGACAAGGTACATGATCCTTTGCCTGGTTGGAGGGTTGTTGGGCTCTGCGGCGGTGGTCTCGCCGGTCGTGGCTGGTCAACCGGCTGCCTACACCCAGGAACATACGATTACCATCGATGCCACTACGATAAATCCTCAGACTTGGTGGCAAGTGCCCGGCGTTACTCCATCCATCTACGGTTCCGATCCAGAGTCCATGGACGCTTACAGGACGACCGAGTTGCGGGTCCTCAAACTGAAGCCGGGGAAATATAAGTTTGTGAGCTTCACATTTGATTTTCCGTTCGCGGTGAACATAGAAGGGAAATTGGAAATCGCCCAGTCGTTCGACCAATGTGTGGAGGGGCGAGGGACCCAAACTCTGATTGTCCGCTGCAGCCGGACCTTTCCGTACAGCGGTCAACGTGATTACCAGTATCAGTAGAGGAGCGGTACCGATGGCCCAGACGCTCGAAGATCTGTTAGACGCACTCGAGGATGTCGACGATGCGACTCGAGAAGAGGCATCCAAGGCTCTTGGGGAACTCGCTGACCCCGCGACGTTGGACGTGCTTATCGGCGCCTGTGGGGACGAATATTGGACTGTGCGGGCCCATGCTGGTTGGGGAGTGGCCAGGATCGGCGGGCCGAAGGCGGTGGAAGCGCTGATCGTCCTGTTCAACGATTCGATCATGGAGGTGCGGAACGAAGCTGTGGCTGCTATGGCCTCAATGGGGGCCACGGTCGTTGACCGTCTGAACATTGCATTAAAGGATGAACGGTGGCGTGTCCGCGAACATGCCGCAAAGACCTGTGGGGAGATAAAGGATCGGAAAACCGTCGAGGCGCTCATACCTGTGTGTCGAGATCGCGATGGAGCCGTAAAGAGTGCGGTGGCAGAGGCGCTGGGTAAGATCGGCGATCCGAGGGCGATCACTGTCCTCATCAAGTTTTTCCGTGACCCGTCGAAAACGGTTCGGGAAACAGCCGGGACTGCGCTCATCTCCATCGGCCAGCCTTCCGTCGATCCGTTGATTGACTGTCTCAAGGACAAGGATTTTGTCGTCAGGTGTCACGCGGCCCGCGCACTCGGGGGGATGACTACCGACTATCAAATCGGCCGAACCTGGGTACGGGATTCTAAAGTTGTCGATGCCCTGATTGCTGCGCTGAAAGATCCGGATCGGGCTGTCCGCGAAGATGCCACGATTGCCCTGGGCCAGATCGCCGATCCAAGGGCGATCGATGCCTTGATCGAGGCGATGAAAGACGGAGCGGTCAAGCGGCATGCCATTGCATCGCTCGGTATGATCGGCGATCCCCGCGCCTTGCCTCCTGTCCTGGATGCATTGAAGGGGAAGGGTATTCGACAGGATGGGGCCCCGACTCCAGGCTGCATCGTCAGTGAGGACGCATTTATCAAGGAAGCGGCAGCGACGGCGCTCGGCCAGTTTCGCGATCCTCGCGTCATTCCCGACCTGATCATGTTGTTGAAGGATGGAGTGTTGCGTGAGAAGGCCAGCGCCGCGCTGGCAACGATCGGGGATACGGCAATCGAACCATTGATCGCCTTTCTGTATGATCCGAAAGCATCCGAAGTCGTTGCAGAAGGGGAGCGGGTGCTCTCCTATGCATCGGTCCGACTGACGGCGAAAGATGCCTTGCGGCAACTAGCGCTCGAAACACTTGAGAAATTGGGGTGGATACCGTCCCCGGAAGACGTCGTCGTCAATTCGAGCGCGGTCGACAATGCTCGGGTGGACATGCCGCTTGGCGACTCAGGCCGATTCGGCCCTTCGGGTGATTTTGCACAGGGGTCTAGGGGCATAAAGGCTAGATGACCATTGATTGGGTAGGTACCTCTTGGAATCAAGGTCAGGCATGGCTGATACGGTAGCCGAACAGATCGCGGCTCTTGAGGACGAGGATTGGGCGATCCGCGAAGAGGCTGCCACGATGCTTGGCACGTTTCGGGATCCGAGGGCTGTGGCGCCGTTGGTCTCCATGCTTCGCGATCGCGATCGCGCGGTTCGTGATGCAGCGATCGGGGCTCTCTTGGCCATGGGAGAGCCGGCTGTGTTGCCGCTGGGGGATTGTCTGTCTGATCCGGTGCTCACCGTTCAGGAGCTGGCCTCATCGGTATTGGCGACTATTGCCGATGCCAGAGTCCTCACCCCGCTGATGGCGGCGCTCTCGAGTCCCGATTGGATTGTGCGGATGCACGCGGCCAAGGCGTTGGGTCGGATTCAAGATCCTGAAGCTGTTGGCGTATTGGTTCCGCGCCTCCAAGACTCGGTGAAGGCTGTGCGTGAGGAGGCGTCGACGGCCCTCGCGGCCATCGGAGAAGCAGCGCTCTCGTCGTTGCTTGCTGCGCTGACCCACGGCGAATGGTTGGTGCGGTTGCATGCGGTTGAGGCCTTGGGGAAGACAAGATCCTCCCAGGCTGTGGTCCCGCTGTTGTCGGTACTCTTTAACGATCAGGACAGGGCGGTCCGTGAGGATGCAGTCCGCGCGCTCGGTCAGATCGGAGATGCGCGCGCCGTGGAATTCCTCGTGATGGTGATGAAAGAACCGGGGCTGCAGCCCCTGGCCATTGAGGCGCTGGGCCGGATCGGTGATCGCCGCGCAGTGCCGGTTCTGATCGATGTGCTTGAAGGCGTGGATCGACCGAAGGCCTCGCAGCCGATCGACAGCTGCGGTGATCATTGGAATGAGGACATCATCGTATTAGGCGTCGCTGCCAAGGCCTTAGGGGTGATCCGAGACGAGGCGGCCATCCCATCACTCATCAAGGCGCTTCGCTATACGATGACACGAACAGATGCCGCCGACGCCTTGACTCGATTCGGGAATCGCGTGATTGCGCCGTTGCTGGCGCTGTTGGCACAGGAATCGGATGACAACATCCGCTACCATGTCAAAGAGACGTTGGCGAAGGTGGGCTGGCGGGCAGGGCGCATCTAGCAGGATGCTGAAAAAGCCGCCAGCGGTATTGGGGAAGGTTGAGGCTAAGGTTAAGGTTGAAGTGAGGGACCTCTGAATCTTGCTCAACCTTGACCTCAGCCTTATTCAGACGCTGCGGCCTTGCTGAACGGCCTTTTTGAGCATCCTGTTGGGCCAATGTGTAATGGTGAATGTTGAATTGTGAATTGATCGCTCAGCGTTTATTGCAAGTCAGACCGTCGAGCTATGCCAAAGGAAACGATCGAAACGCTGGTCTCTGAGCTGGTCCACGAAGAAGACTGGCGACGGATGCGGGCGACTGCAGCCTGTCTCTCTGGCGGGCCTCGCGCAGTTCAGGCACTTATTTCCGCGTTGCAGACCGGCTCGTCATCGTTGAAAGCCGAAGCAGCGGCCATGCTGGCACGTGTGAATGATCCTCAGGCCGGCGTGCCCTTGGTCGGGTTACTGTGCGATGAAGATGAGGCGGTTCGTAAGGCAGGCGCATCAGCCTTGGAACACATGGCGGGCGTGCTCGATGAGACGACCGCTTCAGCGCTGACTTCGTTGCTCTATGCCTCGAAGGACGAAGGAGTTCGTATCGCTGCTTCGGGGTTGTTGGGAGTCATCCCGAATGCAATCGCCCCGCTCTGCAAGATGTTGGCCCATCAGGACCCGGAAGCGCAGATCATGGCTGCAAAGATGTTGGAGCATCTGCTCGATCCCCGTTCGGCGGATGCGTTCATCAGTGCGATGGGGCAGCCTGCTGTTTGCGATATTGCTGTTCGGGCGCTGAAGAAGTTGAGCGCCATTCGTGAACGTATCGACGAGATGTTCGATGAGCTTCGCGCAATTGAAGAGTTGAGCGAACGGGAAGAGGCCCGCATGAGCACCGTGATCAATCTTCTGGCCATCGGGCGTCCCAGCGTGGAGATTTTGATCGAGTATCTGGAGGATGACGATTGGCTGGTTCGTGAAGCTGCCGCCGATTTGCTGGGGAAGATCGGCGATGTACGCGCGGTCGAGCCCTTGATGCGCCGGTTGCAAGTCGACAAGGATACGGGTGTGAAGGAATTGGCGATGAAATCACTGGGCTTGATCGGCGATGCCAGGCCTGCCGAACTCTATATCGAGGCTATTCCCATTCGACCGCTGCGGGTCTATGCCATGGAGGCCCTGGCCAAGGTGAAAGACGTAGAGGTGTTGCGGCCGCACAAAGAACTGTTCAATCGGTTGAGGACAGACCGAGACGGTCTGGTTGCCTACAATTCAGGGTTGATCGCCGACAAGCTGGAAGCGCTCGACGGGACACCTGTCGGGGGTCAGGCGGGACAGGATGACGATGAGTGAGGATGGGCAGGCTGAACGGATTGAACAATTGATCGGGGCCCTGCGGGACGACAATGATGCGCTCCGCGACCATGCGATTGCCAGCCTGAGTCAAGTAGGCGAAGGCGCGGTTGGGCCGCTGATCGGGCTGATGGCTGATGAAGATGTACTGATCCGGGAAGCGGCGACCAGTGCGATTGTGCGAATCGGTCCTTCCGTCGTCGATCCGTTGAT
The DNA here is from genome assembly GCA_016219645.1 of Nitrospirota bacterium. Lineage (NCBI taxonomy): Bacteria > Pseudomonadati > Nitrospirota > Nitrospirota bacterium. The sequence continues at coordinate 286,731 of JACRLR010000018.1, forward strand.
TGAGGCGTTGAGGGATGATGAATGGGCGATTCGCGAGCAGGCTGCATCGGGATTGGGCAAGCTGAAGGACCCTCGGGGGGTTGATCCCCTTGTGAAGGCGCTCAAGGATAAGGATGGCGCAGTCCGAACGGCCGCCGTCTGGGCGCTTGAGCGAATCGGTGATGCGCGAGCGGTGCCTGGGTTGGTCGAGGCGCTGACTGATCATACGGTGCGTGAGGATGCGGCGCGTGTGCTGAAAAAAATCGGCGACGCGCGGGCCGTTGACGCCTTAATCGAAGGTCTACTGGGTAATAATTGGATGGTGCGGCGTCATGCCGCTGAAGCCTTGGGCAAGATCGGCGATGCCCGTGGAGTCTCCCCGTTGATCGAATCGCTCAAGGATGAAGATTGGCTGGTGCGTCGGAATGCTGCCGAGTCGCTTGCGCGGCTCGGGGCGAAGCAGGCGATCGACCCCCTGCTTTCACTGCTAGAAGATGAAAATACGATGGTGCAGGAAACAGTAGAAGGTGTACTCGCGAGTCTCGGTTGGCGCGCGAAATCGTAATCTTTCGTTCGACGTAAAGGATATAGATCATGGCAGATGAAGTTCCTCCGAAGCTGATTCAGATCGGTCCGAAAGGCGGAGTGAAGAAGGACGGATTCAATCTCGTGACGGAACGAGTCGTCGCGGTGAACCCTGAGGCTAAACAGCTCGAAGTCGAACTGTTGGCATACGACGGGAAGACGGTCGTGCTGGACGTCGACGATGGGGCGTTGGAGGAGCTGAAGCAGATCAAGGTGGGGGATGGTGCGACGATTCGTGTCGTCGAAGAAGGCGGGCGACGGGTCGCCAAGAGTTTTCGGATTCGCGCGAAGGATCCCAATGCGGCACGCGCCGACGCGATGCTTTTGGACCTGAAAGATACCCACTGGCTCAATCGAAAGTATGCGGCTGAAGTGCTGGGTGAGCTCAAAGACATTCGCGCTGTGCATCCATTGGTCGATGCCTTGACGGATGAAGTCGGCGATGTTCGGCAGCGGGCCTATGATTCGTTGATTAAGATCGGCGGGCCTGCTGTACCGTCGCTCGTGCCCCTGTTGGTTTCGGAGGAAGACGAGATCAGACAATCCGTAACCGAAATCATCCGCAAAATCGGAAAGCCGGCGGTTGAGCCGTTGGCCACAGCGCTCGCCGAGGCCGATGACCGTCTGAAGACTAGGGTGATGAAGGTGTTGGACCGGATGGGCTACAAACCGAAAGTCAATGATGGGGCCAAGTCCGTCGAAGTGCCGCGACTCACGTGAGGAGGGGATGGAGGCTGATGACCTTCTGTGCTCGCGCAACGCGCGGCCTCAGAAGGCCCTCGTTGGACGCGCGCAGTAGAAGATCAATCAGCCCCCATCCCAGCAAGCTTGGAGGGACATCGCTATCGCTCGACACCCGCATTAGCATTAGAGGATCGACCAGGTTACCCTTCACATCCCTTGCTGCGAAACGTTCTAAACATCCTGCTAATGCAATTGTTACTTCGGCTAGGAAGGAGTCTTGGTCGGCCTTCCAACCGAAATGTGTCGCAGACCAAAGGCTGCGACTCGGTCAGGTTCATAGACATTGCGTAAATCGAAGAAGATGGGTTGGCGCAGTGCCGTTTTCAGTCTCTCGAAGTCAAGCGTTCGGAACTGGTTCCATTCGGTCATGAGAATCAACGCATCTGCTCCCTCTGCCGCTTCATAGGCATCTTTGCAGGGGACAAGGCCCGGCACTGTTTGGCAGGCCTCCTCAAGTGCGGCGGGGTCGTACACTCGAAGCGTTGCGCCCTGTTTGATGAGTTCTTGCGCGATAGCCAGGGCCGGCGCATCCCGCAGGTCGTTGGTATTGGGTTTGAACGACAGCCCCAACATGGCGAAGGTCTTTCCTTTAAGTTCCCCGACCGTCTTCGTAATCTTTTCAACCATTCGGCCCCGCTGCTGTTCATTGACAAGGGCCGCAGCGCTGGCAATCTGCATGGGGTAGCCGACTCGCTCCCCTGTCTGGACGAGGGCTGCCAGATCTTTCGGGAAACAGGACCCACCGAACCCCGGTCCTGCATGGAGAAACTTCGATCCAATCCGGTTGTCGAGCCCCATGCCTTTCGCCACCATTTGCACGTTGGCGCCCACTCGCTCACAGACTGTCGCGATTTCGTTGATGAATGAAATCTTGGTGGCGAGGAAGGCGTTGGAGGCGTATTTGATCATTTCAGCAGTCGGGATGTCAGTCACGACGAACGGGGTCTCGATGAGGTAGAGCGGGCGATAGAGGTCTTTCATGATGGCAACCGCCTGCTCGCTATCAGCCCCGATGACGACCCGGTTCGGCCGCATGAAGTCTTCGATGGCGGATCCTTCCCGAAGAAATTCAGGGTTGGAGACGATGTCAAACCGAAATTTGCCGGACTGATTCGCATTGATCACTTCACGCAACTTTTCTCCGGTTCCGACGGGGACAGTCGACTTCGTGACAATGACCTTGTACCCGGTCATGGTTCTGGCGATACCTCGGCCGACTTCTTCTACGTAGGAGAGATCTGCTGACCCGTCTGGTTTCGGCGGAGTTCCGACCGCGATGAAGATGACGAGGGCTTTGTCAACGGCTTTGGCGACGTCCGTGGTAAAGCTGATCCGGTTCTCGCGAATACCTTTTGCGACAAGCTCCGTGATCCCTGGCTCATAGAAGGGGACATCACCCTTCTCAAGTCTGGCGATCCGTTTGGCGTCTGTGTCCATGCAGGTCACGTTGACACCGAACTCCGAAAAACAGGCTCCTGTGACCAATCCGACATAGCCGGTTCCAATCACGCTGATATGCATAGGCTCCGTCCTCCATGAACATGAACGATTTTTGTCGAGTATATCAATGGTATATGGGTCGATCAACAAAGTAATGGAAGGCACGATCAACGTGAGGAACCGCGCGTTGACAGGTGCAGAAGGGCTGAGTACTATTTGCTCCCTACGTCGGACGGATCCTATCGTATGACGACTCAGAGCAGACCTCTTCAGCGGCCGCTTGTAATGATGATGTGCCGGACCTTGCGTACGATCAGTCCGGACGCGACATTATTGGAGGCCGCTTGGCTCATGCGTGACGAAAAGGTCGGTGCCCTGCTCGTCCAAGAGGCAGGCCACTATAGTGGCCTCATCAGCGAATCAGACCTGGTCCGCAAGGGAATGGCCGAATCGCGTCCGGCGCACGAGACCCTGGTCCGTGCCGTGATGAGTCGCCCACTGTTGTCGATTGACAGTGCGAGCTCAGCCCATGAAGCGAGTGAGAAAATGGCGGAGCATGGGATCCGCCATCTGGCAGTTTCCGATGAAGGACAGATCGTCGGGATCGTCTCCGTCCGCGACCTGTTACGCTACTTCAAAAACTGGGGCGACGTGTGATCATGTGGGCTCGCAGGGCAGGGCCGTCTTGTTTCCCTACCCTATATGATGTTTCCGCATGAGTGTTGTCATCCGTTCGCCCCATGCCCCCCGATGGTTTCTTCTGATGACGGCGCTGGCCACCGGCGCGGTGGTCATGGCGTTGGAAATTGTGGGAAGCCGTCTTCTCGCTCCCGTCTTCGGAAACTCACTCTTTGTCTGGGGCGCGTTGATCGGAGTGATTCTTGCCGCCATGAGCGGCGGGTATGCTTTCGGCGGGTGGATTTCCGACCGGTACCCCGATGCACGAGCGTTAGCCGGTCTGTTGTTGTGCTCCGGGGCCTGGACCTTTCTGATTGCCTGGCTTGGCCAGCCGGTACTCTTTAAGGTGGCGGCTGCGGTTGAGGATCCTCGGTGGGGGCCCTGTATTGCCGCGGCGTTGCTCCTGGGACCACCGGCTTTTGGTCTGAGCGGCGTGCTGCCGGCTATGTTGCGACTCGCGGTGTTGGATTTTGAGTATCTCGGTCGGCACACCGGTCGGATGATCGCGCTCTCGACCATGGGGAGTTTGGCAGGAACATGGGGGACGGCGTTTTTCTTTCTGTCCTGGATCGGGAGCCAGGCGCTGATCGCCTGGCTCGGCGCCATTCAGGCCCTGCTTGGCCTCTGGTGGTTGATCAGGGGGATGACCGCACGGCCACTAGTGATCGGAACGCTGGCCCTCGGCGTCGCAGGGTTGGGGACTGGTGCCTGGTTCCCGATCCAAGTGTTGCCGGTGCCGGTGTATCAGGAGGACAGCCCATACCAGCAAGTACGGATTCGGGATGACGACCTGTTTCGCTATCTGATCTTGGACCGGACCTACCACGCAGTGATGTGGAAGGCAGATCCGATTGCCCTGTTTCTTCCCTATAGTCAATTGATGGTCGCGTCGTTGGCCTTGGTGCCCGAACCAAAACGAGGTTTGATCCTCGGGCACGGAGGCGGATCGCTGGCGAAATGGCTCGCGTCTCGATGGCCTGAACTTGAACTGGATGTGGTCGAGATCGATCCTGCGGTCGTCCGCATGGCCGAAGAATATTTTTCCTACCATCCCCCTCCCCAACACCATGTGCACGTTCGGGACGCCAGGGTATTTCTCAATTCCACGAAGCGGACGTATGAGCTCATTTGGGTCGATGCATTTGCCAGACAGATGATTCCGTTTCACCTGACCACGGTGGAGTTTTTCGCGGAATTACGCGCCCATCTTGCGCCGAACGGTGTTCTGGCACTTAATTTAGCCTCATCTGGCGAAGGTGGAGATCTGTTGCGGGCCGATGCGGTCATGCAGACGATGAGGCAGTCGTTTCCCAATATCGAATCCTTTGCAGTGAAGGGGCCATGGCAGTCCTCTCAGGCGAGATCGGCTAATCTGGTTTTTTTTGCCGGCGGGCCAATCGGCCAGGAGATGCCTTCAACCATCGTGGCCGATGTAAATCGGCTGGTTGAGAAACAGCTTCTTCCATTTGAAGCCGTTACCTTGCTGGGCACCCATCGTATGGAGCCTTGGAAGACAGGTGTCGTGTTGACCGACGACTATGCGCCGTTTGATCTCTTGATCGGGTCTACAGCTCAAGAAAGCCAGCCGGAGGCGGCTGGCGTAAAGTAAATGATTGAAATAATTCTGACTTGCCTATTGATGCGGGCATTTTTGTCGAAAGGGGAGTCTGGAAAAGAATTCGATCAAGGTCCTTGCTTCCGTTTTTGTCGTGGTGTTATTTATAGGGGGTCTTCTCCAAGTGAGAAATGTGGTAGGGAATGAAAGGGCGATCGATAGAGAAATAGTTTCGGCCACGTGGGATTGGCGGTAGGTTTTCACCGGTTCTAATTTCATCTCTTCTTTTTTAAGGAGGTAGGTCATGGGCAAGGCGATGTTGGGGGTCTTCTTCGGCCTCGTGATGGTCGTGGCTGGGGCATCTGCGGCGTTTGCGCTCCAGGCAGGTGGAGTCGAAGTCGGAGATTTGGAGACCGGCTCCGTCGTAGGTCAGTCGTTCAAAGAGTTGGATGTCGATGCCTCGCTGTTCTCGGTCGAGATTGGAGATATGAAGACGTGGTATCCACCGGTCACGATCATCGACTTCAAAGTCCGGCCTGGTCGTCCTGTCCTACTGAAGGTGACGAACAAAGCCACCGCTGAGCATGGATTTCAGATGACCGATGCCCCGAACGCTGGTTCACCGTTTGTGATGAAAGCCGAAGTGGTGTTGAAGCCGGGCGAAACCAAGTATATCGGTATTCCGACCAGCGACATGTTTTATGCCACTCAGGGGAATACGCTGATCTATCGCTGTCACCTGCACCCTGGGCATGTCGGTGGCAAGCTTCTCATGCTCAAGTAATTACGTCGAATGGTGTGAAGTAGAAAGGCCCTGCTTTTCAGAGAAAAGCAGGGCCTTCTTTGTTGAATCTCGATGAGAAATTAGTTGCGCACTCCGCTCCAGACTTTCGCCGCATCAATTTCCTTATCTGGATTGAGTGTCTTCGCTCTCTCCAGTAGGACTTCCGTCGTCTCTGGATACAGCGGATCAGAAATACAACAATTATCGACTGGACAGACGGCGGCGCACTGTGGTTCGTCGAAGTGTCCGACGCACTCAGTGCAACGGTCGTGTGCAATCACATAGATACTATCGCCGACTCCCTGACCATCGCCCACATGATTGCCCTTCGCTTCCGCATCGCTGCGAGTCTCGAAAATCGCCTCGTTCGGGCATTCTGGCAGGCAGGCTCCACAGGAGATACATTCATCGGTAATCAGCAACGCCATGACCCTCGCCTCCTTCTCACGACAATGAAACACACACGGTTGACAAGATCACCCCGTCACGACCATGATGCGTGGCGCGATGTGGGCGTCATTCTAGTCCGCCGCTCTTTTCCAAGTCAACAGAACGACACTTGCTCAGAAGGCCTAGACCCCCTATATTTGTGGGCCTTTGGGCTCAGGGGAGTTACGGTAGTCGTAAGAAGGAATGTGTATGGCCACTTCACCGCCAAGCGATGGAGGGCAGAAAAAGAAGCGCATCATCACGCTTGGCCTCATGGCGGTTTTCTTGATGAGCGCGTCGTTTTTCCTCATCGATCGGAAAGAAGAGACGATCATTGTCGTGACCTTTCCAAGTGGCCGTGAACTTGAGATGGAAGTGGCGGATACACCGGAGAAACTGCTCGTCGGTCTTGCCTTTCGAGAGACGCTGCCAGCGAATGGTGGAATGCTTTATATCTTCGAGTCGACCGGTCAGAACCACGTCTGGACCAAGGAGTATCGCTTTCCGGTAGATGTGATGTGGGTTGATGAAAGCCATCATATCGTGGGGCTCAAAGAAAATGTCGCCCCCTGCCGGGAATCTGACTGCCCCAGATATAGTTCCTCTCCGGAAGCGGTCCGGTACGCGATTCAGGCAGAAGCGGGTTTTATCAAGCAGGAAGGGATTATCCTGGGCCAGGAGCTGAAATATACGCTTCGAATGTGACAGGCTGTGAGCAGAAGACGCGGCGGACCACAGAAGGAAAGGAGCAAGAGAGCATGCTAGAGGGGTTTCAATCCGTCGCGCTGGCCAACGAGTTACCGCCCGGTCAGGCCAAAGTCGTGATGGTGAACAATCGGGAGATGGCGCTGTTCAATATCGAGGGAACATATTTCGCAATCCATAATCGATGTCCCCATGAAGGTGGACCCTTGTGTGAAGGACGCGTGAAGGGTTTTGTCGTAGCCTGTCCGTGGCACGATTTGGCATTCGACGTTCGAAATGGGCGAGGGACGGACGGCGGTGGATATTGTGTGGGGAGTTATGACGTGCAGGTGGAAGGAGAGGAGATTTTTGTCGGACCTCGGCGGAAACCATGAGCACAATCTCTGGGCACGACCATGGTGGGGCCACCAACAAGGATGGAGCCAAGGTCATTGAGACAACTCTTGAGCAGCCGGTCCAGATTAATCTTTGGGAGGACAGAACCAGAGGAGAACTCTGGGTCCCGACCTATGATCCTACGGGGCTCGAGTTGCTAGCCGATGACTACCTTCGCATCGCGGGGAATAATGCGGTCGATAACGGCCAGCGGACATTCGAGTTTAAAGCGGTCAAGCTGGGGACTCACCGCGTGTTGTTTGAAAAACGCATGGGGTGGAAATTTACCGCTGAAGATCGGCGCGTGTTTGACGTGACGGTCGCTGACCCCTCCTTCCGGAAGAGTGGGTGATCATGCCGGATGTGGCCTTTATCAATGGAGCGTTCATGCCGCTGGCCGAGGCGAAAGTTTCGATCGAAGATCGAGGCTTTCAATTTGGTGATGGCGTCTATGAAGTCGCGCGTACGTATGGCGGGCGGCCCTTCGCGCTTGAAACCCATCTGGCTCGACTCGATCGCAGCGCGAAGGCGCTTGATTTGACGCAACCCTATTCCAGCGTCGAGTGGACAGGCCATGTGTTGGAAGGCATTAGACTGGCTGCCTATCCTGAAGCAAAAATCTACATTCAGGTTACCAGGGGTGTCGCTCCCCGTGATCATGCCTATTCAGCCGAAGCGACGCCCACGGTCGTCATGACGGTACGTGAGTTTCATGCGCTCGATCGGTCGATACAGGCAGCCGGTGTGGAAGCGATGACGGTGGAAGACATCCGATGGGGGCGCTGTGACATCAAGAGTGTCAATCTCTTGGCCAACGTCCTTGCGCGGCAACAGGTGAAGCAGGCTCGAGTCTTCGAAGCTATTCTGGTTCGAGCGGGCCTGGTCACCGAAGGGGCAGTCAGCAACGTGATGATGGTTCAAAGGGGAGCAGTGGTGACGGCTCCCGAAGGCCCGCGCATTCTGTCCGGGGTCACGAGAGCCATGGTGTTGAACCTCGCTCTACGCGAAGGCCTACCGGTTCAGGAACGTTTTGTTGCTCAGGCAGACCTCTATGATGCTGAAGAAGTGTTTCTTACAGGGACCACGGTCGAGGTCTTGGCCGTCGTCCGTATAGACGGGAAAGTCATTGGAAATGGACGGCCTGGTCCGATCACCCAACGGCTTGCTGCTCGCTTCACGAAGCGGGTCGACTAGCCCCTTGCTTTGGCATAGGTAGCGTGCTATGGTCCTCGGACTGGAAGTGGGCTCATGCCCACTTTTTTGTTTGATCTCTTGAATGAGCTATCCAAAAATACGGGGCCGGAGGTGTCGCGGAAGGAGTCCCGACCAGTTGTCGATCGTATCAGTGAGGTGGTGTCGCCCATCCTCTGGGCACTGGGTTTAGAATTGATCGACATTGTGTGTGTGGGGCAAGGCGCGCGGTCAATCGTTCGCGTGTATATCGATAAATCGGGCGGCGTTACGGTAGAGGATTGCGGGCGTGCACACCTTGCGATCGGTCCGGCCCTGGATGTGGCTGATCCGTTCCCCCATGCCTATACATTGGAAGTCTCCTCGCCTGGTCTGGATCGAGCCTTCAAAGGGATTCAGGATTATCGTCGGGCATTGGGGAAGCAAGTGAACGTGAAGCTCAGGCAGCCGATCAACGGGCAGTGGCGTGTGGTCGGAGAGCTGATGGAAGTGAATGAACAGGGCGTGACAGTCGTGGTGCACGATCGGCGTTCGGAGCGGAAGGTTATGCTTGAGTTCGGCTCAATTACTGACGCTCGGCGTGCCGTGACGTTTTAGGCTGTCTCGGGGTAGATCACCGCAGTGTGGAGACCGAAACTGATAGGAACGGTTGCCGGAGAGTGAGCTATGAATCGAGAATTGATTTCAGTCATCGATGAACTTGGTCGGCAAAAGGGTATTGAAAAGAGCCGAGTCATCGGGGCGATCGAAGCCGCCCTTCAAGTAGCTGCCAAGAAGCGGTTTGGACAGGCAGAGAATATTCAAGTTGAGATCGACCCGAAGACAGGTGAGATCTCCGTCGTATCGAAGAAGACCATTGTCGATGCGGTCATCAATCCGAAAACGGAAGTGTCCCTTCAAGAAGCTCGCCAGTTCGACAACGAAGCAGAAGTCGGTGATGAGATTGGATCGCTTATCGAGATGAGCGATTTGGGACGCATCGCCGCGCAAACCGCTAAACAAGTCATCTTCCAAAAGGTCCGTGAGGCGGAGTGGGAGGCAGTCCAAAAAGAATACTCCACGCGGCAAGGAGATCTGGTCAATGGCATCATTCTCGGGGTGGAGCGCCGGAACTACTTGGTGGATTTAGGTAAGACCGAGGCGGTGTTGCCGATTCAGGAGCAGATTCCGCGAGAAACCTATCGCGGTGGTGATCGGGTAAAGGCCATGCTCTTAGAAGTGCGACGGACTCCCAAGGATGTCCAGGTGATCTTGACTCGGAGTCATCCGCAGTTTGTGGCGAAACTCTTCGAGTTGGAAGTGCCGGAAGTGCTCGAGAAAATCGTTGAGATCAAATCCATTGTTCGGGAGCCTGGTGATCGGACCAAGATCGCCGTGACGTCCCGCGAGAAGGCTGTTGATCCGGTCGGGGCCTGCGTCGGGATCAAAGGGTCACGGGTTCAAGCGGTTGTTCGCGAGCTGCGCGGGGAGAAAATCGACATCATCACCTGGACCTCAGATCCGCGGGTGTTCATCGCCGAGGCCTTGAATCCTGCGAGCATCGAGAAGGTCGGCGTCGATGAGGAAAAAAAATCGGCGTTGGTTGTGGTGGCAGATTCACAGCTGTCATTGGCCATCGGAAAGAATGGTCAAAATGTGCGGTTGGCAGCGCGTCTGACCGGCTGGAAGATTGATATCATCAGCGCGACGGAATACGAAAAAGAAAAGGCCGAACGGGATAAAGAGATTAAAGCGGCGTTGGCGGAGGAGACCGAAGCGCTGCATCAGCAGGAAGAGGCCCGTGAACTGGAATTGAAAGCTCGGGCGGAATCGGATGCCGGACAGGGGGAGCCGGACAAAGAGGAGTAGGTGCCAAATTCTTATGCGCGTGTATGCGTTGGCTAAACAGCTAGGGATGGAAAACCGCGACCTTATTCCGGAATTGAAACGGATGGGGATCACGGTCGCGTCGCATAGCAGCGCGTTGGATGATGATGTGGTTCAGAAGGTATTGGAGAAGCTTGGACCAAAACTCAAGGCTCACGGGAAAACGACGGGTGAGACGGCAGAGGCCGATGCGGGGCGGGGTGAGCGGATCAAGATCGGTAGTGCGCCTGAGCACGCGACGGGAACCAGGGCCGGTTCGTTCCCGGCAACTTCGACTGCGGAGGAGCCTGCCAAATCCGACAAGCGCCGCATTCTGATCAAGCGCAAACGACCCGATGAACTTCCAGCGGATGAGGCGCTGTCGGTACCGGCAGTTGAATCAGCAGGCGCAAGCGGATCGCCCGGCGATACTGTGGTGGTGAGCCCGCCGCCTGTCGTGCACCCGCACACGGGAACTCCACCCGTTGCGCCGGTTGACCTGACGGTCACATCAGACCAGCCGCACGTGATCGGAGCGACAACCCCTCCTGCTCCTGCGCCCGTTGTCAAGCCCGCTGTCGTGCCCAGCATCGATATCATCACAGGAAAAAGAAAAACCCTCTCTCTTGATGAGATGCAGGCTGAAGGTCTGAAAGAGAAGGCGAAGAAAGTTCGTAAGCCGGGCCGTACGCGAGAGGAAGAGGAGCTTCGGCTTCGGGAGGATGCAGCTCGCTGGCAGGACCTTCGTGCTATTCCGATGCAGGCGCGTCGCGATGACCGTAGTAAGCACGCGCATCACAGCACCCCCGGGGAGGTCACCAAGCCACGAAGGAAGAGCTTCAAGTTTGTGCCAGGCATGACGGTGAAGGAATTTGCCGAACTGATCGGGCAGCGCCCGGCCGACATCATGCGCAAACTGATGGATATGGGCCAGATGCTCACGTTCAATCAAACCATGAACGTCGACGCAGCCGGGATTATTGCGGAGGAGCATGGAGTCAAGATCGACGTCTCGATAGAGAAGGCCGGAGAAGAGTTGCTGGATTCCATCGTGCAAACGGATGAGAATGTCCAGCTTGAGCCGCGGCCGCCGGTCGTGACGATCATGGGCCATGTCGATCATGGCAAGACCTCGCTGCTTGATGCCATCAGGCAAACGAAGGTGGCGGAAGGAGAGGCGGGGGGGATCACACAGCATATCGGTGCATACACGGTCGGGGTGCGCGGGAAGCAGGTGACGTTCCTGGACACACCAGGCCACGAAGCCTTCACTGCCATGCGAGGTCGTGGCGCCAAGATTACGGATATCGTCATCCTGGTCGTGGCAGCGGATGATGGAGTGATGCCGCAAACGATCGAAGCGATCCATCATGCCAAGGCCGCGTCCGTTCCGATTATCGTGGCCATCAACAAGATCGATAAGCCCGGCGCCAATGCCGACCGTGTCAAAAACGCCTTGTCCGAGCATGGACTCATTTCAGAGTCCTGGGGCGGTGACACGATCATGGTTGAGGTCTCGGCCAAAGAGAAGATCGGCCTGGATACCTTGCTGGAGATGATTCTTCTGCAGTCCGAAGTGCTGGAGCTGAAGGCAGATCCACATCGCATGGCTAAGGGCGTGGTGGTGGAAGCCAAGCTTGAGCGAGGGCGTGGTCCTGTGGCGACGGTGCTGGTACAGGGCGGAACACTGCGCGTAGGCGACGTGTTTGTCGTTGGGACTGTGAGCGGGAAGGTTCGCGCCTTGATTGCACATACGGGGGCAAAAGTCCAAGAGGCCGGTCCTTCTATTCCTGTTGAAGTGGCTGGGCTCCCAGGTGTGCCGTCCGCCGGTGATGTATTTCAAGTCGTCAAAGACGAGCGGATTGCGCGAGAAATTGCGGAGGACCGAGCTCGTAAACAGCGAACGGCTGATCTGTCTGTGTCAGCGAAGGTCACGCTGGACGACCTGTTCTCCAAGATTACGGAAGGATCCGTGAAGGAGCTGGCACTGGTGATTAAGTCTGATGTCCAGGGGTCGGCGGAAGCGCTGACCGCAGGTGTTGAAAAACTTACGACCGATGCTGTCAAGCTGCGCGTCATCCACAGCGGTGTCGGCGGGATCACAGAGTCCGATGTGCTGCTGGCTGCTGCGTCCAACGCCATCATTGTCGGGTTCAATGTCAGGCCTGAGCCGAAGGCCTCCGCGCTGGCCGAACAGCAAGGTGTCGACATCCGTCTGTACACCATTATTTACGACGCCATGGCAGAAATTAAGGCCGCGATGGAGGGATTGCTGGAGCCGACGCTGAAGGAGCGGACGTTGGGGCGGGCCGAAGTGCGACAGGTCTTCACGGTGTCCAAAGCTGGCATTATTGCGGGGTCTTATGTGGTGGATGGCACGATCACCCGCGCGGCTGTCGGAGTCCGAGTGATTCGCGATAACGTAGTGGTCTATGAGGGGAAGCTCGGATCGTTGCGTCGCTTCAAGGACGACGTCCGTGAAGTGCAGCAGGGTTACGAGTGTGGAATCAGCGTCGAGAATTTCAACGACGTCAAGGCAGGGGACATCATCGAAGCCTATGCAATCGACAAGATTGCCGCAAAACTCTAAGGTATAAGTCTGCCCGTGGGTATCATCGTCGGGCTCTGCACGGTCGAGTTGTTCATTCCCGAGAGTCAGTCATTGAAGGACAAGCGGCAAGTGCTCTTGAGTCTCAAAGATCGGTTGCGGGACAAGTTCAACCTCTCGGTTGCCGAAGTCGATGGACAGGACCTGTGGCAGAAAGCCGTCTTGGGCCTTGCCTGTGTGGCCAACGAAGGACGATACGTCAATCAAGTGTGTGAGCAGGCGCTGAATCTGATTCGAAGCGTGCCTGCAGTGGAGATCGTCCAGTCTCGAGTGGAATTGCTGTAACGGCGATATGCCCGTCAGGGTGCTCAAAAAGGCCACGGTTCTCACCCGCCCAAACCCAGCGCGCCAAGACGCGCTGTTCCGCGGGCAAGGCCGCAGCAAGCGATTGGGGACAGCCACCTTTCCGGTTGGTGGCCCTCGAGCCTCTGAGTGGAGCGAGAACGAAGCTTGGGGAAAGGCGCGGCCCTGGGTGAAGAGGCTGTCTTGGCAGACACAGGGTGGGTGGGTGAGATGATCGCCGGGATTGGGCGGGTGAGAAGGACGACTTTTTCAGCATCCTGCTAGGCGGAGTGTGCGGTGGCCAAGACGGGGTACCATCGGGCTGACCGTGTCGCCGATCAAATCCGCATGGAAGTGGCGGATATCCTCATGCGGAGGATCAAGGACCCGCGTGTGCAGTCCGTGACCGTCACCGACGTGAAATTGACCAGCGATCTGCGAATTGCTCGTGTATTCGTGACGGCCATGGGTACGGAAGAAGAAGAACGGAAGGTCTTTGTTGGGTTGGCCCAAGCCAGCGGGTTTGTGCGCGGTGAGCTGGGGCGTCGCCTCTCGCTCAGGTATTTGCCGGAAATCGTATTTGCCAAGGATATCAGCGGACCGAGGGGGGATCACGTGTTGAAGTTATTGGATGATCTGCATGCCAAAGCCAATGGCGAGCCGTCTGAAGAGAATAGGAACTCGTAGGAACGGGGATGCAATAATGGGGCTCGTACAGGGTTGTGCCATCGCCGACGGTGTTCTGACGATCAACAAGGAAGCCGGTTGGACATCCCACGATGTCGTGGCGAAGGTGCGGCATCTTCTCGGCGGAGTCAAGGTCGGTCATGCCGGCACCCTTGATCCTGCTGCAACGGGAGTCTTGCCTCTGCTGATCGGGCGGGGGACCCGCATCGCTGAATACCTTCTCGAATGGGATAAAGAGTATCTCGCGGTACTTCGCCTAGGTGAAACAACTGATACGCAGGATGCGACAGGAACGGTGCTGGTGAGCCGGGACCACGATCAGTTGACCCCGGAGGCGATCCAGGAGGTCGTCGATCGATTTCGCGGGCCGATTGAGCAGGTTCCGCCGATGTATTCGGCGGTCAAGGTCGGAGGTGTCCCTCTATATAAATCCGCTCGGGCGGGTCACACGATTGCGCGGGAGAAACGAACGGTCGTCATTCATACCCTTGAGGTGCTGGCCATTGAAGGGCGGGACGTGACCTTGCGCATTGTCTGCTCGAAGGGGACCTATGTGCGGACGCTCTGTGCCGACATGGGAGAGGCTCTGGGTATCGGAGGCCACATGTTGACGTTGCAGCGGCGACGAGTAGGGCCTTTGACGATCGATCATGCGCTGACGGTCGATGAGGCGGTCAACCGTCACGCGCTCGGTCGATTGGGAGACGATCTCCTGTCACTCGATCAGGCGTTGGACCGACTGGCCATTATGGTGGTAGATGGGCAGACCGCTGACCGCGTGCGGCACGGGGCTCCGGTGCCTGCGGCCAAGATCCTTCGCTGGGATAGGGTGGCCGATCGAATGTACGGGTCACGCAGGCCGGTCCGTATCCACGATATCGACGGATGTCTGGTCGCGATCGCAATATGTCCGGAGACTTCGGATGGTTCATTCAAAGTAGAAAAGGTGTTGACCGGTCAGGAGATCTGACACTTCATTGCTGGTGCAGGAAGGAACAGGAAGGAAAGAGCCCATGGCATTACTCAAGGAAGCGAAGACCGAGTTGATCAAGCAGTACCGGCAGCATGAGACGGATTCCGGCTCACCGGAAGTCCAGATTGCGGTGTTGACCAACCGGATCACGTATATCACGGAGCATTTCAAACTCCATAAGAAAGATCATCACTCACGACGTGGCCTGCTCCTCTTGGTTGGGCGTCGCCGGCGGTTGCTCGACTATCTTCGCGGCGTCAGCGATGCACGCTATCGTGCGGTGATCGAGCGATTGGGCATCAGAAAGTAGCGTCCCGTCTCGCCGTTGCGCCAGGGGGCGCACCGCGGGCAGTCATCAGCCGCACAGGTGAACACTGAGCTGCGCTCACGGCCAATAGTTTTCAGTTGTGAGTGTTGAGTTCTGAGTTATCCGGAATACACTCAAAACTCAGCACTCATGACTCGACACTTTTGGATGAGCGCATCTCTGTGGGCATCTGTGAGGCCTAACCAGAGGAGTCACAGATGGTACACACAGTTGAGTTAGAGGTTGCCGGGCGTATCCTGCGGCTTGAGACAGGTCGTGTGGCACGCCAAGCAGACGGTTCGATTTGGGCCTCGTACGGCGACACCGTCGTACTAGCGACAGCCGTGGCGTCTCAGGTTGCCAAGTCGGGGGTAGATTTTCTTCCCCTCACGGTCGATTATCAGGAAAAATCCTTCGCAGCAGGTAAGATTCCAGGGGGGTATTTCAAGCGAGAAGCGCGTCCATCCGAAAAAGCGGTGCTGACCAGCCGGCTGATCGATCGGCCGCTCCGTCCTCTTTTCCCCGAAGGCTACTACTTCGAAACTCAAGTCATCGCTTCAGTCCTTTCGGCTGATCAGACAGGTTCGTCCGACATCCTCGCCATTATTGCCTCCTCTGCGGCCCTGACCATCTCGAATATTCCGTTCGACAATCCGATCGCAGGTGTGAGGATCGGGCGGCTGAACGGCAACTTCGTGGTCAACCCCGATCTTGAGACCGTGGCGAAAAGCGAGCTGCAACTCGTCGTGGCTGGGACGGCTGATGCGGTCATGATGGTCGAAGCAGGGGCGAACGAATTGTCCGAAGCCATCATGCTCGAGGCAATCGAGCTTGCCCATCTCGAGATCAAGAAGATTGTGGCCAAGATTCGCGAGTTACAGTCCGTTGCCGGGAAGCCCAAGCGGAAAGTGGAAAAGGAGCAGATCGATTCCGCGCTCGCCGCGCAGGTGAAGGCCCTGGTGGCGCAAGGCATTCGCGAGGCCATCATGATCCCGAACAAAGCGGCGAGGCAGGAACGGTTGGATGAAATTAAAAGCGACGCCGTCCAAAAACTCCAAAATGTGGGCGATCCGAATCGGGAGCGGCACGTCAAGTTGGTGTTTCATGAACTGGAGTATACGGAAGTCCGGAACATGATCCTGGAGAAAGGCTCGAGGGCGGATGGACGTGGTCCCGCTGATATTCGCCCGATCACCTGCGAAGTCGGTGCGCTGCCACGGACCCACGGTTCTGCGATCTTCACCAGGGGCGAGACCCAAAGTTTGGCTGTGGTGACGCTCGGAACCACGGACGACGAGCAGCGAATCGATGCGTTGGAAGGGGAATACATGCGGACGTTCATGCTTCATTACAATTTTCCGCCGTTCAGTGTCGGCGAAGCGCGGCCGCTTCGCTCACCGGGGCGCCGGGAAGTGGGTCATGGCGCATTGGCAGAACGGGCATTGGGTTCGGTGGTGCCCAGCAAGGAGGCATTCCCCTATACGCTTCGCATTGTGTCAGACATCCTCGAATCCAACGGATCCTCCTCGATGGCGACCGTCTGTGGGGGGAGTCTTGCCATGATGGATGCAGGGGTACCGATTAGAGAAGCCGTTGCCGGGATCGCCATGGGATTGATCAAGGAAGGTGATCGAGTCATGATCCTCTCAGATATCCTCGGGCTGGAGGATCACTTGGGGGACATGGATTTTAAGGTGTGCGGTACGAGGCAAGGTGTGACGGCATTGCAGATGGATATCAAGATCGGCGGCATTACGTCGGCATTGATGCAAAAGGCTTTGGAACAGGCCAAGGCAGGCCGATTGCACATTCTGAGCTGTATGGAGAAGACGCTCCAAGCGCCACGAACAACCCTGTCGGCCTATGCGCCACGGATTTTCACGATGAAGGTCAAGCAGGACAAGATCCGCGAGATCATCGGTCCCGGCGGCAAAACGATTCGCGGTATCATTGCGGATTGCGGGGTCAAGATCAATGTTGACGACAGCGGGACTGTGACGATCGCATCGGTTGATGGAGCGTCGGCTGAAAAGGCCAAAGACATGATCAGTCGGATCACCGAAGAGGTCGAGATCGGAAAGATTTATATGGGTACGGTTCGGAAGATCATGGACTTCGGCGCGTTTGTCGAAGTCTTGCCGGGAACCGATGGGCTCGTGCACATCTCACAGTTGGCGCACCATCGAGTTCAAGCTGTGTCCGACGAGGTGAAAGAAGGCGATCAAATTCTTGTGAAGGTCCTGGAAGTGGATCGCCAAGGAAAGATTCGTCTCAGCCGCAAGGAAGCCATGCCGGCTCCGACCGGAGCTGGTGCGCCAGATCCGTCTGCCAGGTAACTGCGTTGTACCGCAAGCTTGTCCTGGACAATGGGGTGCGGGTGGTAACCGAACGGCTACCGACGCTCAAGTCGGTCACCGTGGGCATATGGGTCAACTCTGGGTCGCGGGACGAGCAGCTTTCCGAGGCAGGCTATTCTCACTTCATCGAACACATGCTCTTCAAGGGAACGAGCACACGATCCTCCGCCGAAATCTCGCGTGAAATTGACGCGCTCGGCGGAGAGATGAACGCCTTTACGTCGCGTGAGACGACCACCTATTACGTGAAGGTGTTGGATCTGCAACTACCGCGGGCGGTCGAACTCCTTTCCGATCTGTTTTACCATTCACGTTTCGAATCCAAAGAAGTCGAAAAAGAAAAACAAGTCGTGTTGGAAGAAGTTCGCATGGTCCGGGACGATCCCGAGGACCTCGTGCAAGAGCTTCACTCGGGTCAAGTGCTGAAACGCCATCCGCTCGGCCGCCCTATTCTGGGCCGGGAGAAGACAATCGGAGGGCTTCGTCGACAAGACCTCCTGCACTTCATTGACACCCATTATGATCCGGCGCAGACGATCGTTGCCATTGCCGGGAACTTCGATCAGGCTTATCTTGATCCGATGGTCGCGAGGTATTTTGGCAAAGATCGAGGGCCAATGACAAATAGCGTTAACGGGCGTCGTCCTCCCGACCTGCATGGCGGTGTCTTGTTGAAGAAGAAACGGTTAGAGCAGGTGCATTTGTGCCTTGGTCTCAAAGGCATCGCTGCTGGCCATAAGGATCGTTATGCACTCTATGCGCTCAATAGTGTGTTAGGTGGCAGTGTGAGTTCACGTTTATTTCAAGAAATACGAGAAAAGAGGGGCCTTGCCTACTCGATTTACTCCTTTCTGTCAGGCTACTCTGACGGCGGCATGATCACGGTCTATGCAGCGACAAGGCCGAAGGAAGTGGACCGTGTTGTAGACCTCGTTTGCCGAGAAATACGGAGAATCGGGGCCCATGGCGTCGGACGGAAAGAGCTTGAAGGAGCTAAGACCCAAATGAAGGGCAGCCTGATGCTGAGCTTGGAGAGTTCTCACAGCCGTATGAGTAAGCTTGCGAAGGATGAACTGACATATGGGCGGCATATGTCCCTGGAAGACATGTTGGCGCAAATCGATTCTGTCAATGAGGAGCAGGCCCTCAACGTGGCCCGCCAATTGTTCAGGCTGGACTCCCTCGCGATCACAGGGCTCGGGCCCCTCGCTTCGCGTAGTCTTCAAGGTTACACATAAGAATTTTCTAATCCCCCACTTGTCGAGCCCAAGTAGCGTCGGCGATGGTTCAACGAGAATACATCTAACATATTGATTGCATTACTCTAATTTGGCCATAATCGACAAACATAACAGGGCCAATAATTCCTTGACACAGTTTCATGATTTCAGTACCATGACCAAAATTTTACAATAGTTTTCAATCGAAGAAGCACTACACCAAGTAGCACAAAGAGATACAGCAGAGTCAAACATCGCTCTGGTTTTTTTGGATCACCGAATCTGTTTTTCGAGATTTGTCGTTCCTGAAATAGTGTCCATCGGTTATTGTGGCTGTTATTTTTTTATGGAGGAGGGACTAGGTATGTCAAAGGCCATACTTATAGCCGTCGTTGCAGCATTTTCCGCGCTCGGTATGCTGACGGGCGAGTTCGCCGTTGCTGCCGATGCGCCAACTGGGGCTGGCCCGGTCGACAACATCGTCGGCGGTAAGCCCATGAAGGGTGAGGTTACCAAGACTCTCAAGGGTCGGGTATGGTCCCAGTGGGCCGACAACCCGGATGGGGAATTGCTCTTCGGCATTCAATATTGGAACAGCGGCGAGCCTGGGTCGGGAACCCCGGCCGGCCGGTCGTCCTCCAACCTTGATGTGAAACCACCGGATCCCCTGTTTTCCTGC
Organism: Nitrospirota bacterium; assembly: GCA_016219645.1. Taxonomy (NCBI): domain Bacteria; kingdom Pseudomonadati; phylum Nitrospirota; species Nitrospirota bacterium. The sequence continues at coordinate 306,154 of JACRLR010000018.1, forward strand.
TGTGGTTGGGGGTTTGTGGGTGGCACCGATAAGAACAATCCATATTCTGGTTGGTACCATGCCTCGACAACCGTTCGGTTGGCAGTGAAGGATAAGGCCCTTATGGACCAAATCATCAAGGCCTCTCAGGAACTCGTTGCCATGGAAGTAAGTCTGGATGGTCGGACGATTACCGGCTTTAAAGTTCTTAAGTAATAGGCCTTGACAAGCATTTATTCTTTCATGTTCTGTTAAGGAGGATGCGATTATGACGTTTCATCCGAAAGGCTGGGCCGTGATGGCAGCAGCGGCGCTGGTGGTTTCTGTCGCCTCCACTGCACTGGCGATCGAATCATTTCAGGAACGGTTTGAGTGGGGGGACTTGAGCAAGCCGACAACATTGCAGGGCCGCGTGATCGTGCTGGATCCTTACGATGAAGCGGTCTGGATCAATGTCGCAGTGTTCGGAGGCAACGCCGAGAGTGGCCTTTACTGGCAGAAGATTCACCCAGGTAAGAATCTCAAGTTTTACGCCGACAAGGGGGCGTGGGAAGAGCTAAAAAAAATGGGTCGTCTTCATGCAGGACCGGCAGCGGCCAAGGAAGTGCCGCCGTCCAGTACGACCGATTTGATCGAATTTACCGTGACAGAGCCGGAGCAGAATCACCGTGTCATTTCTTCGGTCAAGAAGCTTCAGGAAGTGGCCGGTTCCATGGGGAAGCCGCTTAGCATCTCCGGTCTTCGATTAAAGGAGTGTGCGGGAAAAAGCGAAGTCGAGGCAGGCTGTGCGGCAGCAAAGCAGCAGCTCAATACCTCACCGATGTCTCCGGATGGGTCCCAGGTCCTCATGCAGTACGATGTATTGCTCCCCGGTGGGCAACCCGTTGCCGGATTGATTCCCTGGACCGCGAAATACAACACTGGCGCCGGCGCTGCTCATCACTAAACTGAGTCAGTCTCTGTCTATGGAGGCGGCATTTCCGAAAGGAGATGCCGCCTTTTTTACTTGTCTCGGTTGTCTGGGCCGGTTGGACCGATCCGTCGCTGGATGTCAGCGAGGCGATTGAGTGCGTCGAGCGGTGTCATGGAGAAGAGGTCAATTTGTTTCATTTCCTCGATAATCGGGTGCGGCTGGGGAAGGGAACCGCATGTTGCTTCCTTCTCCGAAGATAGGGGCCTGTTCTCGGTGGCAGCGTCCGGTTGTTCCAATTGGGCCAGGACTTGTTGCGCCCTGGCGATGACTGTTTGTGGAAGACCCGCCAGCTTGGCGACATGAATACCATAGCTGCGGTCTGCACCCCCCGGCACAATTTTACGGAGGAATACCACGTCGCCGTCGCGTTCTTGGACTGCTACGCAGTAATTCTTGATCCCCTCCCGTAACCCTTCCAATTGCGTCATCTCATGATAGTGAGTCGCGAACAGGGTTCTGGCTCCCAAGTGTCGGCGGTCTTGGATATGCTCCGCGATAGCCCAGGCGATGCTGAGTCCATCATATGTGCTGGTCCCTCGGCCAATCTCATCCAAGAGAATCAAGCTGCGGGAAGTCGCACTGTTCAGGATGTGAGCGGACTCAATCATCTCCACCATGAAGGTGCTCTGCCCTGCAGCCAAGTTGTCCGAGGCTCCGACCCGTGTGAAAATTCTGTCGACCAGTCCGATACGCGCCTCGGCGGCCGGCACGAAGCTTCCGATCTGCGCCAAGAGGACAATCAGGGCGACTTGGCGGAGATAGGTGCTTTTCCCTGCCATGTTGGGTCCAGTGAGGATCACAAGCCGGTTACCTGCACAGTCGAGGTCCGTGTCGTTGGGAACGAACGTCAGGTCGTGACTGAGCTGCTCGACCACAGGGTGGCGGCCTTCTCGAATACAGATCGAACCGCCCCCATCGACCAGGGGCTTGACGTAGCGATGTAATGCGGCAGTCTCGGCTAGCCCGGCGAGGACATCGAGCAAGGCGACGGTGTGGGCCATCGTTTGCAGGCGCGGCATTGCATCTGCCAAGCGCAGGCGCAATTGCTCGAATAGTTCTTGCTCAAGTGCCAACAGTTTAATTTCAGCGCCTGTGACACGCTCTTCCAGCTCTTTCAGCTCCGGCGTCATGAATCGTTCGGCATTGACCAGTGTTTGCTTGCGAGTATAATCAGGCGGGACACGGGCGAGGTGCGTTTTGGTAATTTCGATGTAGTAGCCGAACACCTGATTGTAACGAACCTTGAGTGAGTCGATCCCTGTGCGCGCTCGCTCTTTGGCTTCCAGTGAAGCGATCCATTGCTTGCCTTCCGTGCTCGCCTTGCGCAGCTCATCGACCATGGGATCGTAGCCTTCCCGAATCGTGCCACTGTCGCGGAGCGATATCGGCGCATCAGGCTTGATGGCTTGGTCAACCGCATCATACACATCACGACAATCGTCCCACGACTTGCGAGCGGCGGTCAGCAACGACGCATCGAACGGCTGCAGGTGGGACCGTAGCTCCGGCAGGGCACTCACGGACTGTTTCAAGGCGAGCAGTTCGCGAGGCCCGATGACACCGAGCGTCACACGGCTGCTCAGGCGGGCGATGTCTTGGATGTCACGGAGCGTGGTCCGGAGCGACACCCGTTGTTGAATCCGGTCTTTCAGCTCACCGACCGCATCGAGCCGAGCTTGAATGGCGCTGCAATCGAGGAGTGGTCTGAGGAGCCAATCGCGTAACAAGCGACTGCCCATCGCCGTTGCCGTGCGGTCCAAGATAGACAAGACTGTCGGCCGGCCCTGTCCCGATCGTGGCTCACTGGCTTCCGATGGTTGAACGAGTTCGAGGTTGCGAATCGTTGCGCTGTCCAGATGCATGCTGTCACCGCTCCAGCGCGGCTGCAGGCGCCGGAGGTGTGCGAGAGAGGCGGACGGTTGGGTTTCACGAAAATATCGCAGAACCGCTCCAGCGGATCCGATCCCGACGGTCAGGCCGCGACAACCGAATCCCTCGAGCGAGTGCACCGCAAACTGCGCCTGGAGTAGTCGTGCGGCCTCTTTGGGATTGAAGAAGGCTGAGGGTTTGGCGCAGAGACGTGCTCCTGACAGTCGAGTCAGGCATGATATGGCGTTGGTGTCCGAATCGGGATGAAGCACTTCTCGTGGCTCCAGTCGGGCCAGCTCATCCATCAGTTGAATCCCTGCCCCTTCTCCCTCGAACTCTGTCACCCAAAACTCTCCAGTGGAGACGTCAAGACAGGCCAGCCCCGCGATGGGGCCTCGCTTGAGAGACGGGGCCATGACGTCGGAAAAGGCGACGGCCGCCAGGAAGTACGATTCTCCGGGGGAGAGAAACTCGGTATCGACCAACGTCCCGGGTGTATAGAGACGAACGACTTCACGGCGCACAAGACTCTTGGAGAGTTTTGGATCCTCCACCTGTTCGCAGAGCGCGACAGTTCGCCCGGCCTTGAGGAGCTTTGCAATATAGCCTTGCGCGGCATGGTGAGGCACTCCACAGAGAGGCACTGGGTCGATACTGGACTTATCACGAGAGGTCAGGGTGATGGAGAGGAGCTTGGAGGCAATCTTTGCATCCTCGTAAAACATTTCGTAGAAGTCGCCGACGCGGAACAGCAAAATAGCATCGGAGTAGCTGCGCTTGATTTCGCGGTATTGCCGCATCAACGGTGAGGCGTCCGCGTCACTCATCGTGTAACTCGTCAGTCAGGGTGGGGGCTACTTGACTGGTAGCCTTTTCGAGCGAGTGGCGCAATCGTTCTAGGTCCACCTCAGCTTCCTGCAGTGCCTTGGTCTTTCGGCGAAGTTCGATCCGACCCCGTATCCATGGGGGGAAGAGAAGGATTCCTGAAACCAGCAGACCCATTCCGAATCCGGCGAGGATAGGTTTATAGATCGGAGTGGAGGCTTCGAATAAACCAAAGAAGTACCACAGTGTGACTTCCTGCTCCTGGTTCTGAAGGAAAAATGCCAGGGAGAGGAGCAGCAAAACTCCTACCAGAATCAGTCTAATCATGGCCTAGTTGGTTCTTCCCTGTCATAGCCTGGTTGCTTGCTCGATGCCTCTTGGCGCTCTTGCTGTACTGCCGCCGAGCGAGAGTGAGGACCTCCTGAGACTTCGGACCAGTTACGTTCAACCGAATTGTCCGACTCCGTGCGGCACGGTGGTTCAGCGCAATCTCGATCCGGTCCTGCGGTAGTTCGGCCAAGCCCTTGTCTGCCCATTCGATGGCTGTGACGGTTTGGCCGGAGAAATATTCGATCAGTCCTGTCGATTCAAGCTCGCGCAATGAACGGATACGATACAGATCCACATGCGCGAGCGGCAGGCGCCCTTGGTATTCGTGAATGACGACGAAGGTCGGGCTGGTTACGGCTGTCGGCGATGCGTTCAGGCCCACAGCGATTCCGCGGACGAGCGCCGTCTTGCCGGCTCCGAGCGGTCCGTAGAGCGCAATCGTTTCCCCTCCGCGAAGCACACGGCCAATCGCTTGCCCCAGCCGAGTCGTATGCTGGTGCGATGTAGAGACCAGTTCCCACGGGAGGTCCGATGCAGATGCACGGAGAGCGGAATGCCGTCCTGCTCTCGTTGGCCTGGTCGCCTTAGATTGTTGTGGTTCGCTGGAGTGCATAAGGAATCTGAGCGATGAGGTCACTGGCAAGCATCCCTGGTTGTCCGAGCTGTCGGGCAGCCAAGTCGCCGGCCAAGCCATGAAAATAGGTTGCGGTACAGGCGGCCTCCCATGCCGAGACCCCTTGTCCCAGCAAACCGACGACCATGCCGGTGAGTACATCACCGGTCCCTGCTGTGGCCATGCCGGGATTGCCGGTTGGGCAAATGGCAACGAGGCCATCGGGGCGGGCAATAACGGTGCGGGCGCCTTTTAAGACGACGAACACGCCACGTTCCTGGGCAAACCGTTTGGCCGTACCTATTCGGTCTGCATTGACGCTTTGGGTCGTGGCATCGGTTCCGAGTCGAGCCATCTCACCAGGGTGCGGGGTCAGAATGGGGGGTATTTTACATTCTGTCAGCAACAAGGCGCGACCGGCCAAGGCGTTGAGCGCATCGGCATCGAGGACGCAGGGCCGATCCAGATGTTTCATGATCGACTGGACGAGTTCGACGGTTTCGTGATGTGTGGAGAGCCCGGGACCAATGGCGATTGCCTTGCGTGCCTGGATAAAGGCCAAGATTCGGTCGAGGCCTGAACGGGCCAGGGTACGAGCTTTCGTTTCGGGAAGAGGCATCGTCATCGCTTCCAATAGCTTTGCTTCCAGGACATCGTTGACGCTGCTTGGGGTAGCGACAGTCACCAGGCCGGCTCCGATGCGGAGGGCCGCCTGGGCCGCCAACGCTGCCGCGCCGGTCTTCCCTACAGACCCTGCAATAATTCCCACATGGCCAAAGGTTCCCTTATGCGCGGAGACTATGCGTTCCGGTAATGACTGAAAAGCACCGTCCTGTGTCAGGAGGAAGGTCCGGCTCTCAATCGCATCCACATAGGCTGGTGGAATGCCGATATCTGCGACGCGAATTGCGCCGGCCTGGTCGATCCCAGCGCCAACATAGAGGCCGAGTTTCGGGAGACCACATGCGACAGTCAACGTGGCGCGGATCGACCGACCTAGGATCGTGCCGGTATCGGCATGGAGGCCGGAGGGGATATCAACCGCAATGACCGGTTTCCCCGCGCTGTTGATGAGATCAATGGCCTCGCGATAGGTTCCGGTCACGACTGACGATAAGCCAGTACCAAGGAGCGCATCAATGAGGATATCACTGGAGGCGAAGAGGGATTGCATCTGGTCGGCAGACCGGAATCGAACGATCGCTGCTTGTCCCGCGACCTTGGTGAAGCGACGGTACATGATCGCGGCATCGCGATTCAGGTCGGTAATCGGTGTGAGGAGCATCACGTGAATTCGAGCATGTCGGCGATGCAGCAGTCGAGCCACAACCAATCCGTCTCCTCCATTATTTCCTTTTCCACAGATGATGGTAATGGTCTTGCCTCGTGCCGGCCCATAGTATTCCTCCAGATATTTGACAATTCCCTCGCCGGCTCGTTCCATCAAAACGGCGCTGGGAACATGGGCTTCGATGATCGTGCGGCGATCGAGTGTCTGCATCTCGGTTCCGGTAACGATCTTCATCGGAGGCCTTGCGTGCGGGAGCGATACCGCATGGGGAACCGGGCGGACAGGGAGAGAAAAGAAATCTGTTGCCTACATCGCAATGTCATGACAAGGGCAACATTGTTCAGAGCGAAGTGCGGATGTCACGGTGGCTCAACGGTTCAATTCAGCAAGGCTTTCATTTCTCTCACAGCCTGGTCGAGGCCCACCAGAACCGCCCGGGCAATAATGCTGTGGCCGATGTTGTATTCGGCGATTTCTGGAATGTGCGTCAATCGCGTCACGTTACGATAGTCTAAGCCGTGTCCGGCATTAACACCCATTCCGAGTTTGTGTGAGAGCTTCGCAGCCTGCGTAATGGCTTCAACTTCTTCGTCTGCTTCTTTCGAGCGCCGGGCATTGGCATAGCGACCTGTATGGAGCTCGACGAAATCTGCTGAGACTCTGTGAGAGGCTTTGACTTGTGCCAAATCCGGTTCAATGAAGAGACTGACGGGGATGCCGCCTTCCTGGAGCAGGTTCACGATCTGCCGGATACGATCTCTATGACCGGCCACGTCGAGGCCCCCCTCGGTTGTGAGTTCCTGACGCCGTTCCGGGACGAGTGTGACCAGGTCTGGTTTGATGGCCAGGGCAACTTTGGCCATTGTCTCATCGGCGGCCATCTCCAGGTCGAGCTTGGTGTGTAAGATTTCTCGCAAGAGACGAAGATCGCGGTCTTGAATATGGCGCCGATCTTCCCTGAGGTGGACGACAATACCATCGGCGCCAGCTAATTCTACTAACAGGGCAGCGGCGAGGGGGTCCGGGTCCGTTCCCCCGCGGGCCTGTCGCAAGGTAGCCACATGGTCGATGTTTACCCCGAGTCGTGGCACCGGTCCCCCGTTCTGCTAGGTGGAGCAAGGAGAAACTGAGTTGCATGATGCGTGCGAAAGGTGTTGCAGTTGTAACAGAAATTGACTGGGAGGGGCAAGGACTGGGAAGGGCAATGAGCGGCCTGTCGTCCTGATCGGTCTAGGGGGTCGGCATACAGAACCCCACAGAATCACGAGATAATTTGACTCGATATGCCCCACGCCATTAGAATAAGCCTCCGTGGTACACAGAGGTGGCAATCCCTCAGCGCCTCCTCGTATGCAGAGATTACAGACAGGGGATTCGGTGGGATTAGGCGACGGGTTTTATCGCATCAATCGGTTACCGCCTTACGTTTTTGCCCAGGTCCAGAGCCTCAAGCTGGCGGCTCGTCAACAGGGCGAAGACATTATCGATTTCGGAATGGGAAATCCTGACCAGCCGACGCCGAGTCATATCGTTGAAAAGATGATCGAAGCGGCGCGCAAGGGGAAAAATCATCGGTACTCCGCCTCTCGAGGAATTACGAAACTGCGGCATGCGATCGCAGGATGGTACAAGCGGAATTACGATGTCGATCTGGACCCTGAAACCGAGACCATCGTTACGATCGGTTCCAAAGAAGGGTTAGCACACCTGGCGTTGGCCTTGATCGGGCCAGGCGATGTCGTGCTGACACCGACGCCAACCTATCCCATTCATATGTACAGTTTCATCATTGCAGGAGGAGAAGTCAGAGGAATTGAGTTGCGCCCAGACAGCGACTTCTTCAGCGAGTTACAGAAGGTCTATCGCCAGACCTTTCCACGGCCCAAGATCTTGGTCATCAATTTTCCACATAATCCCACCACAGCCGTGGCTGACCTCGAGTTCTTTAAGAAAATCGTCGTCTTCGCCAAAGAACATAACGTCATTGTCATCCATGACCTGGCCTACGCGGATCTCGTGTTCGACGGATACAGGGCGCCGAGTTTTTTACAAGTTGACGGGGCCAAGGATGTCGGTGTCGAATTCTATACTCTCTCCAAGGCCTACAATATGCCTGGCTGGCGCGTAGGATTTTGCTGTGGTAATCGCGAGGTGGTCGGGGCCTTAGCCAAGATCAAGAGCTACCTGGATTACGGTATTTTCCAGCCTTTGCAAATTGCCAGCGTCATTGCCCTGAATGGACCACAGGATTGTGTCAAGGAGACCGTGTTGCGTTACCAGAAGCGGCGTGATGTGTTGGTGAGCGGGCTCAATCGCATTGGTTGGCAGGTGAATAAGCCTGTGGCGACCATGTTCGTTTGGGCCAGAATCCCCCTGCCCTATCGACATCTAGGTTCGTTAGAGTTCTCAAAGCTCCTGCTCCGGGAGGCGAAAGTAGCCGTGTCGCCCGGGATTGGGTTCGGTGAAGGCGGAGACGAGTATGTGCGGTTCGGTCTTGTTGAAAATGAACATCGCACAAAACAGGCTATTCGAGGCATTCGCAAAGCCCTGAAGCTTGAGGGTGCAGAAGAATGATTTCACGCGTGGGCGTCGGTATCATCGGGTTCGGAACGGTTGGGACAGGCGTCGTGAAGATTCTCATGGAGAATGCCGCCTTGATCAGCCGCCGAATTGGTGTGCCCATCGAGATCGTTCGGATTGCCGACCTCGACGTAGTACGCGACCGAGGGCTGGCTCTGCCGCCTGGCCTGCTCACGACCGATGCGAAGCAGGTTCTCACCGACCCCTCGATCGACATCGTGATCGAGTTGATCGGAGGCTGCGATGTTGCCAAACGCGTTATCCTCGAAGCCATTGCGGCAGGCAAACACGTCGTGACAGCCAATAAGGCCTTGCTTGCGTTACACGGAGAAGAAATATTTGCGGCGGCTTCCCGTTCTGGTGTCGACCTAGGCTTCGAAGCGAGTGTGGGTGGGGGGATTCCGGTCATTCAGGCGCTGAGGGAAGGGCTTGCAGCGAATACGATCCAATCCATTTATGGGATCATCAACGGGACTGCCAATTACATTCTCTCGCGCATGACCCGTGCCGGCCAGAGCTTTGAGCTGGTGCTCGACGAAGCCAAACAGGCCGGATATGCTGAGGCGGATCCGACATTCGATGTGGCCGGTATCGATTCGGCCCACAAGCTAGCGATCCTGGCGTCGTTGGCCTATGGAACGCCAGTGAATGTGAAAGATATCTATACCGAGGGGATCACCCACATTACGCCGCTCGATATTGCCTATGCTAAAGAGTTCGACTGTACGATCAAGTTGCTGGGTATTGCCAAGCTGGTCGGCAATGAAGTCGAAGCCAGAGTGCATCCCACGATGCTGCCTTCCTCGTCTCCGATAGCTCAAGTTGAGGGAGTGTACAACGCCATTCAACTTGTCGGCGATGCCGTGGGCGATGTGGTCCTCTATGGCCGGGGTGCTGGGTCCATGCCGACCGGCAGTGCGGTGGTCGGCGATCTCATGGCCATTGCGCGCAATCTGTTGAAGGGAGCGGTTGGTCGAGTGCCGCCCGCCTCGTTCCAGCCGGACCAGCGTCGTCCACTTCGGATGCGGCCGATGGAAGAAATCAACTCACTGTATTACCTCCGCTTCATGGTGTTGGACCGCCCCGGTGTCTTATCCCAAATTGCAGGGGAACTGGGACAGTGCGAGATCAGTATTTCGTCTGTACTTCAACAAGGGCGGCGCGAAGGGCAGACGGTCCCGGTCGTCATCAAGACCCATACCGCCAGGGAGCGCGATGTGCAAACGGCACTGCGAGCGATCGATCGCATGGCCTTTATCTCAGAGCCGACAACCTTGATCAGGGTCGAGGGCAAGGACGAGTAATGCGATGAAGCGCTGGCGTGGTGTCATCGAAGAGTATCGGAAGTTTCTGCCAGTAACGGATCGCACCCCGGTCGTGACGCTCGGTGAAGGCAACACTCCTCTCATCAGGGCGACAAGGTTGGCGAGACAGATCGCTCCCGGCATTGACCTCTATCTTAAATTCGAAGGCATGAATCCGACAGGGTCCTTCAAGGATCGCGGAATGACGATGGCGATCTCAAAGGCCGTCGAGTCCGGAGCCAAGGCGGTAATCTGTGCCTCCACGGGAAATACATCTGCTTCCGCTGCAGCCTATGGAGCACGGGCTGGACTGGAGGTTTACGTGTTGATTCCTGCCGGGAAGATTGCGATGGGAAAACTGTCCCAGGCCATGATGCACCAAGCCACTGTGATTCAGATTGAAGGGAATTTCGATCAGGCTTTGACTATCGTGAAGGAATTGTCGGCGACTCATCACATCGAACTGGTCAACTCGCTCAACCCCTATCGGATCGAGGGACAGAAAACCGCCGCGATGGAGGTCTGCGATCAACTTGGAGATGCCCCAGCCATTCATGTGCTGCCGGTGGGGAATGCCGGTAACATTACTGCCTATTGGAAGGGGTATCAGGAATACTGTTCTGCCAATCAATCCACGCGGTTGCCTCGTATGATCGGATTTCAGGCAGCCGGTGCAGCGCCTATCGTACTCGGTCGCATCGTGGAAAATCCACAGACCGTGGCCACGGCTATCCGGATCGGTAATCCCGCCAGCTGGAGTGCGGCTTCGATTGCTGTGAAGGAATCGATGGGAGCCATCGACTCGGTGACGGATGAAGAAATCTTGCGGGCCTATGCGGTGGTTGCCGCGACGGAGGGCGTCTTTTGCGAGCCGGCGTCTGCGGCATCGGTTGCCGGGGTGATGAAGTTGAGCAAACAAGGAAGTTTGGGTGAAGGTGAGACGGTGGTCTGTACATTGACCGGCCATGGATTGAAAGATGCCGACACAGCGATCAGCGTATCGCCCCAACCGAAAACCGTTAGAGCGACGCGGGAGGATGTCGCTCGTCTTTTACAGGTGCACACATCATGAGCGCAGGGTTCCGATGAAGCATGTCATTCTCCATGTCGATGGGATGGCAGACCGCCCTCGGCAGGAATTGGATGGGCGGACTCCTTTTCAAGCTGCTTCAACCCCTCACCTGGATCGCCTCGTGCAAGGTGGAGAGATCGGGCTTCTGGCCGCAGCGCCCGAGGGTGTGCGGCAGGGGAGCGGTCTGGTGGGGACTACCATTCTTGGATACGATCCCAAGAAATACTACCAGGGACCAGGCCCGTTCGAAGCGGCCAGCCTGGGGGTTGCCATTGGCGAGCATGATGTCGTCTATCGTTGTACGATGGTTACATTGCGGGCAGATGCCCAGGCAGGGAGTAAAGGAGGGTTGAACGAGATCAAGAAGCTTGGACCGCATGTGGCAATGGAAGATGCGACTGCAGGCCTGATTTCGACGGAAGAGGCCCGTGAATTGGTCGAGGCGATCAATGAACAGCTCGGATCCGAGATGATCCAATTCTATCCCGGATTAGGCCACCGTCATCTCATGGTGTGGGTCGATGGGAAATCGCGAGCAGCCTGCACAGATCCACAGCTGTTGGTCGGCCGGTCCATTGCCGATGCGTTGCCGACGGGAGACGGGTCCGATATTCTTCGGAAGCTCATGGACGCCTCGTTTCAGATCTTGCGCGATCATCCCCTCAACGAGGAACGTCATGCGGCAGGGCAGAAGCCGGCCAATTGTCTCTGGCTCTGGGGGCAAGGCAAGGCCGTTCTTTGGCCTAGCCTCCCTGAGCGGTTCAAGGTGTCCGGCGTGGTGATTTCGCAGAGCGATGTCCATCGCGGACTCGGCATCATGGCCGGGCTCGAAGCGGTGGACGGTGCAAGATTGGCAGGGGCGGATCTTTGTATCCACGCGGCGGTCGCTCTGGATGAGCTGAAGAAAAAGGACTTTGCTTATGTCTACGTAGGGTTGCCGGACGCGGTTGTCTATGGGCTGGATGTTGTTGCCAAGGTGAAGGGTATCGAAGCGGTCGATCGCGAATTGATAGGGCCGCTCCTCGAGGGGCTGGCCAAATTGGGATCCCATCGTATCGTGGTTTGCTGCGATGGGGGCAATGCACATCTTAGGCAGGCAGCGGAAAGTCCCTGCTTCTTCGCCTATCGGGACAGTGCGGCAACTCCCTCTAGCGGGGCTGGGCGGAGATTTACCGAGACGGATGCTCGGGCCTCGACCCTGCCTCCTCGCGATGCGACGAAGTTCGTGGTGCGGCTGTTTGCAAAAGGATCCTGACGGTCGTGTCGCTCATTGTCCAGAAATATGGAGGGACGTCAGTAGGCACGATCGAGCGGATTCACCGCGTGGCTGATCGCGTCGAGAAAGCTCATAAGAATGGTCATCGCCTTGTGATTGTTCTGTCTGCAATGAGCGGCGAAACGGATCGGTTGCTCCGGTTAGCGCATGAAGTCACATCGTTGCCTGATGATCGAGAACTCGACATGCTCCTGTCTACTGGAGAACGGGTGACCATTGCCTTGTTGGCGATGGCGTTACGGGCCCGGGGGCTTGATGCCCAATCCTTTACGGGACGCCAAGTCGGGATCATGACCGACAGCGCCCATACGAAAGCGCGTATCACCAGGGTCAGTGCCGATCGAATCCGCGAGGCATTGGGCAACGGAGTCATCCCAGTGGTTGCCGGTTTTCAAGGGATCAATGAACAGTCGGATGTGACGACGTTGGGACGTGGCGGCTCCGACCTGACGGCAGTTGCCCTCGCGGCGGCTCTGAAGGCCGATCGATGCATCATCTTTACCGACGTCGACGGTGTCTACACTTCAGATCCCAACATTGTGCCGGCGGCGCGACGAATTGAGAAGATTTCCTATGAAGAAATGCTGGAGATGGCCAGTTTGGGCGCCAAAGTCCTACAGAGCCGTTCCGTCGAATTCGCCGCAAAGTTCAATGTGCCGGTGGAGGTGAATTCCAGCTTTAAGGAAGGAAGGGGGACGCTTGTGACGCGTGAAGATGAGGATATGGAAGCGGTTGCAGTATCTGGAGTCACCGGCGATCGGAATCAGGCCAAGATCACGATTGTGGGTGTGCCGGACAAACCGGGTATCGCCTCTCAACTGTTCGGGCCAGTAGCCAAGGCGAACATCAATGTTGACATGATCATCCAGAACATGAGTCAGTCCGGCATGACGGATATTTCCTTCACGATTCCACGGGTGGACGTCAAGAAGGCCCTGCCATTGATTCAGGACGTAGCGAAAGGGATCGATGCCAAATCCGTTGCCGTGACAGAGGCGATCGCGAAAGTCTCGCTGGTCGGTGTCGGGATGCGGTCCCATTCAGGGGTTGCCGCCAAGATGTTCGAAGTCTTGTCCCATGAAGGTGTGAACATCCTCATGATCAGCACTTCGGAGATCAAGATCTCCTGTGTCATTGATGAAAAGTATGCGGAGCTCGCAATGCGTTCGCTCCATACCGCGTTCGGGTTGGATCAGTCACCGGCAGAGGATCAGGCTGCAAAGTAGCGGATTTCTGCGATGTGGGTCTCGACAGGTTTGTCCTGCTCCTGGTATCGTTCTCCGTATGGCTCGAAAATCTTCACCACCACGGTCTTCACAAGGCAGCTCGGCCGGCTCCACGTTGTCCGGCACTCCTCGTCCTTCCGCCCGCCCACCGGCCCTGGAAATCTATGACACAACCTTACGGGACGGGGCTCAAGCCGAGGATGTCGCCTTTTCAGCCGAAGACAAGGTTCGGGTGGCCCAACAGCTAGATGGGCTGGGCGTGCAGTTCATTGAAGGTGGATGGCCGGGAGCGAATCCCAAAGACATCGAGTTTTTTCGGATGATCAAGACTGTCCCCTTGCAGACAGCGGCGGTGGTGGCATTCGGGTCGACCAGAAAAGCCAGCAACGCCGTCCAGAAGGATCCGAATATCAAGGCGTTGTTAGAAGCGGAAACGAAGATCATCACGGTATTTGGAAAAACCTGGTCCCTGCACGTGACCGATGCGCTCGGCATTTCACTGGTAACGAATCTTGAACTCATCAGCGATTCTGTGGCCCATCTTCGATCGAAAGGTCGAAGGGTGTTCTACGATGCGGAGCATTTCTTCGACGGATACAAAACCAATCCGGACTACGCGTTAGAGACCATTCGCCAAGCCGTAGCCTCCGGGGCTGAGCGGGTGATTCTTTGCGATACCAACGGCGGAGCGATGCCGTGGGAAATCAAAGAGATTTGCCAGGTCGTTCGGCGTGAGTGTGTTGTGCCCTTGGGGATTCACGCCCACAACGATTGCGAAATGGCCGTGGCGAATTCGCTGGTGGCGATCGAAGCCGGTGTGGTACAGGTGCAGGGGACGATTAATGGAATTGGTGAACGATGCGGCAACGCCAATCTCTGTTCGATCATTCCCAATCTCGAACTGAAGATGAAACGTCCGGTTTTGAAAGACCGGTTAAGCCATCTAAAGCGAGTTTCGGGATTCGTCACCGAGATCGCGAACCTTATGCCCAATACACACCAACCCTATGTGGGGGATTCAGCGTTTGCCCACAAGGGAGGGGTCCATATCCATGCGGTGCTGAAGAATCCTGCGACCTATGAGCATGTGATCCCAAAGTCGGTCGGCAACCGTCAACGTATGTTGGTATCGGACGCGGCAGGTCGGAGCGGTTTGCTGGAGAAAGTCGAGGCCTATGGGATCAAATTGGACAAGGACCATGCCAAAGTGCAGGAACTGATCGATACCATGAAGGAGCGTGAAAGTGAGGGTTACCAGTTTGAAGCGGCGGAAGGTTCCTTCGAATTACTCATGCGGAAAGCAATGGGGACGCATAGGCCCTCTTTCCAACTTCTGGGATTTCGAGTAATTGTTGAGAAAAAACAGGACCACGGTGCCTCTTCATCGGAGGCTACCGTGATGGTGAAAGTCGGCGAGGTAGTGGAACATGCGGCAGCAGTCGGCGCAGGTCCAGTCAACGCGCTCGACCATGCATTGCGGAAAGCATTGGAAAAGTTCTATCCCCAGCTTCGAGAAGTCAAGCTGCTGGACTATAAAGTGCGAGTCCTGTCAGCTAATCGAGGAACAGAATCCAAAGTGAGGGTGTTGATCGAATCGGGTGATCACAAAGATAAATGGGGCACTGTCGGCGTGTCTGAGAACATTATGGAAGCGAGTTGGCAAGCGCTGGCCGACAGCATCGAATATAAGTTGCTTGCCCAGGATGAATGAGTGAGTGAGTGAGTGAGACCTCTAGCTCGCTATCTTTCTGCTTGACAGGCCGTATAACCTCACGTAACTTATAGCGAAACCGCCGATATTTCATAAGACGTTCACTGGCGATCGTTCGAAAGGTTTGTGTCGGTGTCGGAGGGGAGAGCATGAGGAAGGCAGATATTGCGAACGAAATCTACAAGCAGGTCGGTATTTCAAAAAATGAAGCAGCGGATATCGTCGAACTTGTGCTGAATATGTTGAAAGCCGTGTTACATAAGGGGGAGTCGGTCAAGATTGCCGGATTCGGAAACTTTGTGGTACGGAGTAAAGGAGCACGGAAAGGCCGGAATCCAAGGACCGGTGAAGAAATAGGAATTACGCCCCGTCGTGTCGTGACATTTCGTCCCAGTCAAGTATTTAAGAAATACGTCAATTCATAGCCTCATTCAATCACCTTAACTCATCCCGCCACGAGGACCGGTCATGGGGAACGAGCCCAGGCTGGGCAGCAAGGTCTTTTATAAAATCGGCGAAGTCAGCCAGATTACCAAGCTACCGGCTTACGTGTTGCGATTCTGGGAGTCAGAGTTCCCATTTCTCAAGCCGAAGAAGAGTCGTGGGAATCAGCGGCTCTATGTCCGGCGAGAAGTCGAAACAGTCTTGGAAATCAAGCGGTTGCTCTATGAAGAAGGGTATACACTCGCGGGTGTCAAACGTTACTGGACCAGACGAGGCAGGGTGTCGAACCAACAAGTCGGGCCTAAAGAACTCGCGCAGAAACTACGAGGAAATCTCAAAGCAATTCTCAAAATCTTGGAGTCGCATTCCGACTGACGATGCTCCGGCTTCGACTCTTCCGAGCCGGTTGCATTCCGACTGCCTCCAAGGAGACAATACGGGACGATGGTGAAACTGAATAGAACCTGTCGGGGCGTGGCGCAGCCCGGTAGCGTACTCGCTTGGGGTGCGAGTGGTCGGCCGTTCAAATCGGCTCGCCCCGACCAATTAATCACAGTGCTGAGCGATGAGTTCTGAGTGCTGAGAGGCAGAGGACATTCAGTTCATCGCTTCTCCGCGCTCAGTCCGTAACCATCAAAAAGGAAGCTGCCTCGCGCAGCTTTTTTTATGCCTGGTCCTCCGAAACGCTTTCTGGTCACCAATGATGACGGAGTTCACTCGCCTGGTTTGACGGCGCTTGCGAAGGCCTTGTCGAAGATGGGTGAAGTGTGGGTCGTTGCGCCGGATCGAGAAAGGACTGCTGTGGCGCATGCCGTGACACTCCATAAACCATTACGAGTGCAGCAGCTTGGAGCAAGGACCTATGCGGTGAATGGAACGCCGGTCGATTGTGTGAATCTGGCGCTCTTAAAGGTGATGCCGTCACCGCCAGACCTTCTTGTGTCAGGTATCAATAAAGGTGTGAATCTCGGTGATGACGTGCTGTATTCCGGGACAGTCTCGGCGGCGATGGAAGGGACGATCCTCGGTGTCCCCTCCATGGCTGTGTCCCAGGAGGGCAAAGAGCATTTTTACTTTAGTGCAGGAGCCCTATATGCCATGCGTATTGCTCGCTTGATTCTGAAAGAGGGTTTGCCGGATGAAACGCTCGTCAATCTCAATATTCCCAATCGGGCTTTCGAGTCGATCACTGGAGTCCGAGTCACCTGCCTCAGCCGGAGGCGTTTCGACAACCCGATCACTGAAAAAGTCGATCCCCACGGCAGGACCTACTACTGGATTGCCGGCACCCGTGTGTCCTGGAGCAGGAGCAAGGATGCCGACCATGAGGCGCTTGAGCAAGGGGCGGTTTCCCTCACCCCGATTCATCTCGATACGACGAATCATGGGGTGTTGGATCGATTCCGGAAGTGGGAAACGCTGTGCCGGCCAGATGAGGGCCGGGCGGCTACATCGAAAAAGATGAAGGGCACACAGAAGGGTTAGGTCTGTGGGGAATCTGATCGAAGCGATCATTACAGAGCTCAGCCGGTTTGTTGTGTCGACGATCTCGACATTCGGTTACACCGGTATCTTTATCACCATGGCTATCGAGAGCGCCTGCATTCCATTGCCCAGCGAAATCATCATGCCCTTTTCCGGGTATCTTGTGACGACGGGGCAGTTCACGATGCTGGGTGTGACATTGGCCGGCGCTCTCGGGAATGTTGCCGGGTCGGTTGTGGCCTACTACGCCGGTGTGTGGGGTGGTCGGCCCTTCGTTGAGCGATATGGACCCTATCTGTTGGTGTCGAGAAAAGACATCGAGATGGCCGATCGGTGGTTTGCCAAATATGGCGATGCGGCCGTATTTTTCAGCAGAATGCTTCCGGTCGTCCGGACCTTCATCTCGTTGCCGGCCGGTATCGCCCGCGTGAGTATTTATCGGTTCATGCTCTACACATTTCTCGGCGCATTACCCTGGTGCTATCTGTTGGCCTATATCGGCGTGAAGATGGGAGAGCAATGGGAGCATCTGAGAGACTACTTCCATCAGTTCGACATCGTGATAGGCCTCTGCCTGGCGATCGCAGTGGGTTATTTTCTCTGGTCCCATTGGCCGAAACGCCGCGTCACTCCGGAGTTGTAACCGGCCCATGCTTTCGATCCACAACACGCTCACCGGGAAAAAGGAGCCGTTTGAATCACTCGTGCCGAAGTTCGTTCGAATGTATGTCTGCGGCATGACCGTCTACGATTATTGCCACATTGGCCATGCGCGCAGCGCACTGGTGTTCGATGTGATCCGGCGATATCTCGAGTTCACCGGTTACCATGTTGAATTCGTCAAGAACTTCACAGACGTTGACGACAAGATCATCAAGCGAGCGAACGAGCAAGGCGTCTCCTGCGAAACGATTACGACCAGGTTCATCGAGGCCTACGACGCCGACATGGGCAAGCTCGGGATCAAACGGGCAACGGCGGAGCCGAAAGCGACCGAGCATATGGCCGAGATCATTGAGTTGGTCAGCCGGCTGATTCAGAAAGGTCTCGCCTATGACGTGGCAGGCGATGTCTATTTCCAGGTCGACAGATACCTGACCTATGGCCGCCTCTCTAAACGTAGGCTGGAAGACTTGCAAGCCGGTGCACGAGTGGAGGTGGATGAACGGAAACGCCATGCGATGGATTTTGCCCTCTGGAAAAGGAGCAAGCCAGGTGAGCCATCATGGGAGAGTCCCTGGGGCCTTGGGCGTCCGGGTTGGCACATCGAATGCTCCGCCATGTCCATGCGGCATTTGGGTGAGACGTTCGATATTCATGGCGGGGGGATGGATCTGATTTTTCCGCACCATGAAAACGAGATCGCGCAGTCCTGTGGCGCGACGGGGAAAGAATTCGCGCGCTACTGGATTCACAACGGCTTCGTGCAAATCAACAAGGAGAAGATGTCAAAGTCTCTTGGAAATTTCTTCACGATTCGAGAGATCTTTGAGAAGTCAGAATGGTCGGAGGATGTCACGGGCGAAATCTTACGCTATTTCCTCCTCTCGACTCATTATCGCGGGCCACTGGATTTTTCAGAGCAAAGTTTGAAAGAAGCGAAGAATGCGTTGAACGGGTTTTACGATCTCTTCACTCGATTGGCCGAAACAGGGCAAGGTTCGACAGAGACCGACCATGATCTCCAGTTTGCAGTTGGTTTCACCAGCGAGATGTTCAACAGAGGCATGGACGACGATTTCAATACGCCAGTGGCGATCGCAGTACTACAGAGATTGCGAAGCGACGTGAATAAACTGTTAGACAAGGGCCTCTCGACTGAGGCACGAAAGATCGCCAGAGAGGAATTTCGTTCGCTGGGCAATGTGTTGGGGTTGTTCCAATCGGACAAGTGGCAGTTTGTAGGAGGCAAAGTTGTGACGCCAGGCGTCGCGCACCTGAAACTGACGCCCTTTCCACCAACCGTCAAGGTTGATCAAGTATCACCCGAGACTGAACTCTCGGAAGCGCAGATCGAACAACAGATCGCGGAGCGTCTCGATGCAAAAAAGAAGAAGAACTTTCCGAAAGCCGATGAGATTAGGAAGTTCCTCGCCTCCCACGGTATCGTCATCGAAGATAAGCCTGACGGCACCAGCCGGTGGAAGCGATAGTCAGCCAGAACTGATCTATGGTCTGCACACCGTGCGTGAGGCTTTGCGCGCCGGCTCTCGGCCGCTTCAGAGGCTGCTCATGCTGCGAACTGATCGACAGTTTGCGGACCTTCTCCATCTTGCCAAGGCAAAGCGGATCCCCGTCCACATTGAACCTCCGCCTGTCTTCGATCGATTGGTGCCGAGCGGACACCACCAGGGAGTGATCGCGCTCATCGCGGCGAAATTCTACGACACGACTGAGCAGATTCTTGAGCAGGCGAAGACGAGAGGGGAGCCACCATTTCTCGTCCTCCTTGACGGAGTTGAAGATCCCCACAACTTGGGCGCGGTCTTGCGGACGGCCGAAGCAGCTGGTGTCCACGGGGTGTTCATTCCGGAACGCCGTGCAGTCGGCCTGACATCAGTGGTGGCAAAGGTATCAGCTGGGGCGCTCGATCACATCTCCGTCGGACGCGTGGGCAACCTGATTCGTTTGATTCAGAGCCTCAAAGAGACAGGCCTGTGGGTCTACGGATTGGATCCACAGGCGAAAAAGCTCCATACCGATATCGACCTGACCGGGCCGATTGCGTTAGTGCTTGGTGGCGAAGGGGAAGGGATTCGTTCTAGTGTGTTGGGGGAATGCGACGACCGTATCAGGATCCGGATGCAGGGCCGCGTCCAGTCGCTGAATGTCTCAGCTGCAGCGGCCGTCGCGTTATTCGAAGTGGTCCGTCAGCGACGCGGCGGCGCCGTTTAAGCGGTGAGGCCTACCGAACTTTGATCGTCCCGTCTTGAATCGCGGATTTGAGCAGTTGAGCGGTGTTCGACACGCGCATCTTTTTCATCATGTTGGCCCGATGCGCCTCGACGGTCTTGACGCTGATCTTGAGTCGTTGACCGATTTCCTTGTTTTTGAACCCGGCCCATATCAATTCCAGGATCTCCTGTTCCCGGCTTGTGAGCGACTCAGGCCTCTTCTTGCGAGGTGGTGGGGTGAGATTGGCCAAGGAAGTTCTGGTTTTCGACTTTGCGGTCCGTGCCATTATCTTGTTCTCCTTTGACGAAAAAAATAGTACGGTATAATTCACTCTGACGAGTATGGGTGCAAGAATATACCCTCGCCGAGCAGGCAGCGATTATAAAGAACTCTCTCACCATAAGTAAACTATGGGATCCTGGCCCCAGTGAAGCTACCTAATTTGTTTCATTTGGCATGCGAAGGGGCCAGCATGGTCCAATCCTGGGCCTGTTTCTGAGTCGCCTATGTATGAAGGGGCTCTCTATCTCGTAGTCGGAACCCTCGGCGCCCTGATCGGCAGTTTTCTCAATGTCTGCATCTTCAGGCTGCCTCGAGGCGAATCGATCGTCTGGCCAGGTTCCCATTGCCCCTCTTGCGCTCATGCAATCAACTTCTATGACAATATTCCTCTATTGAGCTACCTGTGGCTTGCTGGACGCTGTCGGGCATGCCGCGCGCCGATTTCGATACGATACCCGCTCGTTGAAGCGACTAATGCCCTTGGGTATCTTACAATTTTATGGTTCTTCGGCCCAAGCTGGACGTCTGTCCTCTATGCCCTGTTGTTTTCTGGGTTGGTCGTGGTCACTGGAACGGATCTCACTCATAAAATAATCCCCAATGTCATTACCTTTCCAGGGATGGTGGTTGGACTTCTTGGCGCAGTGACCGTCTTGCCGGTTGGTGTGATCAATTCGGTGCTTGGTCTCACTGTGGGAGGCGGTATCCTTTGGCTCCTGGCCTGGCTGAGTCCCTATCTCTTCGGCAAAGAGGGAATGGGAGGCGGCGATATCAAATTGCTGGCTATGGTCGGTGCGTTTCTTGGCTGGAAACCAGCGCTTCTCACCATCATGATCGGTTCGCTCACCGGTTCTATCATCGGCATCAGCTTGATCGCTCTGCATATCATCAAGCGTGATGACTATATTCCCTTTGGTCCCTTCCTTGTGTTGGGCGCTCTCCTCTCCATGTTTTTTGCCCAGCCTCTCCTCGATTGGTATCAAGGTCTGCTTGGTGGGGCAGACTGACATCCTTCCTGTATCTCTTCGGACGAATCCCTGTATCTAAATAGTGAAGTGCTTTACTCGTTTCCCGCTTATTTTCTGTTCAGGTCAGTGACCCGATCATTTTTGATAATTCCTCGGGACGACGCGAGACTGCGCGATCTTGCAGAGAATTGTGGCCGCGTTCGCTCAATACATTCCGTCGTCTGGGAATGGATCAAGATGGGCATGGGTCTTGGAGGCCAGGTTCATCATGATAGGAAGAATGTTTCTGTGAGGGAGGGACATGTCGGCAGAACTACACATTCGTGAACAAGGCTGGAGTCTGACAGAGGTTCTCACCGTGCTGGCAATCACGGGCCTCTTGGCAGCGTTAGCTTGGCCGAGTTATCAGACAATGACCGCAAGAGTTCAGGCACGCAGCGCCACTTCGGAGATCGCCTCTGAGCTTCGGCTGGCCAGGCAATTGGCGATGGCCAGGCGGGAGCGCCTTCGCGTCATATTCGATCGGGAGGGCCGCACGATCACGCTTCGACGTGGAGATGTCGAGGAGATCCTCGACATCTATCATTATGCGGACAAGGGAGTGGTCGTGGAGGAGCCAACCTCCGGTCCCGAGCTGTTCTTTTATCCCAGCGGTCGATCGGCAACCCCCACAACCATTCGTGTGCGAGACAGTCAGGGCCGGGAAACCACGTTCACAGTGAGCATCACCGGAAAAGTGTCCATCTCATGACGCAAGATCGATTATGCCGTGCAGAAGGCGGAGCCAGTTTTGCCGAAGTGTTCGTGGCCATGGCGTTGACGATGATCGGGTTGGCCGGTGCTATGGGGGCCTTTCTGGCAGCAGAACGGGGTCTTCGGACTGGTATGGTGGCGACGCGGGCCCTCGCGATGGCGGAATCTCGGATTGAAGCGAAACGATCTGTGCGATGGGATCGTCTCTTACTGGATGATTTGAATCACGATGGTGTCCCTGACGTTGTGATGCATGATGACGGAGCAGATGGCGATGTGATGGCCGGTGATGGAGTGTACTCCGGTCGTTGGGACCAGGATGGCGTCCACCTCATCTGGACCGTGACGCCGAGCCGTTCCGGTTCGTTTTCTGCCTCAGGGCATGTCCTCATGGAAGCTCGCGCAGTCTACACAGCCGATGATGGCCAGCATGAAGTACGAGTCGGTACCCTGCGGGCTAATCCTGTGTTCGTCGGAAGTCAATAACGTGGCGCTGACGGGAATAGGCAGGATGCAGGCAGGAAACCGCACAGCAAGCACCTACGATGGAATTCGGAGGGAGGCTGGGATCAGCTTGACCGAGCTGCTCTTTGCCACCGCAGCCGGCCTGGTTGTTCTTGGCGCCACGCTTCAGTCCCTGTCCTATTTCCAACAACGGTTTATGAAGCAACAATATGAGATCGCGCAGGAGCAGGATCTTCGCCTTGGCTTAGAAGTCCTTGAGCAAGAATTACGGCTTGCAGGATCCGGCTCTCTCACCACTGCCGCTCAGGACACAGTGGAGTTTTCGGCGAATCTGCAGGGCCTCTCAACCAGAGTCACGGCAGGGGCGTCCCTTGGTCAAACGGCCCTGTCGGTCGAGGACGGGCGAGGGTGGGATGATCGGAATACCATCATGGCCTGTTGGGTCGAAGGTTGCGAGACGCTCACCTTGGCTCGTAATGGCCAACGGTATCTGCTCACGGTAACTCAGCCGCTGACTAGGGCAATTCCAAACGGGGCTTTTGTTGTCCTCCTGAATCATGTCCGATACTACAGCCGTCGCGATGGCCAGGGGATTCTTAGGCTGCTTCGGCAGGTCGATGGCGGCGCGAGTGTTTTAGTAAAAGATGTGAAGGAGGTGCGGTTTTCCTACTGGGATGAAAACGGCCAGGCGGTGACGCAGCCAGCGCTCGTCAAGCTCGTTGTCATTGAGGCGATGTTGTCCGATCGAGTAATTCGCGCAGTCCGGGAAATTAGTCTCAGGACATAAGATCGGGAGTGAGGATATGGGGACGAGAGAGAACTGCAGATCGACACTCATGAATCCATGCGACAGAGGCCATGTGCTTCTTGGGGCGCTCATGTTGATCTTGCTCCTGGGCATCGTCGGCATGACGTCTTTGTATCTAGCTGGTCAGGATGGACCGGGCGTCAGTGCCATGAAAGAAGACAATCTCGCGCAACAGCTGGCCGAAGGTGCAGCGGATGTCGTAATGAGTTGGTTTCACGATTCCTCAGGTACTCCAACAGTCATTGCCGGATTGCTCGCCAAGCGTCAAGGTGACCCAGCGAGCGGGCCCTCTTTCTTCGATGCAGCCGGGCGTTCGCAGTTTGTCGGGACCGCGGATCACCCCGATCTCTTACTTGATGCAGCCAACCAGATGGATGATCAGCTATTAAATGGTTCGCCCAACGGCTTCCACAATTCCCTCGGAGGGCTTGGTCGAATCAGTATGGTGAGAATGTATGGCCCCTTACAGCCAGGCTTGCTGAGCACAGTCGAGGTCACAGCCACGACGGTCGATCACCGGCCGGTTGCGCGAACGGTTCAGCTTCAGCTTGGCGCCCTGTCGATCCCTGCGATTCGTGCAGCGGTGCAAGTTGGGCAGGCTCTCGGTTCTCCACAGCCAGGCAGTGAATCTCCTGTCATGGTCCATTGGGGCGATCTGCGGGTATTGGGCGATCTCGTGGTGCAGCAAGTCGAGGACCTGGCGCTCAAAAATCTTGCAGCCCCTGTCACCAATCAATCATATGACCAGATGCCATTTGCCCAGGATCGTTGGACGGAATATTGGATCGGAGGGGCGGTTTCCGTCATCGCCCCTCCCGCAGGCCAAGGCGCGAATCCCCCGCTGCCTGATAATGTTCACCAGCAACAATATCCGACGCCAGGGGTGAGGCTCGACCGGTGGGAGTATGACCAGCTCAAGAAGATCGCGCTACGCTGGGGAACCTATTATCACCTTGATCATGCGGGGCAACTCCATCCATATGGAGATTCGGACTCTGACCAGGGAATCACGCCTGCAGAGGCGCTGGAATCCCAAGCTACAGGGGACCAACGGGGACTAGTCTTCATCGATACGGTCGATGGACAACCGCCCAATGCCGATAATATGGGAACGCTGGTGCTGAATGCGGATTACGTCGAAGCGCTTCTAGCCGTGCAAGGCCACGTGGTGCTCAGGCCTCCTGCGGGGGGGAAGTCAATTTCCGTCCTCAGTCCATCTACGGCAGGGACAGAGTCGCTGGGTGCAAGGCTGCCGGTTCAATTGTCCGGTATCCACGTCAATGGCCTGCTGTATGCGGCTGGCGCGGTCAGGATTGAACGATCTGCTCGCCTGTACGGGGCCCTGCTGGCAGGACAAGGAGTGACGTCGATAAGCAGCGGGACTGTGATAGAGGTTTGGTACAACGCTGATTTGGCGCAGGGACTTTTTCGGGGGCTTCCGGTTGTGTATCGCGCTCCGGGAACCTGGCTGGCGAAATATTAGCAGGGTGCTTATATGGACTCCCCCTCCGGTGCAAGGTCACGGGTCATGGCGATAGGGTCTGACTGCACGCATATATTCGGCCTCGTGGTGAACCCCTGTTCGGGTTCGGGCCCTGATGGACATTCGCGCACCGGGTCCTCATCAGA